>JAFURH010000043.1 GCA_017471945.1 Clostridia bacterium | reverse complement strand
CGTACGTCTTTGCGACTAACGTCCAATACGTAGGAATCAATTCCTCCCAACATATCGCCCATAAACCATTCGGGGTGCTCTTGATACAATTTCGTTTTATTCGGAACAGTTCCGCCTATCCATATAGCGGGACGAAGTCCCACCGCCCGTACTTTATCCGTAAACGCTTTTAAGCCGTTCGGGAATTTTATTCTATCCACTCCCGACTCACCCTCGTAAGGCATACCAAGCCCGTGCGGTTTTTCGTTAAACGTTGCGTAACCGTCGTCGATTTGCAACCATTTTACCGTAGGAAAATGCGCTTTCAGCGCGCGCGCTTCTTCCAATAACATTTCCTCGGAAATATCGCGCCACACCCCGTCGTTCCACGAGCCCCATACCATATCCTTGCGATTGATCTGCGTACGACCATAGGCAACCGTTAATCTATTTCTCAAAATTTTAGTATAATTTTCAAAAATCTTTTCAATATTATCCGCTTCTTCCGTTGCCCCGAAATACCATTCGTCCGTTACGCTTCCCCCGCTTTCCAGCTCGATATAGTCCGTATTCATAAAAGAGGAAAATACTTTGAGTTCCAACCCTCTCCCGTGGGTTACGATATAATTATGGTAAAAGGTATCCTGCGACAAAGAGCCGTGAACAACGCCCAATCTCGACTGATAATTACTCACCAAAATGGCAGGAAACGGCTGATCGCCCGAACGGTTGACGCGTTGGTGGAAGGACGCCGCGTCGATCCATTTATTATTTCCCTTTTTGTCAAAATCGCTTTCTTTGATATCGTCTTTGGAACGCTTTTCGTCAACGGCAAAGGAAAACGTTCTGTACAGTTTCGGCAATTCCACGCTGTAATAATAATCGTCCTTGGACTGTCCTCCGAAAGAAAGATCAAAGAAATCAAATTCAAATTCGCACAGCTTCAAAACGCCGTCCGAAACGTTTTTTAATATTCTTTTTACAACGACTTCGTTGTTTTTGCGGTCTACGTAGATCGTATCGACAAACCGTTTATCCGTTCCCACGAATTGTGCGTATTCGCTTTTTCTTGAATACGTACGCTCGTATTGCGGATACACCGCCGTTCCGTTTACGATCACGCACGCTTCTACGCTAATATTCCCCAGACCTATTTGAAAAAAATCCTTCATTTTTTCAGCTCCCCGATAATGTTTTTGCAATTGACGATTTTTTCCGTCAACGTTCTTTTGTTATAGAAATAATGGTTCGAGGCCTCATAGCCGATACGCGCGTCCCTGCTTTGCAAAAGCATCAATTCTTTCGTAGCGCGCAATGCCCGACGCGTAATTTTTAACAGCCTTTCCGCATTGAAATTCTCCTTTCTTTTATAATAGGAAAATTCCGTTTGCAACAGATCCGCTTCAAAATGCAAATACGCCGCTTCCGCAAACAGCAAAGTTTCCGCCGCTGCGGGATTTCCCTGCATTGTACGCAATATTTTCAAGCCTTTTTTCCAATGGAAAAGCAAGCGTTTATATTCCGAAACGTAAACCTCATACGGATACGGCTTTATCCAATTTTCGTAATCGTCGAAAGAAAGTCCTACCATTGCCGAAAACTTTTCTTCCGCTTCCAGATCCCAAAGATTTGCGCATCCTACGTTTTTCGGGGAAAAGTACAACGCGTCGATACTGAACGGAAAACGCTTAAATCCTTTGCAAAATTCCTTTACGGCGCTATGTACCCCGTTCGCCTCTTCTCGGAAATGTTTTTTATACCATTTTTCCAAAGAGAACTCTTTATTTTCCATAAACGCGCTTACCAAGTCCAAATTCAGCGTCGGATACCCGCCCAACGTCCACGAAAGCATATACCCGTCCATTCCGATATTTTGCAAATTTTCAATATGTTCTTGCACCAAATCGAATACGGGTAAGGCGGGAACGGCGGAACATTCCCAACTGTTGTTCACTTGTACTTTGGCATAGATCTTATGTCCCAGCTCTTTGGCATAACAAAGCGTGTTTTTACTAAACTCGCTCGGTCCGACGTGCGACATAGAGTAATCGATAACGCGCGCTTGTACGCCGCCGTGTTCAATCCGTAAATCCGTTTCGCTGACCGCCATTACGGAAATGCCCTTATCCAAAAGCGCAACGCCCTTAACGCGTTCTTTGCCGTCTATCTCCTCTTTTTTCCACCCCCATAAATTCGCGATCACTTCCGTATCCGTTCCGCTGTCGCGGGCGGCGCGATAAAAAGTATTATTTACCGCCGCTGCCGAGCTCTCGTTAGAAATGGACGCGCAGACGGGACAATTGGTTTTCGCTTGAAAACGGCAATGCGTAGCGTTTTCGCTCATCGTGATCGTAATAATGCCTCGCAGTTCTTTTAAATCCGTCAAAAGATCTTTCACCGCGCCGTATAAATACTCTTGTACTTCTCGTTTCGAAAAACACAAACACGCTTGTTTGCCGACCGTATGTCCTTTGTACTCAATCGTTTTATCCGTAAAATCTTCGATTGCCAACGCGCGAGGTTCGTTGAAGTATAAATAAATACCTATCCCGTATTTTTTGGCGCGGGCGATAAGGTCTTTTAAACGTCTTCTGTTTTCCCGATATTCCGCCGATAACGACGGCTTAAACGGATACGGAGATAACGTTGATAAAACGCTGTGAAACCAAAGACCTTTGATCCCGCGTTTTTTATATTCTTTTAAAAGCGCATTTGGCAAATATTCTTTACTGTCTACCGCGAACGCGTTTCCACACGGCGTTTGATAGGAATGTATGATCAGCTCCTTTTCTCCGCCGACGGAAACGTTCGCCTCGTTTGAAAAATCATAGAAACGAAACGGCTCGCAATATTCTATCTTTCGTACGCCTTTGATCGCCGCACGAACGGCTTTCGTTTGCGCAATTTCCTCTTTGGAAAGCGGACTGTAAACCACCTCCTCGCAAATCGGCTTACACCAACCGAGCTTTACGTTCAAAAAATCCTCTTCTTTTAAAATAAATTCCAGCTTTTCTTCCGAAATGCCAAGCAGCGTTTGCAGTTGCGAATAGGGCAACACCCACCAATTATTGCGAAGGATCGTAATATACCCTTTGTTTTCCCATATGGGGTTGTAGCTTTCGCTTTCCAACCCCATACGCTCTGCCTCGAATACGACCGTTTCCTCCGAACAACGCAAAGTTTTTGCGATCTTATCCTTGGAAACGTAACCGTAATTTCGAAAAATAACCGTTTGCCAAGCCGTCGGAAAATTACTTTTCGGCAATTTCCACTTTTCTATATGAGGCAACATAAAATAACTCCTTATTTCTCCTGATAACCGTACGTTTCAAATAAGCTGTAAATCGAGCGATTTTCTCCGTAATACGCAATTCCAAGCTCGTAACACAAATCAAAGAACGCGTTTACCGATTCTTGTCTTTTCGTCTTGTTGTCTTGGAAATATTGATTGCCGTTGTACATTCGCATATAAAGCGGCGTCAAACGGACGAGGTCCAAACGCTTTGCAAGCGTTTGTTTTTCCGCTTCGGAATACGACGTGGAGGCATTCACCTGTTCTTTTGCCGTATCCAACACCTCTAAGCCATACTCCAAATATTCCAGCTTATGATAGGTATATCCCGTTAACTGTTGGAAAAAGAATTTCCGATTTGACGTTTCTTCCGCCACACGGTAATACTCGTCGAAAAACGTAACGAACTGCATTACCTCGTCGTCCGCTTCGTCCCCGAAATAATAGTAACAAAATTCCGCCGTGAGCTGATTCACGTCACGGTTTGGATTCCAAAGCAATTTCGACAAAACGTATTCGTCCATATACGTTTGCCACGAAGGCTCCCAACCCACCAGTTGTACAAACATATATTCCGTATTAACCGCGCCGAATTCCTTAATCTGATCCACGTATTTCTGCCTTACCGGATAATACCAATGGCAATTGCCGAATGCCGCAGCGTACGTCCAAGCCATAACGTTATCCGTTACGTAGCTCCATTCCTCCAAAACGGTATGCGCCCAGGTCTGCGTTTGGTTGGGATCGGTCAAAGCGTAATAATGATTTGCCCACCAAGGCGTGATACGCACGTAGATGTCCTCGTGCAACGCCGCGCCTTCTCTCACTTCATATTTTTCCGTTTCCTCGTTGAATACCAAGGGCGCTTTCATACGGTTCATATAAGCAAAAATCATCAAATAAACCTCTCGGTCGGGCATTCGTTCCGCTTTCCATTTGTTGAATTCTTCCATCAACAAATTCGCAAAACGGATATACGTACCGGTGATGGTATACTTTTGATTAGACTTTACGCAATCGGCGCAAGTACAGCTTTCGGTCGTATCCATAAACCCGAAACTAAAATATTTTGCTTCCGGTTCTGCCAAAGCAAAATTCTTGAAGCTTTCCAACGCGACTTTTATCGCGCTTACTTCCATACTTTCGTCGATCTTGCCGTCCTCCGTCATACCGTCCGTAAAGCAAATATCCAACACGTTGCCGTTTTTAATGCAGTACATATGCGCGTTTTCCGCTTTTTGCTCTTCCGTTACGTAATATTCGGTGTTCGGCACGTAACTTAACGTACTGTGTACAGGATCCATTTGTTTTGCCCATTCGATCCCGCCGCCGTACTTTTCTTCGCGGACGGCAAACTCGTTGTTATTTCTCGAACGAGCATACCAAGTTTGCGAAATTTCCGTTTTTTGGTTTGCCTGATACGTCCACATACCCCTATACGGGAAATACGGTACTTCCGTAACGTTCATCGTCGGCAAATCGATCTTGGAAAGCTCGGGAACATAGGTACAATCGCTTGTAATAAATTTAACGCCTACGATCTTTTCCAAAAAATCGTACACACCGTAAAGCGTACCGCGTTGATTATTGCCGTAAATATACAAGCCGTTGCCCTTCGTTTTCAAAACGAAGCCGTCCGTACTCAACGCTTCGCGGTCGATATCGAATCCCGCATTCGCCAAAAGCTCCGTTTCGCCGACCGAAATGATTTTGTTCGTAGCTTTATTCGATACGAGGCTTTCGCTGACAATCGGAAGGGCTACGCCCGTGCTTTGATAGAGCAGACTTTGCAATTCCTCACAGGCATATTCCTCCGTTTCCGTTACGTTTGCGCTGTGAACGATCTTATATTCCGTCCTGCCGTTTTCGACGAGCGGAGCAACGATCTTTTTGCGATCGATACCGGCGTCGGGGTCGTAAACGTCGCTCGCTGTCGTTGTCGAAGGTTTAGACGCCGTCCCTTTGCAGCCGAAAAAACAAGACGCCGACAGTAAAAATGCGCTTATTAAAGCCAAAATTCTCGTTGTTTTCTTCATTTTGCTTTTACCTCAAATTTATAAGCCGTTCTGGTGATTGCGTTACTCGAATCGTATATGAGATACACGATTTCGTATTCACCGAGCATATCCAAAGAAAAGTTTTCCTCTGCTTGCAGAAATACGTATTGCATATCGGGTCTTTTGACGAGTATGCGTATTTCTGCGTCCGTACGGTTGCTTACCGTCCCTGCAAGCAACGTTATCGTTTTTCCGACGGTATACGAGGTCTTATAACTGCCGCTCAAATTGAATACGGGAAGGGTTTCGTCTTTGACGAGCACTTTGATTTCCTTCGTCGATTTTTGACCGATCGCGTCCGTCGCAACGTATTGCACTTTATAATAACCGTATTCCGTCAATGCAAAAGAAATATCTTCTCCCATTGCTACGTTATTGATCACTTTATTTCCCGAAGGAGTCAAAACGGTAACGCGTACCGTGCCTGATCCCTGTAATACGTCGTGCGCCGTAGCCATCGGAACTTTATACGTCGAGCCGTACGCTTCGGTGGAGCTTACCAACGGTTCATCCGTCTTTAACATAGGCCCTGCGTTATCGCCGTCGCGCAAGGTCGTATTCGTGAAAAGCGCATAGTTGAACTTTTGGTTTCCGATCGTATCCACGGACACCTCAAAGCCGACCGCCGCGCTTTCCATTGCGATATCCAAATAGGATAAATTGTCGCTAAATCCCGCGTAAGACAAGCCGTTCGTATACGTTTTCGCGCGAATGATCTCCGCGTCCGAAGTCGTCCTTATACTGCCGTCCTGCGAGTAAAACAATACGTCGAATACGTAGTAGATTTTTTCGATACGTTCCGCCGAACCGCAGTTTTCCGTATAAACGCCTTGTATGCAGCTGATCGCATATTTTTCACCGACGCCAATCTGCTCGATAGTCGCCGTTGATCTCTTTACGTCAACGCCGCTGATTTTAAAAGAAAGGTTTTTCGACGCGTCCCTTTCGTCCGTAAAACTCAAAATCACCGCGGATTGCTCGAATTGCTCGCCGCCTACGGCGAATTTCAATTCGATACCGTTTGCCGGTACTGCATACGGATACGAAACCCTTGTATCGCCCTCCGTTTTCGATACGAACGTCATACCGTTCTCCAAATAGATAACGTCCGTTTTCTCCTCGTCATATTTTATAAGATCGGATTGCGAAGATTCTTTCGGAAGAACTTCTATCGTATAGGTATACGCGTCTTCCTCCGTTTCAGCTTCTGTTCCCAGACCGCCGGCAAAACGAATGGTCAGCGTTTCGACTTCCGGTACGGTCAACGTATATGTTTCCGTTGTTAACGCAACGACTTCACCGTTAATGACGAGCTGTTTTTCAAGAGCTTTGCCCGTTCGATAATCTACGACTTCGAAAGCGGGTAACGTCAGTTGTTCGCCAGCCCGAACGGCGCGGGGCAACGCTTCTTGCAAGGTCAGAACGGAAACGTCGTTATCGACCTCTACTTGATAAGAAAACGTTTTTTTATACCCAACGTAATCGCAAACGGTAATTTCCGCGATAACGGTTTTACCCGTCGTGATAAGATATCGTCCGAAATCGTCCGCGATATATTCGCCGTCTTCGTTATACAGTTTATACGCGTAAGTATATTCCCCTTCGCCGCCGACGGCGGATATTTTCGGTATCGCGTAGTACTCGCCCGAACGCGCGCTTTGGTTTTGCGGCAGTTCTATCTGTATCTCCGTAGGAGCTTCCTTCACCGTCAGCGTAAGCGTTTTTTCTATCTTCAAATCCTTTAACGGGGAAGAATACACGATTTTATATTCGCCTCCCGTCGTTGGCGTAAACGCGCCGTTTTTCGTTTCCACGGCGTTTCCGTTTTCGTCGTATACGCTATAAATAATGTTCAGCGTTTCGCCGCAAACGGGAGAGGCGTGTACGGTAGGAACGGTATAAGAATACCCCTTTACGGGCATAGGACGCGTTTCGTAATACTCGTCAAACACGATATAGTTTTCACCGAGATCGTATTCCTCTACGCCGATCGTCGTCATATCGGTATTGGCGATCTCTTGCAAATAGATACCGCCGTAACCGCCGATCTTGACGGATACGTACACTTCTCCCGTCGTAAAGCCGTAAAATCTGTCCACGAAATCAAGTTCCTCGGAACAGAGTTCCAACACCTCGTATTGCGTACCGCGAATGGTGGAATAGAGCGTATCCGTTGCGCCGTCGTATTGCAAATTAAACAAATCCGAGCCGAACTGATCGGGACGCAACGAACAGTAATAAGCAACCGTTCCATACAGTTTTCTGATCTGTCCTTTCGTCGCCGCTTCGTTAGAAACGCCGTAGGAGTTTTGCGCTCGTTTTACCATCAAATAGCAGTTATCCGCCGTCCAGGGATTTTTCCAAAACCGAATGGAAATCACGTTCGTCGGATCGTAAATATCCGTCAAATACACGTAGATATTCGTGACGTTTTTGCACGTCGTGGACGGGTAGAAAGAAATCAACGTATCGTCTTTCGTCAAGGTACGCAAATCCACGATAGGCTTATAATAAAAGGTATCCGCGGCAAGCACGCTTACGGAAGCTCCCGTTTCGGGCGTTTCTTCGCTGCGAGCTACGTAATCGGGCAATTTCTGTCCGACGGCAACTTCCGCCTTATCCGATACGTTTAAATAATTTGCGGGGGTGTAATAGACCTCGAATTTCTGCTCTTCCCTTAACGCCGCGCCGTTGACGTTGCTTTCGTATACGATCGTATATTCGCCCAACGTTTCGGGAAGATAGTATACGTCCGTTACCGTTTCTTTCACCCCGTCGGGCTTGACAACGGACACCGATACGTCGTAAAATTCCTTTTCGTAATAACCGTAAGATACGCCAAGGTTGACCTGCGTTTCGTATCTGACGTAAGCGTCTACCCGATCGTATACGATTACGGGTTCATTCGAGGCGGAAAACGTGTAACTTTGTGTTTGCGTACCGCCCAAAACGTCCTCGAACGCATATTCGACGCGATATTCGCCCGCCGTCGGCAGGGAAAATTTCTTTTCCTCTTTCACGACGTTTTGAAACCCGCCGATCCGCTCGTTATTGCAATATACGTTGACGTCGTATTCGGTATACGAAGTGAACGCGTCGGTTGCGGCCGCCGCGCCGATATAGACGAACTGCCCCGCTTTATAGGAGTCTTGAAACGTATCCTCAACGTCAAAGCTCATTGGATAAGAATGTAAAAGTACCGTCAACGTTTGCGTTCTGTCCGCATATTCGATCGTATACTCGCCTACGGACAGCGGACGAAACACGCCGTAACGGACTTCCACCTCTTTACCTTGCGGGTCGGTGATCCTTACCCCTTCCTCATAATTCGGCACGGAATATTCGTTAAGAACCAACGCGTAATACGTCGGATCGAGCGAAGCCGTTTCTTCCGCTTGCGCTTGCGTCGCGCCGTTGCCCGTTTTTATCCCGAAAAGGGCGCAGCAAACGGCGGAAAACGCAAACAAGGAAAGCAATAATTTTCTCATCCTTTTAATCCTCCAACGATAAATTTAGCCGTTATCAATTTTTGAGAACACAAATACAACGTCGCCGTGGGGATCATTACGATTACGTAGCACGCCATAACGACCGTAGCGGGTACGCCTTCAACCGACGATCGCGATTCGAAATCGAATATTCCCAAAGACAAACTCGGATAACTCGGCAGATAGATGAGGAAGGTGCCGTAACCGTTCCAATATCCGATAAAATTCAAGATAAAGAAGGTTGCAACCGTAGGAAGCACCATAGGCAACATAATTTCGACGAATATCCGCCAATGTCCTGCTCCGTCTATCTCCGCCGCCTCTGCATACGACGAAGACAACCCTTTAAACGCCGAATAAATCATCAAAAATTGATATCCCGAAAACACGGTGCCCGACGGAGTAAGAATAACGAACAACAAATTATTATATCTGCCTAACAAACGATTCAATCGCATATCCGCAGGTCCCGCGCCGATAATGGGAATAACCATTAATACGATACCGAGCGTATAAATAAATTCCTTTCCGAAAAATTTGTATCTAGAAATGACGTAAGCGCACATCGTGATCAATACCATCAGGACGAACGTCGTACCGGCTGCGTACAGGAAAGAATACAACAGCATAGGCGCTATCCCGTATCTTACCATCGTTCCGTCCTGCGTAGGCGCAAGCATCGAAAATTTGGAAAACGCCTCTTTATAATTGCTCCATTTCCAAGTTTCCGGAAGACTGACGGGATTCAACGTAAAGTCGATCAATCCCTTAAAAGAGCTGGTGACGCACCAAGATAAAGCCCATACGAAGCTTAAACAATGCGCAACCATAAACAGCCAAAGTAAAATTTTTGCAATCCACGCGGTGATGAAAGAAATTCTCTCTCCAACCGTTCTGTTTTTTATTTGAGCTTTCATTGCCATATTAACCCTCCATAGGATCGTGTTTATCCAAAAACCAACGTAAAAACAAAGTCAGCGGCGTAATCACGGCGGTTAATAAAAGTCCGCCTGCCGCAAGAGGCGGGTATGCCACCTGCGATTTTGCGTTGGCTACCTGCACGAAATAGTGATATCCCAAGGTATACGCTTCTACGGGCGCGGAATACTTATAGAATATCGTCAACGAGCCGGAATTCATCAACGCGCCTGCAAACCCCGTGATAAGAATCGTCGAAAGCGTAGGATACATCATAGGTAAAATGATATACCACATTTCTTGCCACATCGTACATACACCGTCTATTTTGGCAGCCTCGTAGATTTCTTTATCCGTTGCCGCCATTGCGTTAGGATAAATAATAATTGCGCCCGAACCGCCCGACCAAAATCCGTAGAACCAACACGTCCAAAACGCATACGACGGATCTTGCAACAAATTCGGCACGTCCGTCGCTCCGAACGTGTTGATCATAATGCTGGGAATGATCCAGTCCACCACTTTCATAAAGATACGTCCCATTAAAAGCGACGAAACGATGGAAGGAATCATTATCAACGCCCGCATCACCGCGTGTCCCCAACATTTCTTAAAAATCAAATACGCTTGCAAAAGGTTGAACGGCAGCATTATCAAACTCATTCCGTACAAAATAAGTGCGTTTTTCACACCGATCGTTACGCGGTCGTCTGCGCCGAAAAAGAATTTGATAAACGTCTTGAAATTCTCCAAACCGTTCCACGTCGCATTACCGGCGTAATCTATTTTTTGGAAACTCATTATGATCGAACCGAAACTCGTACCGCAAAAGAATACGAAAAACAAAAGTCCGGGATACGCCAATGCCGTAGCGACGAAAATATATTTCTTCACTACCCTTTGCGATACTTTCCTTTTTCCCTTAGTCACCGTTTGCATAGAACCCCTCCGCTCTCGCCGAAGCAACCAAATCCTTCCATACGTTTACGGAAATATAATTTTTAGCCCCTTTCACGAAATCGTCGATCGATTTATTAGAATACAGCGCTTTCATAATACCGCCGTAGCTTGCGTTCCCCGCATAGAAAGGAAGCTCTTTAACCGTAGAGGTCGTATCGAGGAAACGCACGGGAACGGTTGCCTGCAACAACGTAGGACGAACCAAACCGATATTTTCCGTATCGTGGTAGATATCCCACGTCGCGTTTGCAAGCGGCGTCATTGCCTCTCTGTCCGCTTCCGTCAATTCGTAATAATAAGGATTGATAACGCCCGTTTGTACCGTAAATTTACGCAAATTCTCGTCGGACATAGTATAAGCGATAAATTCCTTTACAGCCGCAAGCTTTTCCTTATCTTCCATTTTGGGAACCATTACCGTACCCGAGTTTTGAACGGCAAGCACCGAGCCGTTCCCCGCGTCGTCGATACCCTTTTGTCCTTCCAGCTTAGGCAAAAGCATATATCTGTAATCGCGTTTACCGTAGCCTCTGTCCGTTTCGCCCGATTCCTTTAACGCCTCGAACATAGCGCGCGCTTCGTTTTCCCACCAAGCGCCGTCAACCAGCATTGCCGTTAAAGGATTATCCGCCTGTTCATAGAAACCGAGCAAATACAGATTTTGCGCTTCAAGGTGGGTAATGTTTGAAATGCACTTCGGATGATTGTACAGCGAATTGTTGAAATACTTTTTCATAAATTCAAACGCTCGTTTATAACCGTCTAAACCGTACACCTCGTATCCGTTATCGATCGTGATCACTTTCTTCGTACCGTCCGACATAGTAACCTCCTTACCGTTACTGTCAAACGTGATCCAAGCGTCAAACGCGTCCATACCCGAATACTGCGCCATCACCGCCTCGAACGTTAAGTTTACGTAGCTATCGTACATACCCGACCAAAGAAATACCTTCGCCGTTGCGGAAATGTTTGCCAGCATTCTATTCCATTCCTCTTCGGTGGTAGGCTGTCCATCGTCGTACGTGCCGTATAAGCCGTCCTTACCCGCGCTCATAATAGGCTCGTTTATATCATAATAGAAATAATCGAGATCGCCCGTGTAACCGGTACAAAGTATTTCCGTACCCGAAACATTACACTGGACCCCTTGCGCCGCAAGGTCTGCGATCACCTGCGAATCGTTCTTGTCTGCGGAGATCAACCAACCGCGCTCTCTGAACAGATCGTAATCGAAAGAGATCCCGTTGAACATATCCGCGTAGGGCAACAAATACATACCCTGTCCGCTGTTGGTAGCGATCTGTTTCCAATCGTTATACCAATCGGGTACGGCTTCGAACTTCTCGCCGATCGTCTTGGTGTCGCCGTCCATTTTGAGGCTCAAAATATCCGAAAGATCTTCCAAAAGCCCGCCTTTCACCGCGGAAAAATAGCTTGCGTCCGCCGTATAATACGCGTCCGCCGTGGGCGTCGTTTGCAATTCCGTAAGCAAATAATCGATCTTTTCCGGACGGATCGTGATGTGATAGTTTTCGCTCGTTTGATTCCAAACTTTTGCCATATCCTCGATCCATTGCGTACCCGTACCGCCGTTATAGACGGAAACCGTAATACGTTTTTTATCCCCGATATCCCCGTCGCTTTGCGTCTGTCCGCCAATCGGCGAGCACGCCGACATAAGCGCCGTCGTTGCCAACGTAGCCGCCAAAGCCAAATGTAACAGTTTCTTTCCGTTCTTATTCATAATAATCTCCTTCGCGCGAAAGCACGCGCTTATTTTTTTCTTTTTTCGTTCGATCAGCCTTATATCAAGCCTTTTCATTCTCCGTCGCCGCCGTATATTCCGCTTGCGTTGCAACCTGCATATTCCTAAACGAAATCTTTGCTCCTGCGGGGCCGTACATCGTGAATTGGAAGTACATCAAATAATCAGCCTCGTTATGATAATAGTCAAGCAATTTTTCTGCGTCTACGTACAACGTCGTCCACGTATCCGCTTTCAAATTTGAAGCGTCCGCGCTCGGACCTATCCCCGAAGCCAACGTGGTTTGACTGCAACGCACCCAGAAGTAAAAGGCTTTTCCGTTGGTTGCCGTAGAGTTTACGTACGTCTCGTCCACTTTTACGTCGAATTTTATATACGCTTTCCCCTCTGCTTTTTGAAGGGCGGAAAGCTTTTCCATTAAGTAGACCGCAGAAAGATGATTATCACCGTTGTTCACGTTAAAACGAATACAATCGTTATTACCGTGATACGCGCCCTTGTCGATATAAGTGGTAAACGCGCCCTCGTCGTTATCCCAAATATTGGCAAGCGTAGTCGTCGTAGTATTCCCTTCCGCGTCTCTCGTACCGAGAATTTGTACGCCTTTACTGCCCATATACGAGAACGGGTCGTTGATTTCGTAGTATTCCTCTGCCGTGATCGGCGCAAAATTCCGAAGCGAGATCTCGCTGTTTTTCTTGCCGCCAAGGTACAAATAAAGCCTATCGAACAAGCCCTGCTCGTAACGGTTAATCAGCTTCGTCATATCGAGCATAATGGTAACGTATTCGTCCGCGACGAGCATATCCTGCGTGATCGCGTCCATATTCGCGCCCGAAACGTAATCGAACTTCTCGCCGTTCGTCCCTGCAAACTGCGTTTGCCTTTGCATCACGGACACGGTATCTGCCTCCGTCGTGTTCATATACGTTTCGTTTACTTTTATTTCAAACTGACAGAAAGTCGCTCCCATCGCAAGCATCGGTTCGATCACGGCAACGGGAATACGCATACTTCCGCCCGTGTTATCGGTTATTTGGCTCGCTTTTTTAATGACGAGCGCATTTTCCTCCGCGTTCCAAACGGTGTTCCCGCGCGTGCCTGAAACGACGTTTCCCTCCGCGTTCAAGCGCGTGGTGATCTGCCAATGCTCCGCCATATTTTCAGAAAAAATATTCTTTTCGCAAACGCTGACGTTCACCGTTTTATTCAACGCGCCGAGCACGGTGGCGTTGATCTGCGTCGTGCCGTTTTTAATCGCCTTGACCAGCCCGTTTTCGTCTACCGTCGCCACGCTTTCGTCTAAGCTTTCGTATACGACCACGCCGTCCTCGTTAAACGGCTCGCCCGAACAGGTGAGCGTAAAGGGCAAAGCGCTTTCCTCGCCGAGGAATAAAAGGTGCTTTTCGGGCAACGTAACTTCGATATCCTCCTCGTCGGCAACGACGAGTTTCCCCGCCCACGTATCCAACGTGTTCTCGCCTTTTTTCACGACGATCTCCTGCGCGTATAAACCGTTTTCAAGATCGAGCGTAAGCTCGCTTTGCGTGGGGTTCGTCTTTTCGTATACGGTAGACGAATTTTCGTCTTTGAGCGTATAAATCACGTCGTAAATTTGATATGGATAAACGCGCGTTACTGCGGGCAGAGTTCCGCCCACGGTGGGCAATAAAAACACCTTGCCCTCAGGCAATTCGTAGGCAGGCTCTTTGCCGTCCGTAATCGTAAGCGTAAACTCAGCCGTCCCCTCGGCAAATTGTAAACGCACCGTTTTCGCGCCCGTACCGAACGCGCCGTATTGTTCGCAAGCAAACAGAAAGTAACCGTTACGAACCACGTAGTCGGTACTTTCCAGAACGGTTTCTCCAACCGTCACTTTTTCGAGCGTAAAATCGTCCACGTATACGCCCTCGGGTATCTGCGTTACGTCTGCGGATACGTCCGCCAATTGCAAATCGAACGGTTTTACCTCTTCTCCCGTTGAGGGCTGCGTAGGCTCAGACGAACCGCCGCCGCTCGCACCGTTACACCCCGTTCCCATACCCGCGAAAAATCCGCAAGCAAGAAAAACGCAAGCGATTCCCGATAAAAATTTAAGCCATCTGTCTTTTTTCATTTTTTTATCCCGTTTCATAAATAAATTATTGAACGCACAGCCGCCGCGCGGCGGAGAAGAAGGGGCTTCCCCTCTCCTCCCCGCTTGGGCTGTTAATGCTGATGATTAAGAGTTCGCTCCCGAAGCCGCCTCGTATTCGGCTGCCGTTGCAACCTGCATATTCTTAAACGAAACCTTTGCTCCTGCGGGTCCGTACATCGTGAACTGGAAGTAGTCAAGGTCGCTGATATCATACAACTCAAGGAACTTCGACGCGTCTACGTACAACGTCGTCCAAGTATCCGCTTTAAGATTAGTAGCGGACGCTTCTACACCGACGTCATTCAATACCTGCCCTGTGCTTGCTTTCAACGAATCGCTACGCACCCAGAAACTAAACTTCTTACCGTTCGGGGCAGTAGTATTCACATACGTTTCGTCTACTTTGACGTCGAATTTGATATACGCCTTGCCGTCTACTCGGCTATCGGAAAGTCTCTTTATAAAATTGCTTACAAAAGGAAGATTTACGTTATCAAAATTATCTATGTTGAAACGCGCGCAATCCGTACCGTCGGCTCTATCAAAATAGCCCTTTTTAAGCGTGACGGTGAACGCACCTTCTTCCACGTTCCAAGCCTGAGAAAGCTTTACAGACCCTAAATCTACCGTCGGCAACAGGCTCGCCTTACCGCCGCCCAAATACGAGAACGGGTTGTTGATTTCGTAATATTCGTTTTCCGTGATCGGCGCGAAATTCTTCAAGCAAATTTCACTTGTGGTGTTTCCACCAAACAAGAACCAAACGTATTTTACAGTACCCGCTTTATAAGCATCAAGCATTGCAGAAATATCTACGGCAACCGTCACGTATTCTCCCGCCATAAACATACATTGTTCCATAGCGGTAGCTTCCCCAACGTCTGTCGTATAGCGGTTATTCGAAGACCAACCCATTCTTATCTGCATCTGCGACGGCGTTGTGCCGCTATTACTTGTTTCTTCAAGCTTCAAGCTCATAAACGTTTCGTCTACTTTGACGTCGAATTTTACGTATTTCGTTTCTGCGGCTAAGATAGCTCTTAAAGCAGGAGAAGCGATTACGTTCGGCGCAGCGGGGTCGGTGGAATCCGTTAAGAAGTAAGATACGGAACCGGAAGAACCGGTAGCCCATTTGTCAAGCTTATAGAATACAAACGCTTCTTCGTCATCGTTCCAATAAGTGACCGTTTTAGTTTGTGTCGTGCCGCTTTCGTCTTCGTATTCAACTTGCTGTGCCTTATTGAAGAAATAGCCGCCGTCATTGTATTTTTGATCTCCGCCACCGTCAGCGTACAACTGAGCACGCTCCGCAGTCAACGCCAGACCGACCGCCGACCCCGAACGCCATCCCTCAGCTTTGGTGAAAATATTACCGTCGCTGACCGTAACCGCCGCGGATTCCGCCGTATACTTACCGCCGAAAAAGCTCGCTTTTACGGTAGTCGAACCGTTTATGTTTTGCGCGGTAACCAACCCGTTTTCTTCGTTTACCGTCGCAACGGTCGCATCGACAACGCCGTATTTAACCAACGGCGTAATTTCGGTTTCACCGACCTTGATCGTCGCAGTCGCCGTTTGCGTTTTTCCCGTCAGCATTACGTCGCTATCGGCGCTGACGGACGTTGTGATCGCACCCGCCGCCTCGTACGCCAAAGCTTTCGTGGCATAGGAATTTTGATCATACGTATATTGTTCGTTGGTCGCGTCATAGGTTACGCCCGCGAGATTGTATACGGAATCCTCAATAAAGTCTTCTATGATCGATTCATCGTCATCGTAATCCCCTTCTTCGTACGAAGCGCTTGCAACGTATGCAATACTGCGTTCGGGGCTTTTCGTCGCATAGTCGTAGGTCACGGTAAGTCCATCGGCGCTCGTCGTTTTTTGATAAGCTACGCCGACGAAATTTCTGTTGTAGTTGTTATACTTCACGTTACTGATAACGCCGCTTGCATAATAATAGTTATCCTCATAGTATTTTTGTTGGGATACAGGCAAATCGGCTTTCTCGAAAACGTTCGCGTCGGCGATCGGCTGATCCCAAACGGTATAGCTTTGCGAGGTAAAATAGTCGTGATACGTAAGATTCTCGGTCGTTGCCGCCGCAGTTTCATACGCAGTCACGTAAGGTGCGGGTAAAATCAGCATACCCAGCTCTACGTCTTCCCTTTCCGTGATCGTTTTATATTCCTGTTGACCGATCTTCACCTGAAAGCGTAAACCCGTCGGCTCTGCCAAACGGATCGACGCGCCCTGCAACATCTCAAACGCCGTCGTCGTTTCCGTAGGGACGTCCGCTTGCGCCTGTTCCAGCGTAGCGAATCCAAGCGAGCCGCTTATTAAAGCTGCGGCAAAAGCAAAAGTTACGATACTTTTCTTATATCTTTTCATTTTCTGTTCCTCCCTTAACTCCAAACCTCTTCGCCGTAAATATCGTCTGACGTTACGTCTTTTTGCGTTAAGGACGTACGTACGACGTCCGCTTCGTGTAGCTCTATCCATACAAGAGCCGGTGTGCCATAGTGTTTTTTGTTCATCTTTTTTTCTCCTTTTTTATTTTTATTTCAAAGAACGCTTTTCAAGGCGTTCTTTAATTTTGATTTTCGAATACGTGATTACAATAAACTTCTGCTTATCAACGCGGAATATCTGTTTTCTATCAAATATTCGCTTTGCTTTAATAATTCTTCTTCCAGTTCGTCTATCGCCGTCAATTTGCCGTCCACGTACTCTTGCAAACGCTTTGCGCAGGTTTTTATGCGTTGAATCAAGCCGCCAAGACGAGCGTCTTGAATTTCCCAACCCTGCGGTTTGTTGTCCTCGTGCCATAGGCTGTAGAACGATTCGTGGAATCGTTCCAACCTCTCAGGCAACTCGTTATACTCTTTTATAAGGGCTTTTAAAGCCGTTTTATTTCCGTTTGCGTACGCGTTTCGCGTTTTTATACCCAATTCCGCTTTGATCGCAAGAACGTTACAAAGATTAGATTGTACGTCGAACAGATAGGAAAATTCTTTCGCGCGTTCTCCCGTTTCCCGTAGCGTTTTGGCATAATCGCCGTAAGGAATATGGGGTACGGTTTCCAAAGTTTTGTCCATAATCCCCATAAAGGGGTCTGAATACAAAAGGCATTTGGAGGGATTGCTCATCGTCAGCTCGCCGATATCGAGTTTATTCGGAATATCCAGCAATATAAAATCGTCGTAGCTTACGCCGAAAAGCCGATAAAAGCCGTCTTTAATGCTTTCCTCGTCCGTATTCCCGTCGGCATATTGTTTAATCGCGTATAAGGCAGGCAACAAGCTGAAAAAGGAACATTCTCTGCCGTTATCCCCCCACATCGTGATAAGAACGTTCTCTATCCCTTTTTGGCGCACGCTTGCCATAGCCGGTTTCATCACCTTCAAGGAAAACGCGTTCATCGGCGTGAAACCGCCGTTCCAGCTATACGCTCCGCCTGCAAACCAAACCTCGCGGTCGAACTCGAAATGCTTTTCGAGCATAGCGTTATAAAATTCGGTATCGTCGTGATAATAATCCCAGTAAGTAAGAGCAACGTCCTTGGGAACGGAGTCTTTGATCTCTTGGGAAATATTTGCGTTCGGCTCGTAATATTCGCCTTTGCTCGCCAAGCGGAAGAACATATCGCTCCACATATGCGGTTTAAAACCGTATTTTCTCGCTATCTCCGCGACCTTATTCAAATGCCTTGTCAAGAGCTTGAAACGGTCGGTATAGCCGTGCTTATCCAAATACTTTCCAAGCCCTACCATATGCGCTTCGTCCATACCGATATTGACGTGCCGCGAGGTGAAATTTTCCGCAAGAGTAGCGAAAATTTTATTGATCAGCTCGTACGTTTTCGGCTCGTCGATCAGTAAAATATCGTTACAATCGACGATCGGTCTGTATTCGCCGTTCCGAACGAGCGCGGTAAAATGCGCCAACGTTTGCACACAGGGAATGAGTTCTATCCCGCGCGCTTTTGCATACTCGTCGATTTCCTTTAATTCCGCTCCCGTATACCGTCCGCGCAAATATCCGAAATATGGCTCGCCCTCGATCTCGTAGGTGTCCTCCGTATACAATTCTAACGCCGTATAGCCCATTTTTTGCAAACAGTCTATCATACGTTTGATTGCGCTCGGTTTCATCACCGCGTTTCTCGAACAATCGAGCATTACGCCGAAATGCTTATACGTTTTCACGGTTTTCCCCTCCTTTTTCGTTTACTTACGGTCGTTATTTTTCATTCGTCTGATTCCACGTGGGATACAGCTCCCGCCAAACGTCCGTATGCGCCTCGCAATCGAGATAGTGCGCGAACAGCTGCGTTTGTTCTTCCGTGGTTTCGGGCGTAGCCAAGCCCTTTAACGCGCCTCTATACATACCTGCGAACTTTTGACAAAAGTCGTGCCACCCCTCTTTCCATTTGCCGTTTTTCAGCTCTGCGTTACGGGCTTCAAATTCGCGCAGGATCCGTTCGCGTCTTTCGCCTTTCGCAAGGTCTATCCCGAGATTGTTTCCCGTCGTTACCAGCGGAATAAAGTTTATTTTCACGCTTTCGTCTATTGTCAATTCTACGAGCAAAGAAGTATTCCACATCTCCGTTTCGTTCTCCCAACAGAAATGGAAATTGCCCTGTCCGTAAAGAATGTGCGTTCCTTCAAATTCCTCATAGCAACCGATACAATGGCTGTGTTGCGTAATAACTGCGTTCGCGCCGCAATACGCCATTTCACGGCATAAATTCCGAAGTCTGGGCGAAGGATAACGACAATGTTCTTTCCCGCCGTGATAAATCACGATCACAAAATCGGCGTTCTTTTTCGCCTCGCGGATATCCTGCATCGTCAAATACGGATCGTAAGCATTTGCGCCGATACGATCGGGTAAAGCGTACGAATATTCGTGTTCGCAAACGTTTACCACCGCGATTTTCTTTCCGTCTTGTTCTACGTAGTAAATTTTCCTCGACTGGGTATCGTTTTCCCCGACGCCCATATACGGCAACCCTACGCGTTCAAGATTTGCCATCGTGTCAAGCAAACCCTTTTTACCGAAATCAAACACGTGATTATTCGCCAACGCAACGTCGGTAATGCCGACTTTTTTAAGCGTTTCCGCGCACTTGGGGTCTGCTTTCAAGCAAGAACCGAATTTTTTGATCGTGCCTTCTTCATTCGTGAGCGCACATTCCAAATTCACGATAAATCGGTCTGCGTTTTCCGCAAGCTCGGCAACTCCGTTAAACAACGTTTTCACGTCGCCTTTTATAAACAATTCGTTTACTTCTTCCTTTTTGGGAACAAGGTCCGCCGCTATCAGAATTTTCATAACGTTTTCCCCGTTTTATTTCACCAACCGAGCTTTTCGCTTTCTTCTTTTATCGTATCCCAAACGATATCCTCGCACCACCAATGCCCCTTGGGGGTTTCTACGAGTCTGCAATTCTCCGCCGCATTTTCTTTTGCGTAAATTTTTTGCACCGTTTCAAAGCCCGTTTTAACGCCGCTCATAGGGAATATCCCGTCCTCTTTCCCCGCCACGATCGCCAGCTTTCTCGGGGCTATCAGGCACGCAAGATCTTGCATTTCAAACCATTTATAAATGCTCGGAACGTAATTACAAGGACAATGATGCATACGCAATATAGAAGTTTCATACGAACAGAACGCACAAGAGGGTACGGCAAGCTTTACCCGTTCTTCCAAACAAGCGATATAATACGACGCCGTGCCTCCGCCCGAATTTCCCGTTACCGCAATTTTTTCCGTATCCGCTTGCGGGAAATTGAAAAGCAAATCGATTGCCCGTTGTGCGTCCCAAACTCTTTCGCCTATCGTCGTTCTGCCCAACTCAAACGCCATCATCGTCGAGTGCGTACAGCCAAATGGATCAAACGGATGGTGTCTGGTTTTTCTTTCGCCCATTGCCCGTTGTTCGATCGCTAAGGCGATATAGCCTTGTTTTACCGCCTGTACGGCAAAAGCGCCTCGCGGTTGATACGACTTATCGTGTTCGTTGCGGATTTCGCCCAACGAGCCGTATACGCCGCCGTTATAATGCCCCTGCAAAACGATCGCTACGGGATATTTTTCCTTGCCCGTATCGGGAATCAGCAAATAACAAGGAACGAAACAGTCCTTTTCGCTTTCAAACGTAAAGCGGATTTGTTTATAGCCGTCTTTTTGCTCTTCGCTTTCGATTTCCATATTCAAGGGACACGCATTTTTTTGAATTTCTCTCATCCCCAAGAGTTCTATCAGTTTTTCTTTAACTGTCGCTTTCCATTCGTTATAATTGCGATTTTCATCAAATGCAAGCGCTTGTTTCATCCTTTTAACTAACTGTTCGTGACACAAATCGCCCTTTATTTCTCTCATCATTTTTTCTCCTTATTTTTTGCGCGAATTTTGATATTTTTCATAATACGGTAAATACTTTTTCGTATTTTCCAGCATTTCGTCAAACAGCTCTCGCGCCTTATCCAGCGGCAAATTCACGTTGGGATTGTTCGTGAAGACGCGGAACGCAAGCTCGTAATTCCCCGTAAGCGCGGCTTCCACCACAGCCTCTTGCTCTTCGATGATCCGCATCACGAGCGCGTTTACCGTTTCGGGCACTTCGCCCGCAAATACGGGGCGTACGCTATCCGCCGAGAAGTATGCGTTCGTTTCCACTACGGCGTTTCTCGGATTATTCGGTACTTGCCCTGCGTTGGGAATATTTACGTTCGTCACGAAATCGCCAAGCCCTAACAGCGCTTTGATCTGACGAACGCTTTCTTCCCAGCTCTTGACGATACCGAATTCTTTTTCGCCGTTTTCATATTGTTTTGCCGTTTCCAGCCTCTCCGCAAGCTCGTTTTTTCTGTACGCTACGGAGGTAAGAGTAAAGCCGTATTTTTTTACCGTTTCCGGATCCTTTAAGTACCAGTAACCGGGGCAAAATTCCGCAAGATGCCGATCCCCTGCCGCCGCGATCACGCCGTAACGACGGAATAAATCGAATTTTACCTGCTCCGTCACCGAAAACGGAAGATTTACCCAATTATCGTCGCCGTGCGCGTTGATACCGTTCGGGTGCGCTTTGACGTAGTCGGCGTACAAAGCAAACAGATCGATCTCCTTATATTGCGCTTCGGTGATCCAAGTAAAATGGTTCACGCCTACCACGTTGATCTTGATTTCGTCGCGCTTTGCGTTCAATCCGTGTCTTTCTTTTAAAATCGTACGCATCAATTCCTGCGTGCTGAATACCTCGTGGCAACACCCGAACGCTTTGATTTTCGGGAAAGTTTTATACAGCGTGCGCACGCAAGCGGTCATAGGGTTGGTAAAATTGATTACCCACGCGTCGGGGCAATGTTCCTTGATCGCCAAAGCAATTTCCTCAAACATAGGCAAACAACGAAGCGCACGAACGATCCCGCCCGGCCCCGTCGTATCGCCGACCGATTGATAAATGCCGTATTTTTCGGGGTGATGCACGTCGCTTTCCATTTCGTCAAACGTACCGGGCAAAATAGAAATCACTACGAAATCCGCGCCCGTAAGCGCCTCGCCGATCGTCTTTTTGGCTTCGTATTTCCATTTCCCTTTCACGTCTTCTCTTTCGTACAACGCATTCCCGATCTTTTCGTTCTGCTTTGCCGCCTCGTAATCGATATCGTATAACGCGATCGTACCGCTCAGCGTAGGTTCGCACGCAAGGTCGCGCATAAATACGTACGCCCAACCGCGCGAGCCGCCGCCTATATAGGCAATCTTTAAATCGGATACCGATTTTCTGTCCTCACTGAAATTTTTCATTCTTGCTCTCCTTCTCTTTTTTATCCTTTTTATCTATCCGCTTGTTTATCAATGAACCATTAACGAAAATATACCCGAACGTCACATTCCGTTCCCTCAGCTTGTAAGGGAACGACGTTCCCGACGATCTCTTTCCCGTTGACGAGTATTTTATTGCAATCCCCGCGTTCAAAAGCGATACGGTACGTTGCGCCGCGGAATTTTCTTGTTACGTTCAATTTATTCCAAGTCGTAGGTAAACAAGGCGCAATTTTTAAACCTTCAAACGCCGCTTGTACGCCGCAGAAATATTCGGTAATACAACGATACGTCCAACCTGCCGTGCCCGTTATCCAAGAATCGGGCGCATACCCTTTCAAATAACGGTTATACGGACCCGTATACATATTCGTAACGGCATACGGCTCTACGCCGCTATTCAAGTTTTTGGGATTATCGTAGCGTATCAGTTTCAACGTTTTATACGCCGCGTCGCCGCGCCCCAGCAAACAATCGGCAACCGCTTTAAAGGCTACGCCGTGATTATATACCGAGCCGTTTTCCACGTTTCCACCAAAGAAATAACTGACTCGCCCAATACGGTCGCTGCCTTTCGTGAAAGGTGGATTGCATTGTATATATCCGAAATCGCACGCAAGATTGCTTTCCACCGAATCCATAACGCTTTCCAATATTTCTTTCTCCGCCACGTTGCCGAGGACCGACCACGTTTGCGGATTTAAAAATATTTTTGCTTCGGGGCTATCTTCCGAACCGATTTTTTCGTCGTAATCGTTATAACAATAAATAAATCTGTCGCTCTCAAAACCGTGCTTCATAATACACGCTTTCAATTCTTCTCGACGGGAAACAAACTCCGAAATCCGTTCCTCTTTTTTGGCGATTTTCAAAATTTGTATAAATTCGTTATACGCCTTCACCGTCGCAATCGTCAACCAAACGCCTTCGCCTTTTCCTAATTTACCAACGGCGTTTAAGCTGTCGTTCCAGTCGCCGCCGTGTAACAAGATTAACCCGCGTTTTCCTCGACAACCGTATAAATAATCCATCGCTCGTTGCAAATGGTCAAATACGCTATACGTTTCTTCCGTACAAATTTTCGAATAATCTTCATACGTAACAACGCCTTCTACGTATGAAGTATTTTCCTTGGTATTTCCCTTAATATAAGGGATTTTTTCATCTAACACACCAACGTCGCCGCTTTCATTCAAATACGCGAGGATCGCGGCGGGAATCCACGTTGCGCCGTCGTTATACGGATAACGGAAATTCGGCTCGAACATACGAATCGTATTGCCATCCTCAAACATATGCTTTAATATGTAAAGCAATCTCTCCCGCGCAAACTTAGGGTCAAACGATACAAACGCCGTCAAATCCTGTAAGGTATCGCGAAATCCTTTGCCGTAAATTCTACCCCAAGTTTTACCTAAAGAAATTTGACGTTTCAACCATACGTTGACTTGGGAGTCCATAATATCGTCGTCGGACTGCATTGTAAACGTATCCGTATACGCTTCATTCATATCTTTTTGATCTTGCAAAGACTGCTCGAAAGAATTTTTGTTTGCGTATTGCTTGGCAAGTTCGATACATTCCTCTCTGTTTCTTGCCACGCCGCAAGCAATCACCGTTTCAAAAATTTCCGACTTTTTCAAGCTTAAGCGGTATTGAAAAACGCCTACGTATTTATCGTTGCTCAGCCCCAAATTTGCAAGCGTATCCGTTGTTAATCCGTTCGGCTTCGCCAACGTCGTATATACTCCGCAAAAGCGATTATAACACGCGTCGTACGAATGAATTTGTTTCTCGCTCGCCAAATACAAATGCGTGTACGGCATCGTTACCCGATAACCAATATGCGAATATAAAATCCCCTGCAACTCTTCGTCGTAATCCGCAACGCCGTACGCTTCATAACTTAAGGAAGGCAACGGTTGATTATAGAAATACACGTCGATTTCTTTCTCTTCCTCGGAAATATTTTCGACTTTGATATCAAACTGTAAGGCGCAACCTCCCTTAGGTAAGGTAATAATAAATTCCGTACGAATACCGTTATATTCGCTAATAATTTTTTGATACCCCAAGCCCACGTGACATTCGTGCTTATCAAACGGCAATTTATCAAAATTTCTATTTGCCGAATAATATTCTCCGCTTTTTCGGTCCTTTATGTATACGTGTCTTTCCCCATTTTCAATATTTCTCCGACGATTGGATAACATACTGAAAGAATTTCCAAACCCAAATTGATTAACACTACTGACCGTTTGATCATTCCAAAGATAATTGAGCCACGGTCTACGAGGATACATATCCGCAATGACAAATTCTCTATTTTTGTCATCAAAATAATTTTGCATATTTCTTACTCCTTAAAAATACGTTATTTTAACCTTTGCGCGATTACAATATAATATTAACATCTTTCCGACTTGCTTTCTATATAAATCATTGCTCTCCTCACCGAAAACGTGTAATATATTGCTGTAATATTTTTATTTCGGCAATCTTATGAGCAATTTTTATTTATTGCACAGTACAATATTAACATCTTTTTTATCTTTTGTCTATATAAACAGTTGCTTTTTTATTTAAAAAGGTGTAATATATTGCTATGATATTTTTGTTTTGGAGGACTTTATGTCAAATTTTTACAACGGATTGACGGAAACTTTTATCTCAGACGCAACCTCCGATATCATTTCTCCGTTCGTCAGTTTGCATTATCACAACTCTTATGAAATGTATTATTTATTAAAGGGAGAACGCGTCTATTTTACAAATAATACGTCTTATCCATTGCAAGAAGATTGCATCACTTTGACAAAGCCGTCAAGATTGCACGGCACGAGAGGAAGCGTTTTTTCACGTATACTCATTAACTTTGACGCGGAATATTTAAAAAACTATTTCAACGAAACTTTTCTGCAAGACTTGTTACAATGCTTTTCTTGCGAATTTATACCCTCTGAAAAAGTTCGCAGCTACCCGGAGTTAAAATCCTTATTTTTTAAAGTAAATAACGCGATACAAAAACAAGATTTTCTGTCCGCCTCGTTAGAGTTAGTTCCTTTATTGACTTTGTTGAAGAACGTGACGCGCCCTCTCGAAAAAAACGATACGGATAGCAATGAGCAAAATATAGAATCCATTTGGAAATATATTGACGATAATTTGGCGTCCATTGAAAATATTTCGCAAATCGCAGAACATTTTCATTTCTCCAAATATTATTTTTGTCACTTTTTTAAAAAACGAACGGGCTTATCTATTATGGAATATATTTGTTCTTTACGTATTCAGCAGGCAGAAAAATTATTGGCCAATACCAATAAGACCATTGAAGAAATCGCTTTCGCCGTTGGCTTTAAAGACCGTTCGTATTTTTGCTTAACGTTCAAAAAAAGAGTTGGTATCCCGCCTTCAACGTATCGGCGCACTTATAAAAATTCCGACGATAAAAACAAAAAATTACTCCTTCGCGGCGACTTGCCTCAGGTAAACTTTTAAACGATTTTACGCTTTTTCCGAAAGGTTTTTAAAAAGCGGGAATAAGAAAATATGATACTTTATTTCTAAAAGCTTGTCAATTCTTTTCTCTAAACTTTCACCTGTAAAATAAAACCAAATCTATAATGCAATCTAAGATTTATTTGAGAGCTAACTATATAAACGCTATTGAAAACGGCATCTGCTCTAATACGACCAACAGGCGGTTGCGCGATTTGGAAGAACGGCAAGTCTATCTTGAAAAAGAATTTTTATAGGACGCAAAGAATCCCCGTTTCGTATCTCGCAATTACAGGCTGGCTTACTCTTCTTCCGAATATATTGCCGAACGAGATCTTCGCATTGATTGAGCAAAACCCCCGTTCTATCGTTTATGTATACTTGAACTTGTTTTCTTTCGCCTTTTTCTTCTCTTATACTAAAAAATAATTTTAATCGATTCCTAATCAATAAAAACAAAAAAACGCCTATGAAAGACTTTACCTCGTCTTCCAGCGGCGTTTCTTTTTGCCCGACCTTATCCGTGCGGCTTCCTTTGATAGCAACGAGGCGAAACGTATCTTTTTAGAGAAAACCCACCCCGAAAATATCGGCAAATATCTTGTAGCAAAGCAAAAATCGGGCTTTAATCTATTGGAAGAAATCTTTGAAGAATGGCATCAGAAAACGAAAAGACGGCAAGATAGAGTATAAAAAAATCCCCCTACCTACACAGGCAGAGGATTTGATTGACTGGATGAAACCGTTGACGTTTCAAACGCGAAGCAAGTACGCTCAGGACGAACTCATAAAAGAATTACTCGATGGCAAGCCATACGTTCTCCACTCTTCGGCTTGATGATGTCTCCAAACCGTTTCTATCCCTTCGTTATAAAAGCCGTTCCCGACTTCGATAAGCAAATCGTTTTCACCTTCCTTTAATAAAGAAGAAACTTCGTATTCATTGACCCACAGGGTTTTCCGATAGTCCCAAACAGGCGAAATAAACAGATCTTCCGAAACGGACTCTCCGTTCAAATAACAATACCCTATTCCAAGTGGACAAACGGACAATTTCGCTTCGCCCGTTTTTTAGGTAATTTGAACTTTTTCAAAAAATACACCGTAGCGAAAAAAATCCGCGTCGTTGAACGGGTACTTTATAAACCGATTACTCATAAGGCGTCTTTGTTCCTCATTCAACAAAATTGCTATGAAAGACCTGCATTTATATATCGGCGATTTGATAATTCATTATCTTCGTTATCAAGCTTTTATACTTTTCATCGACCGAATACTCGTTTTCTATTATTTCTTCATAGTACGTGCTTAACACTTCGCAGTGCGCTTCGCAATTATAACTGTTTTTTCTAAAATGAATATCCTTTCTTGCCACTCCGTCAAAAAATTCTCCGTTCATAAAACACCACGTCAACCAAATTTCCCGACAAATCTTTTCGTCGAAAGAAAACTTTTGCAACGTTTTTATATACTTAAAGAAATATTCTTTCTTTTCGCCTTCAAAACGGTTAATTTTTCCGTTGCCGTAAAAATACGGCACGATCTCGAATCCGATCTTTCCGTTTTTCCATTCCGCACTTATCATATACCCGTAATTCCACATTCCGTTATTCTCCGTAAAATCGAACACGAAATTTCCCATACTGTAAAAAATAGGAACGCCTTGCCAAATTTCATACGCCATCGGGCAATGCTGGTGGTTATTCACAACCATATCCGCGCCGTTTTCCGCAAGCCCACGAAGAAGGTTCTTTATCCGAGGACTCGGGATCGCTATATGCTCGCACCCGCCGTGTAAAACCACGACGATAAAATCTGCCTTTCGTTTCGCCTCTTTGATTTTGGAAATCAACGCGAACGGCTCGGCGTGCATAGCCCCCGCATAAGCTTCTTTCGCAAGCCCGTATTCGTGTTCGCAAGCGTTAATGATCGCCATCCTTTCGCCGTTCTTTTCAATATACAAGATTTTGCCCGCCGCTTCTTCGTTTTCGCCAGAACCGACCGTTTGAAGCCCCGCCGCCCGCAAAACACGGAGAGTTTCCAACGTACCCTTTTCCCCGTAATCTCCAATATGGTTATTCGCCGTAAGCGCAACGTTAAACCCGCCCTTGAAAAGATGTTCGGCCCACTTCGGATGATCGACGATGAGCGCGCCGTTTTTAACGATCGGAATTCCTTCGGTAAGCAACGTCGTTTCCACGTTTACCATATTCACATCGCTTTTCGCTAACTCCTCACGGATTTCCTCGAACATATTTTCAAGCTCTCCGTTAAGGAGTTTTTTCGTATGCTCGTCGTCGTGAAACGCAAACCCCGTGTTTACTTTTTTCGGGGCAAAATCCCCGCAAATACAAAATCTCATAATTTCACTTTACCCCCGATCGATTTTTTCTCTTTCACAGCCGCGCGTAATATATCCACGAATTCCTCCAACGATTTTCTGCGTATTCCTACTTCGTCGTAACGACGTAAGGGCAGGATAAAACACAGTTTTTCTTTCCCATACGAAGATACCAGGTATGAGATG
The DNA here is from genome assembly GCA_017471945.1 of Clostridia bacterium. Lineage (GTDB taxonomy): Bacteria > Bacillota > Clostridia > Christensenellales > Borkfalkiaceae > Scatosoma. The sequence continues at coordinate 24,238 of JAFURH010000043.1, read as the reverse complement.
AGCGCATTTACACTGCCGCAAAAGGTATAGGGATCGAACGAGCCCTTTTCTCCGATCTCCGCATCGCCGTGACCGTAATCGTTCGTTCCGCCGAACACAAAAATCAAATCGGCTTCTCTTTCCATAACCGTTGCGCGAGAAACGAAATCCCAATCGAACGATAACGGCTCAGAGCGTTTTTTCCGGCGAGCGATACGCGTACCGCTTACCCCGTAATTCAATACTTCGCAATCTAATTTTCGTGCAACCAAATTAACGTAGTTTTTTTCAGGTGCAAACGCGCCTACGCCCTCCGTAATGCTGTCGCCTAAAAATAAAAGTTTCATCTTTCTCTCCTTTTATAAATCTTGCTTCAAAGCCATACATACGATAAACGTGGGATCTTTAAAATCGTAGGGAGTTTCCGCGTCGCCGCTCGCGCAAAAAATATGTGTCGGTTTGCCGTTTTCGTCAAAAATAACCGAAGGGCGTTCCAAATTCCCCTGCGTAGTCTTTCTGCCGTCCGACCATTCGATCGATCTGGAATATACCTTCGGGGTTTTTCCGATCGTAAAGTCCACGCAATCGTCGCTTTCGGCGTAGAAGCCGCCGCCCCATTCCCCCGTTATGCCGTAAGCGCCGTTTTTCGCGTCGTCCTTTGCAATCAGACAAAACTTTTTTCTCGTTGCGTCATACCAAAGAAAGGGATCTTCGATATGCATATTTTCATCCTTGAAGCGTAAGATCGGAAGATCGGACAATCGTCTGAATTCTCCGTCGGGCGTATCCGCAACCGCCACGCCGAGCTGCAAAGGTTTTCCAACGGCGCTACGGGATTTATAAATCATATACGTTTTGCCGTCGGGCAAGATTGCGACCGAAGGATTCGTCGTGATCGTACAATCCCAAAAAGAACAATCGCGCGGCTGTAACAACGGCGTATCCCGACGGATAAACTCCCCGTCGATACTATCGGCAACGGCAAGCCCTATCCGTTTTCTGTTCCACGTTTCCTCGCCGTATTTGCCGTCAATCTTCCCGTTTTCGGGGATATCGCCGCCGTACGTCGTACCCATATAATACAGATAGAATTTTCCGTTATATTCTTTGATACAGGTATTATGCGTGCTCATTCCGTCAAAATATTGCCGACCGCGGCGCGGTAACACCACTCTTTGGAAAACGTACGGTCCTTCGGGCGTATCGGATACAGAACAAACGATCTCGCTGTTGAAAAGCCAATTCCAACCGAACCCGTATTCTTTTTTCCAGCGCGAAGAAAACATATAATATTTTCCCCGCGATCTAACGACCGAGCAATCCCATACGTAATAGCCGTCTATCTCCAACGCCTTCACCGCCGTACCCGAATTATAGCCGAAATCGCTTTTCATACGCTTTTCACCCCTTTACAATACACGCCGCGACTTGCTTCGCACAAGCCTCTATGCCCTTCTCCGTCAAGTGGATCTTATCGTCTTCACGGATATATTCGTAAATATGCGGTTTCACCAATGCGTTCAGATCGTTGAGCACTATCCCCATTTCTTTGAGTTTGGGCACGAGAACCGCATTATAACGGTCGATTATTACATTATCGTTATACGGATAATCGGGACGAACGGGTGTTGTCGTCGCGAAGATCACCCGTTTGCTCATTTTTTTAAGCAGCCTTGCAACCCGCAACATATTTTCCACGTATTCGCCCTCTTCCGTAAACGGCTTTCCGTCGTCGAATAAATTGACGGCAGTATCCCATAACCCGTTATTCCAATGGATCACGTCCGAACCGTCAAGTTGCTCTTTCCAGTCGAACAATCCGCGCAACGTATATTTTACAAAACGGCAATTATCATTCGGCTGAAACACCGTATATTCCCCGCCCAACAGTTCCGGTACTTTCGTTCCGTATCCGAGTTGACGAATAGAGTCGCCCAACAATGCTATTTTTTTCATACTATTTCTTCCTTATTAATTTTTAATCCAATTCCTTGATCCGTCTAACAGGAAAATATTTTCAATACTCCCTTGTGCAGTTGACGGCATATCGTTATATAATACGTATCTCTCCTTTCTATCTTAGACCGTTTTTCGTTTTACCAACCGAGCTTATTGCAGATCGCCTCGATCTCGTTCCAAACGATCTCCTCGCACCACCAATGGTGCATAGGCGTGATCACGAGTCTGCAATTTTCCTCGCCGTTCGCCCGCGCGTAAATCTTCCGAACGGTTTCATACCCTTCTTTGACGCCTTCTATCGGAAAAATATCGTCCTTTTCCCCCGCGACGATCGCAAGCGCTCTCGGCGCGATCAGGCAAGACAGATCCTGCATCTCGAAATAACGGTACGCCGAGGGAATATAATTGCAATTACAATGCAAAATATCCAAAATCGAAGCCTTATACGAGCAAAACGAGCAACTCGGAACGCTTATCTTGATCCGCTCGTCGTAACAAGCCGCGTAATACGCAATCGTGCCGCCGCCCGAATTCCCCGTGATAAGGATTTTTTCCGTATCGCATTCGGGAAACCGCGAAAGCATATCGATCGCGCGACTGATATCCCAGACCCTCTCCCCGATCAACGTTCTGCCCAAATGCAAAGCCGTCATTGAAGCGTATCTGCAATTCATATCGCTCCCGCGCTCCTCTCTCGTAGGCTTACGCTCGCCCATTCCCCTTTGCTCGATCGCGAGCGCGATAAAGCCCCTTTGCACGGCTTGCACGGCAAACCGACCGCGACCCAACGCATACTCTTTTTCTTCTTCGTTTTTTGGCTCACCTATCGAGTTATGAACGCCCGTCGAATGTCCTTGCATCGTGATCGCCACGGGATATTTTTTCTTTCCTTGCTCGGGAATAAGCAGATAACAGGGCACGATTTCTCCGACCTCGCTTTCGAACTCGAACCGAAGCTGTTTATACCCTTCCTTTTGCTTTTCTTCCACTATGCGGAAATTCGGCGCGCAAGCGTTTTCCGCTATCAGATCAAGCCCCGTCAAGGAAATAAATTTCTCTCCGACTTCCGTTTTCCAGCGCGTAAATTCCAAATCGGCGTGATAGCCCAACGCGGGAACGGTCTTTCTCGTCAATAAACTATGACACAGATCGCTGTTTATCATACTTTTCTCCTTTCAAAGTTCCTCCGCCTCGTAACGGATCACGTAATATCCGTCTTTGGGAAACCGCGGTTGCCATTTGGAAAACGCCGTCCTGTCGGCTTCCGCCCGTACTGCCTCGAAAACTTTTTCCGCGACGACTGTTCCGTCTTTATCCAAAATCACGATTTTGAGCGCATACCGCTCCCCCGCCTTCGTTCCGCTGATAATAGGTTTGATTACCCCGCTCGGTCCGTACAACACTTCGGGCTCCGCATTAAAGGCGATCATATCCGCGAACGCCTCTTTGAGTTGATAGTACGCGAGCTTTTTATACCCGTAAAAATCCAAAACGGGTTTCAGATAGCTTGCGTTATTCGCACCGCCCCAAAGACTACACCAAAACATTCCGTCCGCCCCGCACTTCAAAAGTTGACGGGTCGTAAGCGCGGCGGCTAACGCCTGATGCGCCTGACTCAATTCCCATTCTTCCTCCTCGAAATTCTCTCCGAAGGAAGCAAACTCGTCGCCCAATTCGTACGAATTTTTATTGATAAACGCTTTGGCTTCTTCCGTATCGGGATTTTGCCTGCCGATAACCGCGTATTCGGATATGATATACGCCTTTTGTTCTTCCTTGAACAACTCGTTTTGCCATTTCCAATTTTGATTTACCATATCCGACCAAGACGAGCCGTACCCCAACAAGATCGAATACGTATGCGCGCTTCTGACAACGTCCTTCTCCTTCCAGCCGAAAGAAGAATTTTGAGGATTCCCCTTCTCGTCGTAGCTACCGAACGTATTATAATATTTACAGCCGTAATCGTATATCCCGCCCCCGTAATAAAGGTGCGAAACGGGACATAAAATACGCGAATCGTCCTCTTCCTTCACCGCCTTGACGAAACCGTCGTAGGCTCTATCCAACGTGGCAAGATCGCTGATATGCAGCTCGTTCGATCCCTCCCACATAATAATGCTCGGGTGATTTTTTACGTAAGCGATCTGTTTTTTATACGTTTCCGCCTGCGCCCACTCGCCCGTCCATTGAACGTTTTCAAGACTGTCGATCAGCCTCGTCGTCCAAATCAGCATAATCCCGAGCCGATCGCAAATACTTGCAAACCGCCCGTCGTTACAACCGTAGCCCAGTTGATGCATACGCATACAGTTCCCGTTCATACGCTTGATCGCAAGCGCCTGTTGAACGATCTGGTACTCTTGCGGACAAACGTGATTAAGGGGAACTTCCTCGTACGGCGGCAGGAATTGCATATTCAGCGCGCCTTTCAAAAGGATCTTTTCGCCGTTTAAATAGATCCCGCCATTCTTCTGTTCCACCGTCCGAAAGCCCGTTTCCGCGTTCGATTCTGCAAGAAGCTCTTTTCCGTCGAATATCTCCAAACGCAAATTATATAAATTCGGCGTTTCCACCGTCCACGGCTCGGCTGCACGGGAATAATTTTTTTCGAACTTCTCTCCCGACAACGCCCCTTCGTCCAGCAACCGCTCCGTTTCTTCTTGGGGAAATATCTTTTTGATCCAAAGCTTATACCCGAGCGGCTTGTCGAAGGGTTCGCTTTTAAAGGAAACGGAAAAATCCGACTTTTCCCCGACGCTTTTCGTTTGAATTTCTATTTTTGGACAAACGATCTCTTTACTCTCCTCGATCTCCGCGGAAAGACAAAACCAACCGTTATAATAATCGTTATGTTTATGCCAGGCGTATAAAACTTCGGGCGCGCGGGGATATACGACGATTTCCAATCGGTTATCTCCTTCGCGAACGTATTCGGTCAGTTCGAGTCGGAAAGGCGAAAAATCGTCCTTTTCCGCAACGGTCTTTCCGTTTACGAGTATTTTTCCGCCCGGATCCAACGCCCCCACGTTCAACGTATACCTGCGTCCTTTTTTCGCGGAAAACGTTCTTTTTAAAATCAACGCTTCGTCGGCGTTTTTCTCCGTTCCCAGCACGTACGGCAGGGCTGCTTCGCCAAGCGCTATTTCCTCGCCGTCCCCTCCGTTTTCGTCCTTCTCGAACATATCCAGACTGTCGCCGTTTTCGTCCTTACAGACGATCGGCTGGAATTCCCAACCGTCTACGGGCTGCATTCCTCCGCTCAAAAATACGTTGTCTATGGGTTTTACCGAAGAATATCCCATCGAATAGGACTTGCCTTGGTAGCGGATAGAAAACTCGTTTTTCTCGAAAACGAGCGCGATCTCGTTCCACTCGTCGAACTCGTAGCTCCCGATCTGAGTCAATTCGTAATGATACGGCTCTTCCGAACCGTTCTTATAACAAAAAAGTCCGTTCGGAGAAAAATACAATTTTACGACTTCTTCGCAACCGCAACGAAATTCGACGTACCGCCCCGTCGTCGTCGCCAAGATCCCCTCTTTCAAAGGCAATCGGAAACGTTCGGATATCTTAACGCGGAAAGCAAATTCTTTCACTTTAAATCCCGAAAGCTCCAATTTCGCGCAAGGCATCGGCCATTTTCCGTCCTCGTCTAAAATTACTTTTCCTTCAGAGATTTTCGCGCGAGCGGTATACAGCCGCCAATGCTTGTATTCCGATTTCAATTTCTTTTTAGAAGCCGAAAACGTCCTTTCGCTTACGGGCAGTAGACCTTTCGCGATCACTTTCGCTTCCTCGTCCGAAATCGCCTTTTCGAAAAAAACGTTCTCGCCGTATTTCTTTTTATGATACTCTGCGTACTCTTTTAAAAACTCTTTTTGACTGATAAAATCCAAAGGTGAATTTTCGCCGTAAAAATCCTTCTTTTTTACCGTAAAAGAACGATCGAAGCGAATAAATTCTTCATAACTATATTTCTTCATAAACCTGACTTAAATTCCGTAGTAATCTTTAATAAACAAATAAATGCCCGCCGTCCAGCCCAGCATTTGCGGAGTTTTGTATTCCGCCGTGACCGACACGTCGCCGATAAAAGCGTCGTATTTCTCCCAAAGCGAGCCCGTAGTTTCGTAGACCCGTTCCAGACAATCCACGTATTTTTTCGCGACCCGTTCGCCGTCCTCTTTCCGCCCGATCTTATCCAGCCCCGTAAAGGCAAAATACACGTTCGTAGGCCACATTGAGGGGTAGCCCCATTGATACCGTTCTTCCCCCGCGACTTCCTCGCACGAGGAAAGCCCAAAAGGCAGTTCGAGCTTTTCAAGCACGGCTTTCGCCGCCTTTTGATCGTCGGACAAACCGACCGCGTACGGATACAGCGAAGCGCAGCTCGTCACGCGCCCGTGCTCTCCCGTTTTGAAATTATAATCGTAGTAGATCCCGCTCTTTTTATCGAGCATATATTTATCCATAAGGGCTTTTCTCGACTCGGCTTTTGCGTACAGCTCCGCCGAAAGCTCTTTTCTGCCGACGAGCGCCGCCATTTCCGCGGCTTTTCGTTCCGCGTCGTATAACAGACAATTTAAGTCGAGATGCGCAAATTGCGTCGAGGCGAAACGGTTCCCTTCCACCATAAAGCGAAGGTTGAAATCCCAGCCGCTTTCCGCGATCGCGAGCAGATCCTTGGCAAGAGAAAGCTTATCGAGTCCTTTTTCCTTCTCGATATTCATTCTTTCGCCGATTCTCGTGTGAAACTGCAACAGATACGTATTCGTCGCGCCGTTGCCGTACGCGTTCAGCCCGCACGGCGTTTTTCTGTCGTTTTCCCAGAACGCAAACTCCTTTACGATCGCATCCAAATACTTTTCTATGATTTTTAAATCTTTCGTGTGTTGATACAGATCGTAAACGCCGCGCGTGAACACGGGCGGTTGCGAACGGTTTTGTACCTCGCTTACGTTCGGAACGAATCCGATCTTATCGATGAAAAATTTCATATTGTCGAGATTGTTTTCCGCCTGCTCGACCATTCCGTCGAGAAGCAACCCCAAATTCGTAAAATAGGTATCCCAATAATAAAAATGCGTAAACGTATCGCGGATACAAGGCACCGTGTACGGCTTTGCCAGCCGAACCATCTCCCCTTCCCGTTCCGTCTTATTGTCCCAAATCGTTTTGATCCAGTTCTGTTTGATATATTCCGTCACAGCGTTCGTCTTCATTTCTTATACTCCAAATCGATAAAATTTTCGGTAAAGGGCAATTTCTTGCCCTTTACCTTTTTGTTTTTCCTTATTCTGCCGTCGGTATTTCACCGTTTTGCCCCGTAACGTTCCCCAAAACGAAGTTAATCGTCGAAGCCGAAGTCGATAAACCGCCCGTCACGTAGAAAGATTTCGTATTATTAAGCTGCCCCCACGTAAGATAGATCGTATTCCAACCTGCCTCCAAGGCCATCCAATTCCCACTGAAATGGAATTTGTCCGACGCTATCGCATTGGCGCTCCATACCTCGATCTTGTAATAATCGTATCCGGGGTTTTCCGTCGGAATAAGCGCCGCATAGCTAACGCCGCCCGAACCTGCCGAGTTGGAGTAGCCATAGACGCCGATACCGCCGTCTGCGTAGCAAACGTATGCCGACGTTCCATCGACTGCGAATTTATCCGTCGTCATTTCCTGTCCGAGGAAAGTCGCGCGTTCATAATTATGCCCTGTAAGCGAGCCGAGCGCAACGTTGATCTGCGACGTGGACAGCCCCGTCATATAAATACGCTGGAAAGCCGTATTCGTATTCGTAAGCTGACTCCAAGTCAATTGAATATCGTTCCAACCCGCCGCGAAGTTCACCGTCGTGTTGCCGAAATTCACGCCCGTGATCGCGTTTCTCGACCAAACGCGCCAGATATAATAATCGTACGCAGGCTGTTCGGCGGGTAGAAGATTCGTATAATTCAAACCGCCCTCCGTTCCGCTCTTCGCGTATACGCCGATACCCACTTCGCTTCCTTCGTCAAGATAGGTTGTTTCCACCGTTGCTTTGAGTACGGCCGACGTTTTCTCGTGCGAAGTGATCTTCGAAGTATCGATCGCCGTGCCTAAGAAGGTCACGTCGGGCGTATAATTATATCCCGTCAAAGAACCGAGCGCAACGTTGATCTGCGAGGAGGAAAGAACGCCTGCAAAATACATACGTTTATAAGTAACGTTTAATTGATTCCAAGTAAACTTAACGTCGTTCCACCCGCTAACCAACTGATAATTATTATATTCACCGAGATTATTGGCGGTGGCGTCATTTCTCGACCAGATACGCCAAATATAATAATCGTAATCAGGTTCATCAGCCGGAACAAGATCGGTGTAATACAGATTCCCATCACTCTTTCCACTTGCATACATCAAACCGATACCCACTTCGCTCCCTTCGTCGAGGTAAGTAGCATCGTTCGTCGCAGTTAAAGCCAGATTCGGGCTATTTGCTTGCAGAGAAGCTACCGTGATCGGCGTACCAAGGAAAGTGATATCGGGCGTAAGCACGACGCCTTTCAAATCGCCGATCAAAAGATCTACGCCTATGTAAGTATCCGTTCTGAGATCTGCAGAATAATAAATTCTGCGCGCAGCCGTATTGTCAGGACACAACTCAGCCGCCGTCAAACGAACGGTATTCCAACCCGCCGCAAGGTCTTTTGTTGCTCCGCCGATCAAAACGTCCGTAGCGGCTTCTCTCGAATAGATATTCCATTCGAAATAAGCGTATGCGGTCAGATCAATATCGTCGAAAAGTCCGTTATAGGTCCAGCCGCGTTGATCGGTATCATTGGAAGAACGGAGTCCAACGGGCGCCGTCAAGCCGCTGTTTTCCACGTGCCCCTCGTACGTCGTCGGGAACGCGAAAACGTATTTATTCTCTTGCACATTCGACTCGTTGATCATTGCCAGCGTTTCCGCATCGAGTTTCACGCCGAGAAGGTCCACATCGGATTCCAAGTTGAGCGAATACAAAATATATTCTTTGCCGTAGAGTTTATTGACCACGTTATATCCGTCGGTAGCAACGATCTCCGAAAGCGAAGCCGTCGTTTGTCCGAGCGTATACTGATCCGTTGCAGAATCGTAGGTCGCCCCCGCGGTGTTCAAGGCGGATTTTTGCACGTATTGCGCGATAAACGCGTCGTCGTTATCCCCATTCATTTCCACCGCCGCTACGTACGCCGCCGAGCGGGCGTTCTCCGCTTCGTTAAAGCTTGCGTATCTATACGTAGTCGCATCGTCCACCGTCGTCGCCACATACGCAAGAGAAATATACTCGAGATTGCTGTTTTCATAGAGAATGGATTTGAGCGACAAGCGAATGGAATAGTTATCCGTCGCGTTTTCCACGACCTCCGAGGCGACGTATTTCTGATCGATCATTTTGCCTTTTACGTCGCGGAAATATTCGTAGTACATTTCCTTCCCGTCTACTTCATAGTCGGGATTTTCTTCTACGTAGGCTTCGTAGTCAGCAAAATAGGAAGCGGGAACCATCAGCATTCCGAGCTCCTTGCCCGATTCCGCGTTGCCCGATTCGTCGAAGCATTCGTCGTAGGTTTCGCTGCCGAAATTCGCGGTGAATCTCATTCTTGCGGGAGCGACGGTGTGAATGGACGCGCCGACGTTCATTTCAAAGGTCGAAGCCGTCACTACGGGGATTTCCTCCTGCGCACTCGCCGAAACCGAAGAAACGGACGAAACGCCTACGCCCGCGCAAACGATGGCAAGAGCAAAAGAAGCCGCTAATAAATTCTTTTTCAAGTTTTTCTTCATTTCCCTTCCTCCTTAGCCCCAGCTCTGGTCCTCGTGCACCCACTCTTTCGTCGTCGAATCGTAGGATACGGTTACGATGTCCTGCTCCGCGATCAAACGCAGTTCGATCAACGGACGGACGTAGTTCTTTGAAGCATTTTCTTTCATATTGTTTTCCTCCAATATATAGATTTTTATTTTTTGCCGAGCTTATTCGGCGTTTTCACCGTTATAATGCCCCGTAAGCGAGCCGAGCGCAACGTTGATCTGCGAGGAGGAAAGTCCCGTCATATAAATGCGCTGGAATTTCGTATCCGTATTCGTAAGTTGCTCCCAAGTCAGGCGAATTTCGTTCCAACCCGCCGCGAAGTTTACCGTCGTGTTGCCGAAATTCACGCCCGTGATCGCGTTTCTCGACCAAACGCGCCAGATATAATAATCGTAATCAGGCTGTTCGGCGGGTATAAGATTCGTATAATTCAAACCGCCCTCCGTTCCGCTTTTCGCGTATACGCCGATACCCACGGTACTGTTCGTATCGAGATATGCAGAATCCGTCGTTACAACGAGATTTGCCGAGGTTCTTTCGTGTGACGCGATCTTCGAAGTATCGATCGCCGTGCCTAAGAAGGTCACGTCGGGCGTAAGAGTATAGCCTTTGACGTCGCCCAGTATGAAATGAAGGGTTTTCGGGTTGCTGGACAAGCAACCGTTCATCAGGTAAAGCGTCTTGGTATTGTTGAGCTCCGCCCACGTAAGCGTGATCGTATTCCAGCCCTTTTCCAACGCCATCCATTTGCCGCTGAAATGGAATTGTTCCGCCGTGAGCGCGTTTTCCGAATATACTTTCACTTCGTAATAATCGTATCCGGGGTCTTCCGTCGGCAAATACGCCGAAAAGTTCACGCCGCCCGCGCCCGCTGCGCTACCGTCGGCGTACACGCCGATACCGCCCTCTGCGTAGCACACGTGCGCCGAAGAGTTTTCGAATTTATCCGTCGTCATTTCCTGTCCGAGGAAATAGCCGCTCGCGTAGTTATAGCCCGTCAGAGAACCGATACCGAGAATGACTTTTGCGTCCGTGGAAGGATAAATATAAATTCTATGAAATTTTTCTTCGGCGTGCGAGACTATCGACCAAGTGAGATAAATATCGTTCCAACCTGCCGTGAGATCGTATTTCGTCGCGCCGATATCCATACCCGTTCTGTCCATACTCGACCAGATACGCCAAATATAATAATCGTATGCAGGCTCTTCTTCGGGAAGCATACCGTGATAATTAAGGCTGATATCTCCCGCGTGCGGATAAACGATGATTCCCATTCCCGTGCCGTCTACGTATTCTTCCCCGAAAGCGACGTCTAAATTGTCTTCTCCGCGCGAGCTGGTAAGCTCGGAAAGTTTCAAATAATGATTGATACACCAAACATCCGTCTCTGCGTCCTCGATCTTATAATACGTCTTGATCGCTTGCAGTTCTTCGGCGTAGCGTTCGCCGAGTTTTCCGCGTTCCGCCTTGCTCAGATACGCGTAATTTGCCGTGATTTCTTCAATTTTTTCAAAACTGTTACCGCTCTCGAATATCTCTTTTACCGCGAGATAGGTCGAAGAAAGCGTAAATTTCGACGAACGGTTTTCAAGCCTTGCGTTTTTGATCGAAACGGTCGGAGCGGAGGACAAAACGTAGCACTTATGCGCGTACGCGTCCATTTTATAGCCTACCGCCGTCCAATCGCCGCCCACGGCAAACCTCGACAGCGCGACCTCGCCGTTTTCCGCTTCGGAAACGAAAACGATCTCTCCCGCAGTTTCGCTCTTTATCTCGAAGTTGATCACGGTTTCCGCAAATACGGAAAGCTCTCCGCCGTTATCAAAAAGGCTGTTTTGTTCGCCGTACACAGAGAGGAATTTTCTGCCGAAGTCCTCTTCTTCGCCCGTCAACGAAACGGAAAGCGTATCCTCCGTTTCAACGACCGTACCGTAAGAGACAAGATGCTCGTTGAGCTGCGTTTGAGAAAGCGTATACGCTGCGTGTTCGAACGCCGCACTGTTCACGTATCGCGAATCCGCCGCCGCAAGCGCGACCACGCAAACGTTCGCGGGGTTGTTCACATTCAACTGCATTTCTAAAACGTCCGAAGCTACCTTCGTCCACGTTTTTCCGCCGTCCGTGCTGATCTCGTAGCCCGCCGCATTTTCCACCGAGCTCCAAGTGATCTTCCCTTCCCCGAAGCTTACCGTGGGAGAAGGCAGAACGTCCTCCGCCCCGTATACCTTGACTTTCGTGGAAACTCTTACGTTACCGATACTTGCCGTAACGGAAACCGTTCCCGCCGTTTTCCCCGTAAGAACGAGGATATTCCCCTCTTCTTCGACGGAAACGACTTGTGTTTCCTCCACGTTCCAAGCCACTGCCTCGCCCGTAAGCATACCGTTGTTGTATACGCTTGCGACCACGCTCACTTTATCGCCCGTTTTCACGGAAGGATTTTCGGTCAACGATATATAATAATTATTTTCGCTGTATACTTTTTCTTCGACGGCAAGAACGTTGACCGTACAGGTCGTTTGTCCCGCATAGGTTTCCACGACGATCGTTGCCGTACCCGCGCCGATCCCGTAGACTATCCCCGACGGCGTAACCGTGCAGACGGACGTATTTTCGGAACGATAGGTATAATACGCAACCCCGTCGTCCGTTTTGAGCCTGTAATGCTCGCCCTCTTTGATCGTCAACGTCGGCGTTACGACGGCAACGGTTTCGACGCTCGGCTTTTGTTCTGCGTTTTCTACGCCGCAAGCGCCGAGCGCGCCGCCCACGCAAGCGACCATACAAATAGATAAAAGAATTCCCAATACTTTCTTTTTCATCGTACTCCCTCCGTTACTTGATCAAATCGACGCCTTCGCTGTACTGCGGGTTGCGGAGCTTGGCGTTATCTGCTATGTACGCGGCTTTGATCTCTTCGTACTCTTCTGCGGTAAAATAATTCTGATGACCGTATATGTAAAACGTATCGATCAGCATTTCGTCGGCGCGAATACGAAGTTTGATCGCTTCTTCTTCCTCCTCGGAATAGTCGGCGTTTTCAATCGCCGCGTACGCTTTATCGATAATTTTTTCGTAATTTTTCAAAAGAGTGATGGGCCAATACGCCTTTGCCATATAATTCCCCGTTGATAAACCGTATACGAGGCAACCGTTATTGCCGAGCTCTTGATTGATCACGGCGATATTTGCCTTCAACGCGTTGTAATATTCCAACATATACGGCGCCGCTTCTTTATAGTAATTTTCAAAGAACTCGTCAAACAACAAGCCGCCGTCGAGGGAAGAATCCCAACGCATTTTCATACTCAGATAGCTTCTCAGAGAACCGAACGGTCTATTGAGATTGCCACCGATCTGCGAAAACCACGATTCAACGCCAAGATCCGATATAATTTTTATGTTTTGGTTTAAGCTTGCTACGTTATCGAAGAAGGCGAAATAATTATAAAATTCGCAATCGTACGTCCACATTAAATAGGTGTCTGTCAAAGCTCTCCAACCATACAAATTCTTTTCGATCTGCGCGCTCGTATTTTGTTCGCAATCCGGATCGAGCAAGGAATGAGCGTAGCACGCGTTGATCGGGCAATACCGAACCCCTACGTTGGGACGACAAACGACGTTTTCGTTCAACGGCTCGTATTTTCCCGTCGCTTCGTTATAAACCACGGGCGCGGAGTCGTAAGTTTGATACATAAGTCCGATCAGATAATATTCTCTGTCGCCTTTGCCCGCCGCTTCAAGATGCGCTTGCACTTTATCCGCAACGTCGTTGAGCCACAGCACGTATAATCCGCCGTACCCACCGTTTTCCAAAGCAGTCTTCGAGCAGGAACACGTAGGGTTATTGCAGAGCTTTTGCGCGTCCGCATTCCCGAGTTCGAAATAGATTTCCGTCAAAGGCGCGTTCATTATGATCTCAGCTACCCTTTCAGCGATAAAGACTTTTGCATCCTCGTTGGTCTGGCAAAGCTGACCGTTCGAGTACCATTGAGGATATTCGCTTTCGGGCGCAATGCCCGCAATGGAATGGTAACAGAGTGTGCTATTGAACAACGACGTGCTCAAATCGCCAAACATTCTCGCGTTCGAGCGGGTGCGCATAATAGCCAACTCTTCGAGAGAAGCTCTAAACGAAAGCGTTACCGCCGACTTGATATCGGGAATTACCGTTTGAGTGCCGATATTCGGCATAAGCACATTGTCTACCCGATTATAATAAATGCAATTATACGCATACGCTTCCCAATCGAGCGTATAACTTAAAAATTCCTGTGCACCGTATACCGTGCCGATATCGTCGCCACCTTGTATATAGACGGTGTTGCCTTCAAGCGATACGACAAATCCCTCTCGACCGAGCGTTTCCGCCGTAACCGCAGGGCCGTTTGGAGAAAGCGAGGTTTCGCCGACCGAAATGAGATACGCCTTTTCGTCTACCGTCCCCAACGTATCGTCGAATACGATTTCGAAATTCGCGTCGGTCGCGTCCTTTAAAGTATCGCGAAGATATTCCGCCGCGTATTCCTCCGCCGCGCTGTATCCCTTATTAACGACGATCTTATAATTAGTTTTTCCGTCGCTTGCAAGTTTGAGCTCGCCTCCAGTCGCCGCATCCTTTGCCGCCTCGAAAAAATTTTCGGTAGCTTTTGGAGGTTGGCTCGTCTGCGTGTTTTCATTTTTTGCACCCGAACAACTTACCGCGCCGAACAACAAGCTTGCACCGAGCAGAAAATTTATATTCCTGAAAATTTTCTTCATCATTCAAATACCTCCAATACGTAAGAAGTTACGGTAAAATTATTGTATTGATCCACGGCGTAATAGAACACTTCGTATTTTCCAGCTTTTTTGAAAATGTAAGTATTTTTTTCCAAATCGACCAAGATCCTGTTTTCCTTTTCGTCAAGGAAGAACACGGTAAGCGCCGTTTTTGAATCGTCCTCAACGCTTGCCGTAGCAAACTTATAGGTTTTTCCGACCTTTGCCGTATTTTTCACGTTCGTCAACGTGACGACAGGCGGTTGCCCTTCGATGGAATACACGAAAAACTCTCTCGTATCTTTTTTCCCGTTCGTATCCTGTGCAACGTAGGAAATCGTATAAACGCCCTCTTTCGTAAGATTAAACGTATAATATTCCGAGCCGTTCCCCGAATAAACGGTTTCCCCGTCCGAGAAAACGACCTTGACCGAAAACGATTCTATGCTACCGAACAGGTCGTACGCTCTTGCCGAAGAGAGCGTAAACGTCTCGCCGACCGCCAGATAGGTACCGATAGGCATCTGCGAATCGTAAATAATCGTCGGCGAGGCAGTATCTTCTTGGACGAGCGTCGTAAGCGTTTGCGAAGCAAGTCTGTACAAAGTTAACGTCGTTTCGCCGTAAACGCCCTCGAAGGCAAAGTCTACGTAGGCGTAACCGCTCGTAAAGCCTTCGAATTTACCGCCGTTTTCGCAATAAGAAATCTTCGTCAGTACTTTTCCGTTTTCATCGACGAACGCGAGTCGTTCGGGATCGTATTCGACAAATAAATCCGTTTCCGTCGTTCCGTCCAGCAATCCGTCTACGATCTTTGCGTATTCGCCGTTAAGATACAACGCCGTCGCGGTCTTTCCGTTGATCGAATAATTTTTGAAAGAAAGCGTTATCCGTTCGTTTGCGTTTACCGAATCGGTAAGCGTGATCGATAAGCCCTCGTAGGAGCTATATCCTTCGTTCGCTCTGAGCAAAACGTTGAGAAGGGCAACGTCTATCTTTTTAACGAAGGAAAAGCTTCCGTCCTGCGTTGCCGTAAAGTTTATTCCTTTTGCGGTATTCTCTGCCGATACGTTATTCGTCGAGAAAAAGTGCGTAAGATACGAAACGCCTTTTTGCGCGACCGAAGCTGTGCAGGGAATACTCTTTTCCGAATAAGTATCCGCCCCTTTGACCTTCGCCTTGTAGACCACCTCGAAATTACCCGTTACGGTATACGCGCGATTCGTGTAATCTTCGCCGCCGATCGAAACCGTGAGCTCCGTTTCGTCGCAACAGAACACCTCCGCGGCGGGGAAGAAATATTCCTCTCCTATCAAGAAATAGGCAGGCAAGACGGGATCGGTAATATAGGGCTTCGCCGTCGATAATACGTTTACCGTCCATTCTTTCGGACATTTTCCCCCGATTGCATCGTAGGCTTCAAACAAAACGGTATATTCCCCCGCCTTTTCCGCCAAGAACGCGGGATATTTTCCGTCCGTCAGCACCTCGATCTCCTCGTTGTCGAATTGCACTTTTACGTTTACTCCCGAATCGTTGCCAATCCCTCCCGTAACCGTACCGATAGGCAAAAACACCTTTTCGCCCTGTTGCGCTTGATTCGGAAGCCCTTCGGGAAAAACGTAACCGAGCTTGTCGCGTTCGTCGTATTCCGATTTTGCCTTCAAAACGATTTCGCGAACGGTTTTACCCGTCTCGCCGTCCAAGAGATATTCCAATACGTAAACGCCCGTTTTTTCAACGGCAAATCTTCCGTTTTCGATGGGGAGTTTTTCGCTCTTATCCGCGCCGAAGTAAACGTTCGTTTTCAACCCGTCGATCAAGCCGTAATTTTCCGCGAGCGCGAAGGCGTTAAAAACGTCGAAATACATATTTTCTCCCGCCACGATATAATCTTCTTGCAAGTCGTAGCCGTCCGTATCCAAAAGGATCTCCGTCGCCCCGTAAGTACCGTATGCGTCCGAAATCGTTTTACCGCCTATGGAAAAAACGGTAAACGACATTCTATCGTCGGAGATATCGGGGAAATTCAGCGTGAGATACACCTCGCCCGTCGTAAAGCCGTTCCAAACGCAATCTGGTCCTACGATCTCGGGATTATCGAACTGATCCATCACGAGCCAAGTTTGATTGTTTACGGGTCCGCCCCAAAGCTCCAGCTCCGTGCAATCGAAATAAAAGCTTCCCGCTCGAAGCGTTTCGTATCCGATCGGCTGACCGTACGCGGACGCCCGAAGCGGCGTTCCCGGTTGACCGGTATATTGTCCCAAATGCCACCCGTAACCTTCCTCGCCGTCCTTTATAAACGTTTTCGTATACATCGACGCAGGGTAGGCATAATTAAGATCGCCCGCCGTCATTCTGATCGTCAAATAATTGCTCTCGTCGTAAACGTCGGTAAGGATAAGCTCCAAATAGGACGTTTCTTTTTTGCCGTTGTCGAAGGGCGTAAACATAAATTCGATAAACGCCGTCGATTGATCCTGCGCGTCGTACTTGGAAAAGCCGAGCTCGGCAAGATCGATCACGTGATTATAGCGAATGGACGTATTCTCCGCAGAATTTACGATAAAATTCACCCCTTCCGTATTCGCGCCCTCGAAGGTTTCCGCGTTTACGTACGAGGGAAGTCCCACGCCGTTTTCCACCGTCACGTTTTTTTCATAGGAAAATAAACTTGACATTTTATTTTCCACCGAAAAAGAATACTCGTCCACGTAATTTTTCATTCCGTCCGTCGCGTTATATACGATTTTATATTCCCCCGTTTCGCGCAAAAAGGCAATATCGCCCGTAAATGCAGCGCCGCTCGGATATACCAAAGTATGTTCGGCTTTTTTCGCCGAGCCGTCTACCGTTATCGTTCCTTGCGGGATCGTAAGATAATCGTTTCGGGCGTAAACCGTTTTCACGTTTTCTTCAAGCGTACATTCGCCGTCAACCGTTTCCGCCTGCCCCGCCGACACGGAAACGCCCCAGCAGGCTACGGCGATCAAGCAAGCGCTTATGCCCGCGAATACGTATTTTTTTGATTTTTTGATTTTCATTTTTTACCTCCTGATTTTTTATCCTTTCAAACCGCCCATCGCCACGTTTTCCATAATCTTTTCACGGAAGATCAAAAAGGCTACGAGCGAAGGCAAACACACGATAAAGCAGGCCGCCAATTTCACGGGATCGCTCGCGTATTTATTGCGACTGTTTTGAAATTCGAACAAGCCTTGCGAAATCGTCGGATAGCTCGGCATATAGAGCATCGGCGTTTGGTAATCATTCCAATACGAGATAAAGAACAGCACGAACACCGCAATAAACGTATTCCCGATCAGAGGGATCACGATCTTAAAAAAGATCCGCCAATGCCCCGCGCCGTCGATCTCCGCCGCCTCGTGATAAGAGGCGGGTAATTTTCTGAAAATCGCGTAAAAGACGAGAAAGTACGAGGAATTAAACGTCAGCTTCATAAACGGAATGACAAAATGCGTGTCCTCTATCCCCAAAAAGCGCACGAGCTGCATCTGCGAGGGAAGCGAGCCGACGATCGGAATCGTCATCGAAACGATGGTTACCGTATAGATGATCTTCGAAAACAAGCGGGAGGAAAATCTCGCGCAACAATACGACACGAGCGCGCAAGTGAACGTATTCAAAAATGCCGAACCCACCGACCAAACAACGGAGTTTAAGAGCATTTGCTCAAAATAAATATAATCGGTAACGCCCAAAGATCGGTCAACACTTACGTACATAATCTGGTACGCCGTTAAAAAATTTTCAAAATGCCAACCGAGCTCTCCGTCGGGAAAAATCGCGGTAGGATACCACATAAGATCCAATGAATGCTTGAACGAGGCAATCAACCCCCAAACGAGCATAAAAAGCATTACCGCCGCCCACACTACCAAGACGGTAAGAGAAATAATCTTAAAAACGGGATTGCCTTTTTTCATTTTTATTCCTCCTTAGGTCCGATTTTTTCAAGCAAACGCTTAATCAACAAGCTCGAAACGATGATCACGGTGGACAGAAACAGTCCAAGCGCGGAAAGCTCGGGATATTGCAAGCTGCCGTTTTCGCTCCATACCGTAATGTAAATATGCGAGCCTATCGTCTTTACCATCGGTTCCGTCGTTTCTCCGTAAAAGGTAACGAGCAAGCCCTGATTGCTGAAAAGAGAAGCGATCCCGATCATAAACAGCGAGATCAGCGTGGGCCATATATGCGGAAACACGATGTGCGCAAATTCCTGCCAAACGTTGCAGCCGTCTAATCTTCCGTATTCCACCACCGACTGGTCTACGCCTCCCATCGCGCCCATCAACAGCAATAGCATACTGCCGGAGGACAAAAAGCAATAAAATAAAGTCGTGAGCTCAAAGCCTTGCGTATACGCATTTAAGCTTTCCACGATGCTTTGGTCGTTCAACAAATTCGGCAAAAGATAGGTAAATAGATGGCGAAAAATCATCACGAACACTACGTTTGAAATAATCGACGGCAAAAACAGAATGGCGGAAAAAAATTTATACGCAAAGACCTTTTTCCAAAACGCATACGCCAAAAACAACGAAATGAAAAGCATTACGATCTGCGAGGCAAAATACAGCTTGAAGGTATTTCCGAGCATAATTTGCATACTTTCATCGTGAAAAATTTGATCGAATACCGTTGAAAAATTCTTCAAACCGTTAAACGTGAAATGCGTTCCATCCGTCGTCTTTTGAAAGGCAAGCGCAATGGAGTTTGCGTTCACGATAATATAAAACAAAATAAATTGTATAATCGGCAGAGTCAACGCAGTAATAAGGAAGATGATATCCTTTTTCTTCCAGCGTTCCCGATAAGCATTTTTCATACATCAATCTCCGTATACTTTATCGTAATAAGTTTTATAAGTATCAGCCGACATATGTCTTGCACAACCTGCAAAATAATCTTCGACCGTCAGATCCGAATAAGCTCTGAACGCGGAAAACGGCATCGTTTTAAGCCCGTATTTCGTCGTTAAGCTCTGATTCGTCCAATCTCGGTAATATGCAACGCCGATATTTCTCGCAATCATATTGCCTTGCCCCATCGTGACGAAGTCCACGTCGTCTCTTCTCGTGAGATCGACGAGCGATTGCGTATACGGCGTCATCTGCGCGTATTCCTCGGCTTTCACTTCGTAATCAAAAGCCCTCAGACAGCCCGAATCGCGCGTATAGATCGCAAGACATTCGCGGCTACAAGAAAACTGCATAAATTCTTTCGCCAATTCAATCTGATCGCTGTTCGCGCTGATAAACACGGAGGACGTCGGATACGTGAGGAACACGGTCTTTTTGTCCGTTTGTTTATTGACGGGCGCGATCATATATTTGAAGTTACGTTTGCCCCAGCCCCAATTTGCGTTGAGATCGCCGAGCTGTTCGATCGTTCCTTTCGCCTCTCTTTCCCAGAAAGAGTTTTCTATGATCATACCGATACGTTCCGACCCGCCGATAGAGCTTACGAATGCGTCCTGAGCGTTAAGGTTCGTCTGCGAGCCTTTACTTGCGCTCGTCGTGTAGTCGTCGTTATGCGCCAGATCGTACAGGAATTGAAAATACGCTTTTCTACCCTCCTGTTGTTGCAACAAATAAGCGTTCGTATAATCGATCTTTCCTAAATTGCTGTCCGTTCCCGAATACGTGGAATTGAGCAAGAAATTATTTTTCCCTTCGTAGTTGGCGTAGAAAGCAACCGCCGTACTAATGATGTAATCCTGCACGCTACAAACGGTAAACGGCGTGATTTTGTCCACGACCATTTGATTCATTAAAGTGATCAGCTCGTCGTAGGTTTCGGGAACTTGATAGCCCTTCGCCTCGAACAGATCCTCATCGTAGGAGATACCGCCTGCGGGCGAGAAATTGGGGATACCGTAATATTTCCCGTCGATCATATTAAACGCTTCCCACTCGTCCCACATTATATCTTCGATGGATTTCGTTCCGTTGATCGGATCGTAGTTCCCTTCCGCGTCGTATACTTTTTCCCGTACGGCGTCCGTCAGCTCGGCGACAAGTCCGTTATGCACGAAAGAAAGCAGATTGTTTCCCGAACCGAAATACATATCCTCTTCGTTATACGCGATCTTCGAAATTAAACTCCCGTCGTCGTATTCATTTTTTTTATGCTTGATGACGACGTCAACGTCTTTGTTGTACGCTTCGTAAAGCTCGGCGATACTTTCCGCAAACTCGTAGCCCACCGCGCCGTCGTAAACGCCGACGATAAGTTTTTTCGCCCTCGTCGGATCGGTTCCGTCGTCGCCTGAATCGGGCGTAGGTCGTTGGCCGCTGTTACAGCCTACTAAGGTTACGCAAAGTAACGAACTTAAAACTGCTAAAAATTTTTTCATAATATTCCTCCGAAATTTTATTTTATTTTACTAACGAAACGTGTTCGGGCAGGGAAATCGACGAAACCGTTTCGCCATTTTTTTCTTCAAGTGATATTTTGATTTCCCCAAACGGTGTGGGCAGGGTTGCGTTGACGTATTGTAAACCGCATAGCGAAGGGGTTATCCGTATCTTTTTAAACGCCGGCTCCACGATCTCTACTCCCAATACTTTTTGGATGAGAAACGGAACCGCCCCGCTCGCCCAACCGTGGCATAGGCTGTGTCGATATCCTACGTAACAGAATTTCCCGTAATCGCCGTGGATATCTTTTTTGCCCGCTTGCGGCAATTCGTCGATACGCGTGCAATTTCTCAACCAATCCATATCGAAATCCTCAAAAAACGTCGTTGCGCCTACGGAAAGCATACCGCCGAAATATTCCTTCATTATCTCGAAAGCCGTTTGCGTTTCGCCAAGCTCCGCCAACGCGGCGAGAATATAATACGCCATAAACGTAGACATTCCTTTCGAGCCGCCGTTTTTAAGAAATTCCGCTTTGCCCTTTTCCAAAGCCTTCTTTGCCAATACGGTCAGCGCCACGATTTGCTTGTCTTTGGATTGCCCGTATTCCTTTTTCTGAAGCTTTTGTAATAATTCTTCCGTTTTTGGATTACTCAAACCTACGTAGCCGTACAGCTTTTGAACTTTTTCAATCGCAATCTTAAACAGTGCGCTCACGCCGTTTTCCACACCCTCGTGTCCTCGACTCGGCCAATCGATAAAATAAGGATTGAGCGTAGGAATTCCCGTCGTTTCCGGCAAAAAATCAATTTCGCCTGCCTCATCAATACAAGTTCCAAGTTGTTCAAGCACGCCGTTTACGTATTCGATTTGCTCTTTAACAAACGAATCGTCTGCCGTAAACATAAAGTAATCGTAGAGATTGATAATAAACCACATAGAATAAGTAGGGATATTATTCATCCACATCGGTAACGGAGCACTTTTCGCGCAAAGCGCCAGGGAATTACGGATATTTTCCACATTTCCGTACGAATAAAACGCCGTAAGCATTTCCACGTTGAGATCTCCCGCCCATACGAGGCGATCCCGCTTCACGCCGTCCCATATCACGCCGTTTTGCATATTTAAAAACACCGTCCTTTGCGAGGCTTGAAAAATATCGTTTACAATGCCGTCGTTACATTCAAAGGTCCCGATCGTTTTCGCGTCGCTATGCACGTAATCGAGATAGATCGCAAGCAGCTTTATCGGATATTCACCGAGATTGTCAAAACGTACGAAACGGAACGCGGAAGATCCCGCGCGAAAATCGGATAAATTGACAATATCCACTTCCATATCTCGTACTGAATGGTGATTATTTGCGTTTTTCTCCCCGAGCTCCGCCATACATTCGCCCACCGATTCCCCAAAACGTATACGTCCTTTTACGGAAAACGTAGGACTTTCCGCGCGGTAAACCATTATTCTTACGCCACCCGTATATTCTTTCCCGAAATCAAGGACAAAATATCCGTTCGGCTGTATCGTAACGAAATCTTGCGTGTAAAGAGGGACTTGTTGCGTTCTTACTGTCAACAGTCTCTCTGTGTTCTCCGTCTTTTCGCTTACAACAATTTTTTCAGGATATATCCATTCGTGTATTTCTTTCGTCCGTATCACTTCTTTCATACTTCTTGCCCTCAAACCGAAATCGAATTTTCTATGCTATGCGCTAATTATAGCATAAATAAGCTAACTTTTTCTATAATAAATTTATCCAATAATATAATTTATGAGTATTTTGCATTATTTTTCATTGACATTTTTTTTAATAACAGTTAAAATAAGGAAACAAGAGGTAATTTATGTTTTACAAATATCTTTTTACGGAAAAATATACGGATTCCTTAACGAAGCCGAATATTATTTCTTTCAGTTATACGGAATTGAACAACGAGCCTTCCTTGCTACATTCACATCCGCATACGGAAATTATCATCCCGCAAAATAACAACGGGCTTTTGAGCCACGGTAACGAAAAAACGATCTTGGAAAAATCGCACCTCTATATCATTCCTCCGAACATAACGCACACGGAATACAACACCTCCACCTATCCTCAATTCCGCTATTTCGTGTTGAAGTTAAAAAATATTATAATCTCGAACGCGAACGAAAAAAACGGATTGATTGATTTTATTCCGACCACTAAAGATTTTCAGGAATTGAATCATTATCTGACGTTAGCGTTAAATTATCTTTCGGAAAAGGCGGACGAGGATATGGTCGTTTTAAATTTATCTTGTTTTTATCATAAATTTTTAAAATTGCTGAAAGAAAAATCATATCTTATCGGCAATTTTGACAACGCCACATTCCCCAGCCCTATTCAGGAAGTAGAATACTATATTTCCAAGAATTACAATTTAAACATTCAAATAGACGAATTGGCAAACAAATACAATATAGCGCACAGTACGCTCGTAAAAAAATTCAAAAAACATCTCGGGATCAGCCCGAAGGACTATTTAATGAAAAAGCGTATTGAAGCCGCCAAACATCTGCTTGCCACCTCCGATTTTTCCGTTACGCAAGTCGCCGCTATGTGCGGATTTACAAGCCCCGCGTACTTCACAATGTATTTCAAAAAAGTTTTCAAATGTACGCCGAAAGAATATAAAGAAAAAACGAAATCCGATAAAACGACCTAATCGTGTGCTTGCGGAAATCTCTTTAAAATAAAGTGATTCCCTTTGGCGCTACCAGGCGGATTTGTAAGGAGTATGGCGACGGAATAGCATAGAACTCGGCGAAAATCAACGGGCAAAAATTTTTGCGTTTTTTATATTTCTTTATCGTCAAGTAGCAATACTTGGCGATTTTTTCTTTTTTAGAAAAATTTTTTGACCTTTTTCGTTGACTTGCGCCACCTTATTCACCCCCCTACAAGCTAACCGTTCTATGCTCCGTCGCCCCTGCCGAAAGGTAAAAAATAAAATTTAGCAGTAAAAAACTATGTCAAATGAAACGAAACACTACGTTCTCCACTTTTTGTCAACAATATATTTGACCAGATATTGTAGGCATATGGAATAATTTGGGTGATTTTGTTCAGCAAATTGTTCACCAAACCCCACCGAAAACGCATTTTTGATTGAATATTTATCTAAAAAAGCAAAGAAAAACACGACTTTATGCGCAATTTATTGCATAAAAGTCGTGTTTTGGTGGGCAGAGGTGGATTCAAACCCGAGGCAGCCTTCTAAATCTCTTTATTTATAAGGCTTTCAGAGGCACGCTCCACACACGCTCCAAT
>JAFURH010000042.1 GCA_017471945.1 Clostridia bacterium | reverse complement strand
TCTGCTCTTGGGTAGGCACGGGGTTTTCGCTTGCGAGAACTTCGTGGAAAAGCTTACAAGCCGCCACGAACTTACGGCGGTTATCTCTTCTCTTCTCGCGGTTTTTCTTTTCCTCGGGCTTTTCGTCGGGCTCTTCCGCCTTTTCGTGCGTATAGTAAAGCGCGTCGATATCGTCGGTGTATTTCTCCGCTACTTCTTCCACAGAAAGCGCCGCACATTCCTCTGCAAGCATTTTAGAGAAGCGGTAGTTGGGATAATGAATGGTGGGAAGCAAGCCGAAATCCTTCGCTCTCGCCTGTACGGGAATATCGGAAACCGCCGCGAAATCCACGGTGTTGTTCGCGATAATCTTATGGCGCATTTCCCCGTTTTCGGGATCGTTCACGAGCACGAACACCTCGTTTACGCCCGCGTTTTGAATCTCTTTCGCCTTCACTTCGGAAATAACTTCCCCCGCTTCCGCCATAATTTCCCCCGTTTCGGGGTTTACGATAGCGTCCGCGACCTTGCAGCCGGGCAAACGGTACGCAAGGTTGAGCTTCTTATTATATTTATATCTGCCCACCTTCGTGATGTCGTAGCGACGGGAATCGAAGAACAGATTGAAAAGGTGCGCCCTTACGGAATCTTCCGTAGGCGCTTCGCCGGGACGAAGTCTGCGATACAGCTCGTACAAACCGTCCGATTCGCTCTTCGCGGTATCTTTCAAAAGGGTCGCCGCGATGATCTTATCGTCGGGGAAAAGTTCCTCGATCGCTCTATTCGAACCGAAGCCGAGCGCGCGCAAAAGCACCGTGATGCAGAGCTTCTTCTTTCTGTCCACGCGGACGTACAAAGCGTCCTGCGCGTCCTGTTCGAGTTCGAGCCACGCACCGCGGTTGGGCATAACGGTCGTCGCGAAGATCTCCTTACCCGTCTTGTCCTTCGTGGAAGCGTTGTAAACGCCGGGCGAACGGACGAGCTGGGAAACGATAACGCGTTCCGCACCGTTGATAATGAAAGCGCCGTTTTCGGTCATAAGCGGGAGATCGCCCATAAACACTTCCTGATCGACGACTTCGTTCTTCACCTTGTTGACAAGGCGGACTTTCACGCGCAAGGGAAGCGCGTACGTAGCGTCGCGGGTACGGCATTCTTTTTCGTCGTACTTGGGTTTATCGCCAAATCTGTGCTCTAAAAAGTAGAGCTCAAAGTGGTCGGAGTAGTCGGTAATCGGAGAAAAGTCCTCGAATACTTCGCTGATGCCCTCCCGAATGAAAGCCTGATAGCTTTCCTTCTGGATCTCAACGAGGTCGGGAATGTCGATTACTTCGTTGATCTTACCGAATTTTCTTCGTTCGGTTTTGCCATACTTCTGAATAGGTAAATCCATTTTCGTCTGAATTGCTCCTTACTTATATTTTA
Organism: Clostridia bacterium; assembly: GCA_017471945.1. GTDB lineage: Bacteria > Bacillota > Clostridia > Christensenellales > Borkfalkiaceae > Scatosoma. The sequence continues at coordinate 13,574 of JAFURH010000042.1, read as the reverse complement.
GCGACCTACCGAGTATATCTTTTCATCGATAAAAATCGAATTTTTCGTCTTACTTTTAAAACTTCCGTTCATTCGCTTTACTTTTTCCCCTTTTTTATATATAATAAAGAGGAAATGACGGCTTCGTTCCGCTTTCTTTTTCCGCCTTTTTCGGCGGGTTAGCGGCATTACGCCACATTAAAGCATAATGATACATTATCTTATTATAAAGCAAGAAAGAAAAGATGTCAAGCGTTTTTTCGCGCTGTTTTTCTTTTTTTGAAAAATTTTCTTGTTTAGGAAAAAAGTTATGAGAATCGACAAATTTTTAAAGGTATCGAGAATTTTAAAACGCCGCACCGTAGCGCAGGAGGCCTGCGGCGAGGATAAGGTTTTGCTAAACGGCAAACCCGCCAAGCCCGCCTCGAAGATCAAGATCGGCGACGAGGTGGAAATACTCTATTCCTCGGGCACGCTCAAATTCCGCGTTTTAAATATCAAAGAAACCGTCAAAAAAGAAGAGGCGGCTTCTCTTTACGAGGTGATCGGATGAGAGCGAATAAAACGATTACCGCCGCCATTTGCGCGGCGGGCAAGGGCGAGCGCGCAGGCTTTTCCAAAAACAAACTCCTCGTTTCCCTTTGCGGCGAACCCGTACTTAAAAAAACGGTCGCGGCGTTCGACTTTCCCGCAATCGACGAAATCATTCTCGCCGTATCCCCCGCCAACAAAGCGGAGATCGGAGAATTATTTTCGGGCAACGAAAAGATCCGCCTCGTGAAAGGCGGCAATACCCGTTTTGAGTCGGTACAAAACGCGCTTAGGCAAGCGACGGGCGAAATCGTGCTGATCCACGACGGCGCAAGACCCTTCGTTTCCCGTACTATGATCGAAAATTGTATCGATTGTACTTTGCAACACGGTAGCGGCATTTGCGCGATCCCCGCGACGGACACGATCGCCGTAGGCGAAAAAGGAAAGATCATAGCCGTACCCGACCGCACTTCCCTTTGGCAGATACAAACCCCGCAAGGCTTTTTCACGGAAGAGCTTAAAAAAGCGTACGAGCTCGCTTCGAGCGGACAACGATCGTACACGGACGATTCTTCCGTCTACGCGGCGTTTATCGGCGCTCCTACCCTTTGCGACGGCTCGAATGAAAATACTAAGCTCACCCACCCGCAGGACTTCGAAAAAAATTTCGCCCGCGTAGGCTTCGGCGTGGACACGCACGCGTTCGGAAAAATGCAAAACTATATCGTCCTTTGCGGCGTACGCGTTCCCTCGGAAAGCGGTTTGCTCGCGCATAGCGACGGGGACGTTGCCGTACACGCGATAATGGACGCCCTTCTCTCGGCGGCGGGCTTGAACGATATCGGGCATTATTTCCCCGATACGGACGAAAAATGGAAAAACGCCGATTCTATGCAAATGCTCGACGAAGTTTTGCGGCTTATCCGCGCGCAAGGCTACGCGGTTAAAAATCTTTCCGTGGCGATACAAGCGGAAAAACCGCGTTTAAAAAACTATATCGAGGAAATGAAAACGCGGCTCGCCGCCGCGCTGAACGTAGATAAAAACGCCGTGGGGATCACGGCGGGCACGAATGAAAAGCTCGGCTACGTAGGCGAAGGCAAAGGCGTCACCGTGTACGCGACCGCGCTGTTAAAAGAAATCTGAAGAGGAATAAAACGATGGCAACCAAAACCAAACTCCCCACTTCGCAGTTCGTCTGTTCGGAGTGCGGCTACAATACCCCCAAATGGCTCGGCAAGTGCCCCGCCTGCGGAAGCTTTAACACGATGCAAGAAGAGCTCGTGAAGGTCGCGCCCAAAACGCCCGACCGCCCCGCGCTTTCCTCGATCCCCACGCGGGCGATCCCCCTTTCCAAGGTCGGCTACGAGAAATCCGACCGCGTGAAAAGCGGAATTTCCGAGCTCGACACCGTGCTTGGCGGCGGGATCGTGCAAGGCTCGCTCGTCCTGCTCGGCGGCGACCCGGGAATCGGCAAAAGTACCCTTTTAACGCAAGTTTCCGCCCACCTTTCCAAAACGCACAAAGTCCTCTACGTTTCCGCGGAGGAAAGCTGTTCGCAGGTAAAAATGCGCTGCGAACGGTTGGGCTTGAATTCGGACGGGCTGTATCTTTTGAACGAAACCTGTCTTGAAGATATCGAAGCCAATTTAGACGATTATAAATTCGTCGTGATCGACTCGGTGCAGGCGATCTATACCGCGGAAATGAGCTCCGCGGCGGGAAGCGTAGGGCAGGTACGCGAATGTGCGGCGAAGCTGATGCGTATCGCCAAATCCCGCAATATCACTTTTTTCATTATCGGCCACGTGACCAAAGAAGGCGCGCTGGCGGGTCCGAAAGTACTCGAACATATTATGGACACCGTGCTCTATTTCGAAGGGCAACAGGAAGATAATTTCAAGCTCCTTCGCGCCGTAAAAAACCGTTTCGGTTCGGCGCAAGAGGTAGGCGTGTTCGAGATGACGGACGAAGGCGTGAAAAGCGTTTCCGATTATTCCAACCTGTTTTTATCCGAAAGCCGCGGCGTGGCGGCAGGCTCGTGCGTGACCCCGTCCGTCGGGGGAAACCGCTGTATGAGCGTGGAAATTCAAACCCTGATCGCAAAAACCGCTTACGGTATGCCCCGCCGAATGACTTTGGGGGTAGATTATAATAAATTAGTCGTGTTGATCGCCGTTTTGGAAAAGCGTTGCGGACTCCCCTTTTTCAGCTCGGACGTGTACGTGAACGCGATGGGCGGCATACGCTTAAACGAACCGTCCGTCGATCTTGCGGTCTGCGCGGCGCTCGCCTCGGCGGCGAACGATATTCCGATCGATAAATACACCGCGATCTTCGGCGAAGTCGGCTTGACGGGCGAAATCCGTTCCGTGCCGTATGCGGAAAAGCGGGTTTTGGAATGTATCAAAACGGGATTCAAGCGGGTGATCCTGCCCGCCAAGAGTATGAAATCTTGCGAAAAATACGCAAACAAAATCGAGCTCGTGCCCGTACAATACGTAGGGCAAATGCTCAAAGCGTTAAATCTTAGATAAAAAGGAAACGAGCGTAAGCAACAATGCTTACGCAGTCCGTAAAGTTTTTGGGATTGCTTCGCCATTTCATTCCTCGCAATGACTCGATAAACTGTCATTGCGAGCGAAACGAAGTGTAGCGCGGCAATCCCTTTTTACGCAGTCCGTAAAGTCTTTGGGATTGCTTCGTCATTTCATTCCTCGCAATGACAACTCCCCTCCCAACGAACAATTAAGGCAAATTTACGTCTATTAACTCCTCGATCGTAATTTCATAATATTTCGCAAGCTTAACGCAAAAATCAATATTCGGCAATACTTCCCCTCTCTCCCATCTGGAAAGATTCTGAAAACAAATTCCCGTATCTTGCTCAACCTGTCTGAGCGATTTTCCTCTTGCCACTCTATGCTGTTTTAAAGACTCGCCGTATTTCATAATAATTTCCTTTTTTATAAAATATTATCACAAATATGTGAAAAATACTTGACATTCTCATATTTGTGACATATAATATAAGTATCATAAACATAAGCTTTTAATTTTATAAAGCTAAAATCCCATTGTCGTCTTACCGTTTTCGTAAATTGCAACACCGTTTATACGGAAAACGCCCCGACCGAAGTCGGGGCGTTTTGCCTTTTCGTTTTTTTATTTATTTTTTGCGCCGATACATTTTGCTCGCACCCATCACTTCGCTGACTTCGATAATGGATACGAACGCGTTTTCGTCGAGCACCGCCACTAAATCCTTCAAATGCGCGATCTCGAAACGGTTGACCACCACGTAGAGCATCTTTTTGCTCGTACCCGAATAGTAACCCGTCGCGTCCATAATCGTAATTCCGCGTTTGAGTTCTTCCGAGAGCGCGCCCGCAAGCTCTTCCGCATTTTCCGTAATGATCAGCGCGGCTTTGCCCTTTTCCAAACCTTCGATAATAAAGTCGATGGTTTTCAAACCGATAAAATACGCGATCAACGAATATAACGGCACTACCCACGACGAGAAGATCACCGCCGCGGTGATAAACAGGATCGCGTTGTACATCATCACGAACGTACCCACGGATACGCCTAGCTTTTTGTGGAAAATAAGCGACATAACCTCGACGCCGTCGAGCGCGCCGCCGAACTTCATTACGAGTCCGCTTCCGATACCCGATAACAGACCGCCGAAAAGCGCGCCGAGCACCATATCGTCCCCCACGACGGGCGAGCCGCCCGAAAAGTCGAACGGGATCACGCTGTTGATCATAAAAGAAGCGAGCGAATAGATCGCGATCGCATACACCGAATAAATTAAAAATTCAAACCCGATCTTATTATGCCCGATCAAGAAAAACGGAATATTCAAAACGATCAGGAAAATAGACATTCCAAGCCAGGCAGGCGTGAGCTTATCGAGCAAAATAGAAGTACCCGAAAGACCTCCGTCGTAAATATTCAAAGGATATAAAAACAAACATACGCCGATCGCATTGATGATCCCCGCGATCGTAAGTCCTAAAAAATTCAAAGGACGAAGACCTTTTAATTTTTTGAGCTTATCAAAAGTAGCCATTGCGTCTCCTTATAACAACGTTTTTAAAAGTTCCTCTCTGCTCTTAGCCGAAAGGTAGGCGGGCGGCACGTCAAGCATCGTTTTACAGCCGTATACGCCTTCCGTATTCAAGCGATAAACCGCCCTTGCGCAAGCGACGAGCACCGAAGCGGTAAATTCGGGATTGGAATCCAGCTTCAACGAATATTCGATCACGTGCTTATTCTTCCCGTTCTCGCCCGTTACGCCGCTTCTGATCACCACCCCGCCGTGCGGAAGTCCGCCGTGTTTTTCTTCGAGTTCTTCTTTGGTGATAAAATGCACCGTCGTGTTGTACTCGGCGAAATAATTGGGCATCGTTTTGATCTCCCGTTCGATCCGCGCCTTATCCGCGCCCTCCGCCGCCACGACGAAACATTCCCTTTCGTGTTTTTGCGCCGCGGTAAAATCGGGGTTCTCCCCCCTTCTCACCGCTGCCGTCGCGCTCTCTACGGGAATGGTATACTGTCGCGCGTCCACTACTCCTTCGATTCGGCGTATCGCGTCGGAATGACCTTGGCTTACGCCCTTTCCCCAAAAGGTATAATCTTTCCCCTCGCTCAACACCGCGCCCGAATACAGCCGCGCCAAGGAGAACATACCGGGATCCCAACCCGCGGAAACGAGCGCCGTACGTTTCGCCTGCACCGCAATCGCTTGCACCGCCGCAACGTGCCGAGGAATATTCGCGTGGGTGTCGAAGCTGTCCACCACGTTGAAATATTTGACAAGCGCGGGCGTTTGCACGGGCAAGTCCGTCGCGCTGCCCCCGCAAAGGATCATCACGTCGATTTGGTCTTTCATTTTAATCGCGTCGTCCACGGAATACACGGGCAACCCCGTACGCGTTTTTACCGTTTTGGGATCGCGGCGGGTAAACACGCCGACTGCCGCAAGATCGGGATTCTGCCGAATAGCGTACTCTACCCCGCGTCCAAGATTACCGTATCCGTAAATACCAATACGAATGCTCATATATCGTTACCTCTGACAACAAATTCGCTTACGCTTATTATACCACATACGGAGGGAATTTTCAAGCGTACGAACGTGAAAATCTTCGTCATTTTTTATTATTTTTTTATAGCGGGTATTTGATTTTTTTATAGTAGAAAAATCGGCGCTCTCAGGAGTGCCGATTTCGCTTTCGTTAATACATTTCGATATACGCGTCGCGTTCTGCACCGACGGATACGTATTTGATCTTGCAACCGCAAGCCTTTTCAAGGTATGCGATATAGTCGAGCGCCGCTTTGGGCAAGTCTTCCTTTTTGCGACACTTGGAAATATCCGAATTCCAGCCCTTCACCGTTTCGAACACGGGCTTACATTCGTCGAGCACGTCCGTGAACGGGAATTCTTGAACGATCTCGCCGTTGAGCTCGTACGCCGTGCAGATTTCGAGTTCTTCGTAGTCGGACAGCACGTCGAGCTTGGTGAGCGCGATCTCCTTCGCGCCTTGGCAACGGATCCCGTAGCGGGAAGCCACCACGTCGAAAGGTCCCACTCTTCTGGGTCTGCCCGTCGCCGCGCCGTATTCTCCGCCGAGCGCGCGGAGTTTTTCCGCCTTTTCGCCGAAATATTCCGCCGTGAACGGACCCTCGCCGACGCAGGTCGAATACGCTTTCATAATCCCGATAGAGTTATCAAGAGAAAGGTGCGGTACGCCTGCCCCGATCGGCGCGTACGCCGCGATCGTCGAAGAAGACGACGTATAAGGATAAATACCGAAATCGATATCGCGAAGTGCGCCGAGCTGCGCTTCGAACATAATGTTCTTGCCCTCTTTGTTCGCCTTGTCGAGATACAGTCCCACGTCACAGATATAAGGCGCGAGCGGCTTGCCGTATTTTTCGAAATATTCGATCATCGCTTCCGTTTTGATCTCGTCCGCGTGATAGCCGCCGACGACCGTGAGGTTTTTCCATTCCACGATGTCCGCCACTCTTTTATACAGTCTGTCCGTGGAAAGCAGCTCGCCCATACGGAACGCCTTTTTGAAATATTTATCCGCGTACACGGGCGCGATCCCGCGACGGGTAGAGCCGAATTTTTTGCCCGCAAGTCTGTCCTCTTCGAGTCCGTCCTGCAACACGTTATAAGGCATCGTGATCACGGCGCGATCGGAAATTTTAAGATTTTCGGGCGTGATCTTGATCCCGCCCGCACGCAAGCGTTCCATTTCCTCGCAAAGATGCTTGATGTCGATGACCATACCGTTGCCCATCACGTTCACGACGTCCTCGCGCAAGATCCCCGAAGGCAGAAGATTCAGAACGAATTTCCCGCGTTCGTTGATAACGGTGTGACCGGCGTTGTTGCCGCCCTGATAACGACAAACGATATCGAATTTTTCGGAAAGAAGGTCAACCATACGGCCCTTACCTTCGTCCCCCCAGTTGATTCCGCAAATAGATGTGAGCATATCTCTTTCTCCTTTTGGTTTTTCTCGATAGCGTACGTAAAGACGCGAAAAAAGCCGAGCATTTTCGAAACCTCAGCCGAAAAACGCCCCGCGTACCTCAATATGTACGCCTTATTATACTTCATTTTTTTTATTCTGTCAAGCCGTAAAGGGCAAAAATCGGGAATTAAAAAAAATAATCGGAAAAATTTTTTATAAGCTATTGACAAAAGCAAGAAAATGCGGTATTATTATAGTAACAAAATAGTGTAATCCAACCTTAAATAAGGAGGTAACGTTATGTATTGCAGAGAATGTGGACAAAAACTCACCCTTCGCTTTTGCGAAAACGAAGGTTTGATCCCCTATTGCGGAACTTGTCAGGCGTATATGTTCCCGCAGTTCCCCATCGCGGTATCGATGGTCGTGACCAATCGCGCGCAGGATAAGATCCTGCTTGCCAAGCACGCCGAGGACGAGGACTTTATCCTGTTTGCCGGCTATATCAAAAAAGGCGAAAACGCCGAAAAAACGATCCCCCGCGAAATCAAAGAAGAACTGGGGCTTGACGTCGTGAAGGCCAAATATATGTCCTCGCGCTACCACGCGAAGAAGGACGTTTTGATGCTGAACTTTATCGTCGTGATCGAGGAAAAGGAGATCAAACTCAACGAAGAGATCGCGGAAGCGCGTTGGTGTACGCCTGAAGAAGCGGTCGCGCTCATTCGCAAGGGCACGACGGCAGAATTTTTCTTAAACAACGCCGTTCGCGAACTCAAAAAGAAAATTTAATTCTTTTTAACAAAGAAAACGTCGCGGGGACTTCCGCGGCTTTTTTTATACGAAAAATTTTTCTTTCCCGCTCAAAACTGCCCGCCGTCCCGTTGACTTTTTGAATAATTTTTGGTAAAATATAAAAGATAAGACTATCGTCTTAGGGTCGAGGGGATTATCCCCTCGCGGATTGTAAAGGCAGAGCCTTTACGACTCTCTGTCAAGAGCCGCCGCAAGGCGGAAAAAGTACCCCTATAAAAAAAGCGCAAGCTTTTCGTCGCCGCGGCAACGCCGCGTATTCGCCTCACGGCGAAAGGCGCAAAACTGCGTTTTGCTTACCTTAGGCATAAAATTCGTGGGCTCTGCCCACACCCGCGAGAAACTGAGTTTCTCGACTTCCCAATAGATAACTACGAAACGACAAAGGAGCAACCCTACGAATGAACAAACTCGGATTCGACAATAAGAAATACCTCGAAATGCAATCGGAAAAGATCGAAGAACGCATCAATTCTTTCGGAGGAAAATTGTATCTTGAATTCGGCGGGAAGCTCTTCGACGATTACCACGCCTCCCGCGTGCTGCCCGGTTTTGAACCCGACAGTAAGATCAAAATGCTCTTAAAACTTAAAGAGATCGCGGAGATCCTCGTCGTGATCAGCGCGCGCGATATCGAAAACAACAAATACCGTCGCGACCTCGGCATCACCTACGACGCCGACGTTCTGCGACTTCTCGACATCTTTAAATCCAAGGGTTTGTACGTGGGTAGCGTCGTGATGACGATGTATCATTCTCACCCCACCGTGGACGGGTTTATCAAACGTCTCAACAACCTCGGCGTGAACGTGTATAAGCACTACGCGATCGAAGGCTATCCTTCGGACGTGCAAAAGATCGTCAGCGACGAGGGCTACGGCAAAAACGAGTACGTTCCGACCACCCGTCGGCTCGTGGTGGTAACCGCACCGGGCCCCGGGAGCGGAAAAATGGCGACCTGTCTTTCTCAGCTCTATCACGAAAACGCGCGGAGCGTGAAGGCGGGTTACGCGAAATTCGAAACCTTCCCGATCTGGAATTTGCCTCTTTCGCACCCCGTCAACGCGGCGTACGAAGCGGCGACCGCCGATTTAAACGACGTGAATATGATCGATCCATTTCATCTGGAAGCCTACGGTACTCTCGCCGTAAATTATAACCGCGACGTGGAAATTTTCCCCGTGCTCAACGCGATGTTTGAGAAAATTTTGGGAAAATCTCCCTATAAATCCCCTACCGATATGGGCGTAAATATGGCGGGGAACTGTATTTTTGACGACGCGGTTTGCCGCGAAGCTTCCAACGCGGAAATCATCCGCCGTTACTACGCCGCCCTTTGCGACGCGAGAACGGGCAGAGTAGGAAAAGAAGTCGTGGCGAAGCTCGAACTTTTAATGAGCAAGATGGGCGTTTCCACGGACGACCGCGCGGCGATCAAGCCCGCGCTCGAAAAGGCGGAAGCTACGGGCGCGCCCGCCGTTGCTATTGAGCTCGGCGACGGTACGATCGTGACGGGAAAAACGGGAAACCTGCTCGGCGCAAGCGCGGCGGCGCTTTTGAACGCGCTCAAAGTATTAGGGGGGATTCACGACAAGATCGAGCTGATCTCTCCCACCGTGATCGAGCCGATTCAAAAGCTCAAAGTCAATCATATGGGCGCGGTAAACCCCCGTCTGCACACCGACGAAGTGTTGATGGCGCTTTCCATCTGCGCGGTCACGAACCCGACGGCGCAACTTGCGCTCAATCAGTTGGACAAGTTAAAAAATGCCGAGATCCACTCGACGGTGCTGTTATCTCACGTAGACGAAAAGACCTTCAAGGCGCTCGGAATGCACGTGACCTGCGAGCCCGTGAAAGCCGCGCGACCTTTATAACGAATCCTTCATACCGTAAAAAAGACGGGAGGCAATCGCTTCCCGTCTTTTTTATTGTCAATCTTTTTTGTTTTTTCTCTTATGCTCACCGTATATACCGGCCGTGACTGCCAACGCGAAAACAACGACGCCGAACGCCGCGTCGAAAATCCACTTATCACTATCCTCTCGACCGTTTTTCTCCTTTTCTTCCTTATATAATTCGTCTTCCGATTTCGAATCGGATTCTACGGAATAGAAACTCTCCGCTTTCGCACGCTCTGCCTTTACGCCGTTCACGCTCACAAACGCAAAAAAAGTCGTAAAAATCACACAAATCCACTTTTTAACGCTTTTCATTCCTGTCCTCTGTATAAAAAAGATGTCGCTCCCTCACGAGAACGACACCGTAGAAAATATCTTTCTCGTAAGCTGCAACACTCGTTCACATAAAGAACCAACGGTTTTTGTAAACACGATAAGAGATATAATCCACCAAGATTATATCCGTTAGTTCCATATTTTATTATGTGAATTCTTAAAAATAAGACTTCGAATGTTGCTTCTTTATTATAAAGTAAATTTTAAAGAATGTCAACGGTTTTTTGTTTAAACTTTGTAATTCCTATGTTCGCAAACTCGCTTTTGTTTCGTTTCTTATGCCGTTTCTTTCCTTTCTACCGTAATCGACGAAGAATATTGCGAATCGTAATATTCAACTCCATCTCCGCACGCTTGTACGCTGACTGTATACGTCCCCGTTTCAGAGAACGAATATTGCTTACTTATCGAAGTAACGGAATAGATTTCCGTTGTGACGCCACCGGGCTTCTGAATCTTGACCCGATACCCGTTTGCCCCATTCACGGCGTTCCAATAAATCGTCGCTTCCGTTTCCCCCGCAACCACCGAAACGCTCGGCGCGCTTAAAATATAAACGCTCTTTTCCTCCGAAAACGCCGAAAAACACGTGGAATCCTCCGCAAAAATCGCCTTGACGGATACGGTTTGATTACTGCCCGCAATCAAATTATATTTCGTTGCCGTCGTCTGCTTAACGGAATTATTGACTCTTACGGCGTACGCTTGCGCTCCGTTCACGCTTTCCCAAGTTAAAACGCCGTCCACGACCTCGATTCCCGAAACGCCAACGTAAGTAAACTGCTTTTCGTCCGAAATCGGGGAAGAAAGGTCGTCCTCGCCAAGCGTTTTGATCTGCACGCTGAACGACTGTCCGCCCGCGTCGTATTGCATCTGCGTAACGCCGCTACTCGTTCGCGCGAAAAACGTACCGCCTATATAAATTTCATATCCTTGCGCGCCGCTGTGCGCTTCCCAAGCGATCGTCGCGCCGTCGTAGAAAATACTATCCGAATCGACGGGACCGAGCTCTCCCGAAGTATTTCCGTCCTCCGCCGTACGCTCTCTGTACTGCGCGTAAAGCACGAGCTCGGTCGGAAGCGGCTTCAAGATATTGCCGTCCGCGTCTATATATTTCTCCCCGCCTTCCCGTTCCGTGAAACAACCGAGAAAAACGTACTCCTCTTCGGGCTTTTGGTGCGAATACGGATTAAAAGGTGACGGCATTTCCGTGAGTTCCCTGTTCAATACATACGTCCACTTATTCCCTTCATCATCAGTCCAAACGAGCCGACACCACTCGTCATTCTCGTCCTCGTCGTCGTAAACGCCTCCGCCGTCGGGCTCAAATTCCCCTACCAACAGATCGTCTACGCCGTAGAGCAAAACGTACACCTCTCCGTCGTCGTTCTTCGTTACGCCTTCGATTTGGATTTTTTTGTTCCCGACCCGATTTTCCAAGAGCGTTTCAAAAGCCGAAAACGTGCCCGTATACCCGTATTCCTGCGCTCTTAAATACGCCGATTCCACCGTCCAGACCGTTACGATCTCGTCGTCCTCGTCATCGTCGTCTGCCGAAGCGCAACCCGAAAATCCAAGCGAGCCGACTCCGAGCGTCAAGCAAGCCAATAAGCCGATTAAAAATTTTCTTGATTTCTTCATTTTATTTTCCCAAAAGCTTACGAATCAATCTCACGATCAGACCAACCGTCAGCGACAAAAGCGAACAAGCAAGCGAGAACATAAGCCCGCCGATCAAGTATCCTCCGCCGACGTTCATTCCTTCCAAGAACCCGCCGTAAACGCTGTCGAACACGTATCCGAAAATCACGTTCAAAAGCACTATGATCACGATAATCAAAGGCAACGCGGTGAGCGAATTTTTAATGTCCGCGCCGCTCAAATTCTGGTGAATGGAAATGCACATCGCCACGATAAAGAACACCCACCATTGCCAACCGACCGTGATCGCCGAGAAGATCGAAACCGCTCCGTCCCAGAACACCCCGATCATATCCCCGAACAGCCCCCACGAGAATCCGCCCGTCACGCTGTCCGTGAACGCCGTAAGGCTCGAAGTAAACTCCGAAAACGCCGTCGGCAACAAAAGATTCATCAAAAGGAACAACACCGCCGTGCCGCACACGATCGGCGCAACGCCGATAAAATAATTCCCGATAATACACCAAATATTCTTGCGGTTATACGTGTGGGAAACGTAGCCGAGCGTGCCGTCCTCGTCGCCGATCTGGAACAACTTGATGTCCACGATCTTATGAAAGAATACCAAACACATCACCGCGTGACCCAGCTCGTGAATGGGCGTACCGATCACGCCCGTAGCATAACACACGCCGCGACTGTTCCCCACCAACCGATAGAAAAATCGATTGACGAGCGAGATCACGTACCCGATCAAATACACGCCTACGATAAACACCAAAATTTGCAACAAAATATTTGTCCAAACCATAAATTTACCCCTTTTAGAGCCTATCAACGAGCTCTTTCTTTTTCTTTTCGTATTCCTCTTTCGTCAAAATACCTTCCTCGTGGAGCTTATGCAGCTCCCTAAGCGCGTTCGCCGCCGAAAGAGTCGCGCAACAACGCCTGTCGTGCTTCTTTTTGATCGCGTCAAGCCGTACCTGCTCCCGCCAAACCGCGCCTTTCGCGTATAGTTTCTTGAAGATCACGCCGCGTTTGAATAGAATCAACAGGGTCGCCGCGATCCAAAGACATACGCTCAAAAATTGTGAGGGCGTAAGGAAAAAGCCCGTACCGCCGCGGCTGTCCGCGCGGAAAAATTCCATAATAAAACGGAATAAGCCGTACGCAAAGCACCAAATTTCAAGGTTATAGTTTTTGAATTTTTTACGACCCGCAAGCATTACGATACACATAATCAACTCGAACACCGCTTCGAAAAGCTGCGTCGGGAGTACGGGCAAACTGCTGCCGTCGGCCGCAGGGAATTGGTGCGCCGCGCTACTTCCCTCGGGAAAGCTTACGCCGAAAATACTGTCCGTCACCTGCCCGTAACAACAGCCCGCGAAAAAACACCCCACTCTGCCGAGTCCGTGCGCAAGCACGATCCCGGGCATCATCAGCGAGAAAAAGTAGAGCGTTCTGCCCTTAGCTTCGGGAACGAATTTGTGAATGAGGAAGATCGCCGTCGGGAAACCGCCCGCAACGCTGCCAAGCCACGTGATCCCGCCCGAAACAAGCTTACCCGCTTCAATGGAAAAGAAGATCGCGTCGAACAACCACGCCGAAACGCCCATTACGCCGAAGGACACGACCGATACGAGAAAAAGCCGCATAAGGGTATCTCTCTTTACGGGTTCAAAGCGAGTGAACGTGATATAAGTTAAGATCAAGAAGCCGATGAAGCCGAAGAAGATCATCAGCGAGTACATAGGGATAGAAAATCCCATTATATGAATATGAGGAAGCATAAAAACTCCTTAACCTGCAAATCGCCTTACGCAGGTTGCCCTGCATAAAGCGATCCGCTTCGTTTGTTAGATTTTGTGTT
>JAFURH010000041.1 GCA_017471945.1 Clostridia bacterium | reverse complement strand
ATTTTTTTACCGTTTCTCCGAACAAAAGGGTGTTTTTCGGAGTATATATTATAGAACGGTAAGAGGAGGATAGACCGATGGGTAAGAATTTTATTGAAAAATAATCTATTAAGGAGTTTTTAATTATGAAAAAGATTAGAAGATTATTGTTAGGTTGTTTGGCGTTTTTAGTAGCGTTTTGCTCGGGCTTTGGCTTCGTTGGAGCTAAGTGTGAAAGCTTTAAGGCTGATCAATACGGATTTTTATCGCAAGAAGTATTAACACAAAAAAGAATTCCTGATTTTCCACAACTTCCGCACGGCGAACATACTAGAACATCAGATGTGCGTTTTTATGCTACTATAACGTATGGTGAATTTGAAGCTTATGTAGAAGAAGTGTATGATTATCTTTCATCGTGCGAATTTAATTATTTATGTTATGGAACGAACGGAAGGTGGTCGGGCTTGGTAAAAATCGGAAAGGAATGGAAGGATTTTATATTTCTTGAAGAAAATGGTGAAACAACGGCGACATTTATCTGGACGGATACGATTTCTGGACAGAGATTGTCAGATTGGGATAGGGTGATTATTTATTATTCTCCATCTGCAAAAATACTTGATCATGGAAAATTTAAAGGATTTTCCTATAATTTTGAAATATCATTAAAGGAATATTATTTGGATAATAGTTATGATTTAACAGAAGAGTAAAAAATTAAGGAGTTTGACATTATGAAAAAAATAAAAAGTTTATTATTAAGCGGATTAAGAAAGAGCGAGGAATTTTCCTCGCTCTTGTATCTTTCTATTCAATTGTAAGGATCGTCCTTTAAAATTTACCGCCTGTTTTGAACTCATTGTCCGCGGCGACTCGTCGCCTGATACCTTGGCGGATTTCTTTTATTTTCTCGATCCTTCCTTTAAATCGTTCATTGGAGTCTACCTCTCTTTCACTTCTTTGTTAAAGTACCCGTAAACCGAACTGTAAGGAATCATCCCTTTTCGTACCTCCTTTAACGTTATTTTCTTTTTGCCGCGTCCCTGCGGCGACCCTGCCGAATGTCGTCGGCCCGACTTTTATTTGTGCATCGGTGTGCTCCTACTTTATTTTGAAAGGTTCTTACATTTTTTGTTAGTTCCTTTCTCTTTGTACTTCTATTATAGCATAAAATTTTAATTTGTCAAGGGTTTTGAGGAAAATTTTTTAAATTTTTTTAAAATTTTTTTTCGCGGGCGGGAAAATCCTCAAAAAAAGTTGACGAAACCCGCCGAAAGGGTGTATAATAAAGAAAAACGAAAGACGAAGAGGGTTTATATGCAAGTAGCTTTGGGAGAAAGAATGGAAAAAGCCTTCCGCTATAAAACGGGACTCGGCGAAGAAGAAACGCTGTTTATGACCGATAAAAAGCTCGTGTGGCAACGCGCGGAAAAAACCGACGAGATCGCGTATCCCACGATCGCGCAGGTGGAAAAGACGGTGCAGACCCGCACGACGGGCGGCTGCGTGTTCTTTTGCATTTTCTGTTTTTTGAGCTTATTGTGCGGCGGCGTGGCGATTTTCTACGGTGTGGATACTTCGGAAATTCCTTATTATCTCGCGGGCGGGGTGCTCGCCGTGTGGGCGCTCGTTTGCTTCGTGCTGTCCGTCAAGCTCAAACGCAAGGAATTCGGCGTTAAGCTCCGCCTCGACGGGCAAAGCGAGCTGTGGCTGGATATCGGCGATAAAAAACTCTCCGCGCTCGTCGCGAACGAGATCGTCGCAAAGGTCTGGAATTCGTAAGCTTACATAACCAAAACAAAAAAAGGTCTGCCGCTTTGGCAGACCTTTTCGATTAGTTCCGATCAAAATTCAAGCTTTTCTTCGATATACTTGATCGCTTCGTCCACGGACACGCGGATCTGTTCCATCGTGTCGCGGTCGCGCACGGTCACCGTTCCGTCTTCGAGGGTGTCGAAATCGACGGTCACGCAGAAGGGCGTGCCGATCTCGTCCTGACGGCGATAGCGTTTGCCGATCGAACCCGTGACGTCGTAGGTCGCGGGGAATTTTTTGATCATTTTCGCATACACCTCGTCCGCTTTTTCGGAAAGGTTTTTCTGCAAGGGAAGCACGGCGCACTTATAAGGCGCAAGCGCGGGGTGCAGACGGAGCACGGTACGGATATCGTTCTTTTCCGCGTCTACCACTTCTTCGTCGTACGCGTCGGTGAGGAAGGCGAGCACTACGCGGTCCGCGCCCAAAGACGGTTCGACCACGTAAGGCACGTAGCGTTCGTTGGTGACGGGATCGAGGTAGGTGATAGGCTTACCACATTCTTTTGCGTGCTGAGAAAGGTCGTAGTCCGTTCTGTCGGCAACGCCCCAAAGCTCGCCCCAGCCGAACGCGAAGTTGTATTCGAAGTCGGTCGTCGCCTTCGAGTAGAAGCAAAGCTCTTCGGGCGAGTGGTCGCGAAGGTGCAGGTTTTCCGCCTTCATTCCGAGCGACAACAGCCAGTCGCGGCAGAAATCCTTCCAGTACGCGAACCATTCGAGGTCGGTGCCGGGCTTACAGAAAAATTCCAGTTCCATCTGCTCGAATTCGCGGGTACGGAAGGTGAAGTTGCCGGGCGTGATCTCGTTGCGGAAGGATTTACCGATCTGAGCGATCCCGAAGGGCACGCGCATACGCGTGGAACGCTGTACGTTTTCGAAGTTTACGAAAATACCCTGCGCCGTTTCGGGGCGAAGATACACGGTGTTCGCGGAATCCTCGGTAACCCCTTGGAAGGTCTTAAACATCAAGTTAAATTTACGGATAGAGGTGAAATCGGAGTTGCCGCACACGGGGCAAACGATCTTGTGTTCGGTAATGAACGCTTCCAAAGCGTCGTTATCCATCGCTTCGACCTTCACGTCCAAGCCTTTTTTGGCAACGTACGCTTCCACGAGGTTGTCCGCGCGGTGGCGCGCTTTACAAGACTTACAGTCCATAAGGGGGTCGGAGAAGCCGCCGAGGTGACCCGAAGCCTTCCACGTGCGGGTGTTCATTAAAATCGCGCAGTCCACGCCCGTGTTGAGGGGGTTTTCCTGTACGAATTTTTTCCACCAAGCTTTTTTTACGTTGTTTTTCAGCTCCACGCCCAAAGGACCGTAGTCCCAAGTGTTTGCGAGCCCGCCGTAGATCTCACTTCCGGGGAAGATGAAACCTCTGTTTTTGCAAAGGGAAACGAGTTTGTCCATCGTGACCGCTCTTTTTTCTGCCATT
>JAFURH010000040.1 GCA_017471945.1 Clostridia bacterium | reverse complement strand
TGATTATCGAGAAGCAAAAGCTCGTGGAAGTGCCGTTCGAAAGCGCGGTGGAAGTGGAGATCGGAGAGCTTTTGTCCCCGCTGTATTTTGCAGAGCTTAGCGAAGTGAAGGAAGAGGAGATCACCGTTTCTTTAAAAAAGGATAAAAAGACGATCGCGGAGCAGACCGTCGCCGTCAAAGCGCTGCCTATCGATTACTGGGAAGGCACGGACGGAAACGTAGAACGCCTTGCCCTGTTCGTCCGTCCCCGACTTGCCGATTGCGCGAGAATTCGCGCGGAGATCGTCGAACAGCTTAAAAAATGGGAAGTGACCGCCGAGCTCGGCGGCTACGACGGAAACGATAAAAACGCCGTGCGGAGAATTATCGCGGCGGCTTTTGCGTGCATAAGGCGGTATTCGATCAGCCGTAAGCCGTGCGATTTTTCCGAGCCTTCGGAGATCGGCGGGGGTGTGAAGATCCTTGCCGAACGGCAAGCGAGCGCGCCCGAGCTTGCGCTGTTTACGTGCTCGTGCTTGGAAAGCTTCGGGCTGCATCCCGTGCTCGTGTTCGGGGATAAAGAGATCACCTGCGGCGTATGGCTGTATCAAAGCTGTTTTATGGACACCGTGTCCGACGATATGAACCTCGTCGAAAAATATATCGCCGACGGAATCAACAATTTAAGCTGTTTTGATATAGAGGATTTATACGCGGACAAGACCTGCGCGTATTCCACGAGCGAAACGCATTTTAAGCAAAAGCTTACGGGGGGATACTACGACCGATTCGTGGATATCCGCCGTTGCCGTATCGCGCAAATTCCCTCGTTGCCGCTCCGCGCAAAAGGCGTGAAGGGCTTTGAAATATTAGGGGAAGAGGCGATGTCGCCGTTTGCCGCGCCCGACGATCTTTTGGGTGCGAAGAAATTCGACGGCGATAATAAACAGACCAAAGACAAGCAGTGGGAACGGCGGCTTTTAGATCTGTCTTTGAAAAACACGCTTTTGCATTTCCCGCCCGAACGGCAGGTCGTGCATATTTTATCCGCTTCGCCCGATCGTACGCTTGAATTTTTATCGGCAAGCGGGGAAATGCGGCTTTCCTCCGCTTCGGCGGAGCTCGACGAACTCAAAAAGGAAAAAATACATTTCGGAAGCGCGGGAAAAGTGCGTTCTCTCCGTCAGCTGATCGATCTTGAAAATTCGTCGGGAATTTTGCGTACCTTTCTCGACGAGACCCCTTTAAGCGAAACCACGCAAAAGCTGATTCGCAAAAACAAAGAAGCGGACGAAGAATCGGGCACGAAGATCTTATATCTCGCGTTCGGATTTTTGCGCTGGTATACCCGCGAGGACGGCGAAGAGCATTTCGCGCCTCTCGTGTTGCAGCCCGTCACCCTGAAAAAAAGCAAGGGCGGCGCGGGGTATTCCGTGTCGCTTACCGATGAGGATTTTTCCGTCAATTCCACCCTGCTCGAATATTTAAAGCAAGAATTCAATATCGACATTCGGGGCTTGGACGGCGCTTCTAAGGGTCTGAAAATTTCCGAAATTCTCGCGATGGTGCGAATGGAAGTCGTTCGAATGAGAAAGTGGGAAGTGTTCGAGGACGTGTATCTTGCGGCGTTTTCGTTCGCGCGGTATCAGATGTGGCAGGATCTTCGGCAGAATATGCCCGAATTTTCGAAGAACGAACTGATCGCTTCCTTGCTTTCCAACCGCTCCAAGCTTTCGGATACTTCCGACGCGGATTTAAAAGAGGACGCCACGCCGCCCGATCAAACTTTAATGCCGTTGCCCGCCGATTCCTCTCAATGGGAAGCGGTCGCGCTCTCGCAAACGGGCAAGACCTTCGTTTTGCACGGACCTCCGGGAACGGGTAAATCGCAGACGATCACGAACATTATCGCCAACGCGTTAAACGACGGGAAGCGGGTGTTGTTCGTCGCAGAAAAGCAAGCGGCTTTGTCCGTCGTGAAAAAGCGTTTGGACGGGATCGGGATCGGCGAATTCTGTTTGGAGCTTCATTCCAATAAAACCAACAAAACGGAAGTCTTACAAAAGCTTTCTTCCGTCCTCGCGCTCGCGGGTACGGGCGAAAAGGTGTATCTTGCGGAAAAGTCGGGCGCGATCGAAAAGCTCAAAGGCGAGCTTGCCGAACCGCTTGCCGCGCTCCATAAAAAGCGCCGACTCGGTATTTCCGTCTACGAAGCCATTCTCGTCTGCCTGAAAAACAAAAACGCGCCCGATATAATGAATATCGAAAGCACCTTCTACGATTCTCTCACGAAGGAAAAGATCGAAGCGTACGAAAAGATGATGGTGCAGGCGGCAGCCGCGGCAAAGGAATGCGGCGGCGTGGCAAATTCGCCGTTCGCGAACGTAAATTTGACCGAATACAGCCTTGAAACGCGGGATTCGGTGTATTGCTCGTCGGAAGTCGTGATCGCGGAAATCAAGCATTTAAAGAACTATTTGGCGCTGTTTTTGGAGCTGTACCGTCAGCGTATCAGCACGCTCACCCGCAAAAAGCTTCTCTCGCTCAAAGAGATCGCGAACCTTTTATCGAGCGGCGCGCTGAATAAATATTTCAAGGAAAACGAAGAAGAATTTTTCGCGTTCTTCAACGCGAACAGACGGCTGGATATTTCGCTCGAAAATTATTTCAAGCACTTTAAAAAGCTCGTCGATATCGGCAAGGAATATAAACGGCTCGGCGAATGGCTGGACTTAGGGGAAACGGCGTACGAAAAAGACAAGCTCGTATCGTCCGTCGCGAAAAAGCTTTCCAAAGTCGCGGTTTCGGAAATCGCGGACGGCGATTTTTATAAGCATCTGGAAACGGTCTACGAGATCTACGAGGCGATGGACAGGATCAAGTCTTGCACCCGCCTTTCCAAGTATTTCACCTACGCGTTCGGACGGGTGGACTATTTCGACGCGCGCAAAAACTTCCTTTCCGATCTTTATAAATTGCACGAAACCTGCGCCGCAGTGTTTATGGATTATAATTCCGACAGCTTCAACAGTATGTGTATCCGCGCGGCGAACGGGTACAGCGAGCCCGTTTTGCAAGGGCTTATCCGTTCTCTCGAAAGCTTCACGGCGGCAGAGGAGAGTTTTTCGAAGATCACGAACGCCGACGCGCGGCTCGTGCCCGAAGAGGACGTTTTGGAATACTACACCTCCAAAGCGGGCGCGTTGATCGATAATATCGATATGCTTGCGAATTGGTGTATGTATAAAAATACGGCGGAAAAGCTGGATAAATCGGGGCTTACCTTTATTACGGACGCTCTTGAAAACGGCTCGGTCACGAGTGAAAATATCCTCGACAGCTTTGAAAAGAATATCTACAAAAACTTCTTGCAGACGAATATCCCGCTCGATCCCGTGTTGTCGCGGTTCTCGGCGGCGATCACCGAGGAAGGCTCGGAAGCGCTTCGACTTGCGATGGACGAGTTTGCCAGAATGTCGAAGGAAAGTATCCGCGCAAAGCTTATCGAAAGGCTTCCCACGCCGTCCACCGACGGAAGTTTGAGCTTGGAGCTTGCCAATTTCCAACGCCTTTCCAAAAACAACCTGCGCGGTATGGGGCTTAGAAAGCTCTTCGAGGAGATCCCCGAACTCATAAAGGCGCTTGCGCCGTGTATGCTGATGAGCCCGATCACCGTTTCGCAATATTTGCAAGCGGAAAGCGGTTTGTTCGATCTGGTTATTTTCGACGAAGCGTCGCAGATGCCGACGGCGGAAGCCATCGGGTCGCTTGCGCGTGCAAAGGCGGCGATCATCGTCGGAGACCCCAAACAGCTCCCGCCCACGACCTTCTTCTCGACGACTTACGTGGACGAGGATAACCTCGAAAACGAGGATATGGAAAGCGTGCTCGACGACTGCCTCGCGCTCCGGATTCCCGAACGGCATTTAACGTGGCATTATCGAAGCAAGCACGAAAGCTTGATCGCGTTCTCTAATTTGATGTACTACGGCAACAGCCTTTGCACCTTCCCTTCCCCCGACGCGCCCGACAGTAAGGTACGTTTCGAGTTCGTGGAGGACGGGTTATACGACAGGGGCTTCACGAAGCGCAACAAGGTGGAAGCGGACGCGCTCGTGGCGGAGGTCTTACGCCGACTTTCCGACGCGCAGCTTAAAAAATCGAGTATGGGTATCGTCACGTTCAGCAACGCGCAGAAGGAATATATCGAGCGTAAGCTTTCGTCGTCGATCATCGAAAAACGCTTAGAGGGCGCGGCGTACGATCGCGAAGAACCTCTGTTTATCAAAAACCTTGAAAACGTACAGGGCGACGAGCGAGACGTGATTCTGTTCTCCGTCTGCTACGGACCCGATAAGCTTGGCAGGATCTCTCTCAATTTCGGTCCTTTGAATCAGGCGGGCGGTTGGCGAAGGCTCAACGTTGCGGTATCGCGCGCGAGGGAAGAAATGCTCGTGTTCGCTTCGATGACGGGCGCGATGATCGATATTTCCAAAACCAACTCCCGCGGCGTGGCAGGCTTGAAAGCCTTCCTTGAATTTGCGCAAAAGGGCAGAACGACGCTCGCGATTCCGTCGGGGAATCTTTCCGCGAAGAAAGAGGGGATCGGAAAATATATCGCCGACGAGCTTTCGTCTTACGGCTACGATTGCCGTTACGGCGTGGGCGTGTCCGATTTCAAGATCGACGTGGCGGTGCTCGACCCTAAAAACAAACACAAATTTATTCTTGCGGTTATGTGCGATACCGCCACCCCGTTTTCGATCAAGGATAGGAACGTTTTGCAGATCCAAACTTTAAAGCGCAACAACTGGAACGTGATCCGCGTGTTCTCCGTCAATTATTATAATAATCCCAAACGCGAGATCAAGAAGATCAAAGACCTTCTCGATAAACTTACGGGCGCGGACAGACGGGGCGGCACGGGCTTGAACCGCGGCAAAAAGGCGTATAAGGCGGCGACGCTCGAACCGCGCGTGGAGAATGCCAATTTCGTCACCTCGGGCGAAAACGACGCGGAGATCATTTCTCGGCTCAAAGCTATCGTAGCGGCGGAAGAGCCGATTTCCTACGAGTTTCTCGTGAGAAGGTGTTTAACGAGTCTCGGCGTTACGAAATACGGCTCGAAGGTGGAAGGGAGAATGCAAGCGCTCGTCGCGCTCTGCGGCTTTAAATACGAACGCTTGGTCGGGGCGTCCTTCTATCATAAAACGGATAAAGTCGTCGGGTTCGACCGCTATCGCGTGGAATCGGGGGAACAGCTTCGAAAATACGAAACGGACTATACTCCTTACGAAATTATCGCGATCGTTCGAGGGGCGCTCGAAGATAAGGTCGCCCTTTATATGGACGAGCTTTTGATCATCGTTTCGAGCGTTTTGCGCATCGCAAAACCTTCGGATAAATTTTTCGTGTACCTCAACGATTGCGTTTCGCTCGGCGAGGAAAAGGGCGTGTTCGTGCGTTCGGTCAGCGACAGAATTTCGCTTGCATAAAAGATCTGTGCGGATTTACGGCTATGAAGAGTTTTACGGGAGAAAAAGAGAGTGTGACCGCGGTGGAGGAAAGATTTTGTAACTTCCGCCCGGGGTTCTTTTTCGGAGTGCTTTTTTCGCTCGGGATCGTTTTTTCTTATTTCGTTATTTTCGACGGCGCGTCGGGCTGGTGGGCGTTATTGCTTTTGCCTATCCCCGTCTGCGCCGTTATATTTTACGGCGTGCGTTTGAAAACGCTCGTCGCCCTCCTTTCCCTCGCCGTGGCGTTTGTGCTCGGGTTTTCTTTATTTAGCGCGCGCACACAAGAATTTGAGGACGGAAAAACCATCGAGGGGGAATATACCGTCGTCGGAACGGTAGTGGAAAAGTGGGAAAACGACGACTACGGCGCGGTGGTCTTGTCGGATATTTATATCGGCGAAAAACCTTCCGATTTTAAGTTCACCGCATACCTGTCCGCCTCGTTTTTGAAAAATATCGCCCTTTCCGATCGGCTCGTATTGCGCGGTTTCGTGCGTACCCTAACCGATACGTACCCAGACGACGGCTTTCTGGCAAGCGAGATTGCAGACGGGAAAAAGTATTTTTCCAACGCCGTGGAAAGCGTTCAAAAGGCGGGCGAGGAAACGGATCTGTTTTTACTTGTCCGCGCGCGTATAGAAGAAGTGGTGCAAGCGGGTATGGACGAGGACTCCGCCGCTCTCACGCTCGCGCTTTTGCTCGGCAATACTTCGGGAATCGAAGAGGGAATGCTCGAAAATATCCGCGCAGGCGGTATCGCGCATATTTTCGCCGTTTCGGGGTTGCATATCGCCGCGCTCTACGCCTTTTGCCGTCTGTTGACGGATAAAACGGGATTTTCCCGCGCGCCTGCGTGGCTTCGTTTCGTTTTCGTCGCGACGGTGGTCCTCTTTTACGGCGGTATATGCGGATTTTCTTCGTCCGTCGTTCGTGCGATCGTGATGTGTCTCGTAACCTATCTTTGTCGGTTGTTATGGATAAATTACGATTTGCTCGATTCTCTCGGCGTCGCCGCGGCGGTCGTACTCTGCTTTTCGCCTACGCTGTTGTTTGAGATCGGTTTTCAGCTCTCGTTTACCGCTTGTCTGGGAATAGGATTTTTGTCGGGCGTGATTTTCCGTTCGCTCGGCGGCAGGGCGTACTGGCTCAACAATCTGCTTATAGGCAAAGAGGAGCTTGCGTTCCGCGCCAAACGGAAAAAACGCCGCGTTCCGCTCGGCGTTACGGCAAGCGTTTGGAAAAGCTTTGCACGCGTGGTATCCGTGTCCGTCGCCGCACAGTTGGGAACGTTGCCCGTTCAGCTCAACGCCTTCGGGTATCTTTCGGGTTGGGGATTGCTGTTGAATTTCTTCTTCGTGCCTTTGATCTCCGCGGCGTTCGCGTTTTTGCTCTTTCTCGTGCTCTTCACGGCGTTGCTCCCGACGGCGATCGCGGGCGTGACGCTCTACGTTCCCGCCGTAATTTGGTCGGCGCTTTCTTTGCTGTTCGTAGCGGTGGATTTTTCGGATTTTTTACTCGTGGGAAGTATGCCTTTCGGCGCGACTCTCGCGCATTATGTGTTCCTTTTGACCCTTTCGGATAAACTTAACGTAAAGGGCGCGAAGCCGATTTTCGTTTTACTTTTTCTGCTCTTAACGTTGTTTGCGGCCTTTGCGCCGTATTTTATTTAAAACGCGAAAATATTTGGTAAAAAAACGCCCTGTCAAATTCTTGCCTTTTGGTTGCGCTTATGATATAATAGCAGTATCAATTAAAATAGGGGGAGTTTGTGAAAAGAATTATGAAATATATCGATTTCAAAAAATTTACCGACGAACACGGCGCGCTTCCCATCTATTTGTTTGAGGGAGAAGAGGCGTATTTTCGCGAAAAAGGCGAAGAACTTTTAAAATCCCGCTTTTTGGAACAACCTACTTTAGACTATATTTCTTTCGACGGCGCGGAGCTTAAAGGCGATAAACTCAAAACGCTTACCGACGCTTGGAACAGTTTTCCGTTCGCGAGTCAAAAACGCGTCGTGCGGGTAACCGAATTTTATCCGTCGGAAAAAGACTACGAAAGCTATTTGAAAAAGACCTTTGAAAATCCCCCGCAAAGCGGAATGTTATTGATCGTCAACGGCTCGAAGGGCAAGACGGGGACGGCGGCGCTGTCCAAAAAACCCAACCTCACGTTCGTCGATTGCGGCAGGAGCGACGAGGAAACCATAAAGAAATGGATCTATATCACCTGCAAACGGGCGGGGGTATACGTGGACGGGGTAGTGTGCGGCAAGATCGCCGCCTATTGCGTTTGCGATATGGCGAGGATATCAAAGGAAACGGAAAAACTCCTCACCTGCTGTGCGGCGACGGGGCAGGATACCTTGACCGACGCACTCGTGGACGAGATGATCTATCCCGATTCGGAATATAAGATCTACGAGCTCGCGAACGCCCTTTCAAGGCGGAACTACGGGGAATTTATCCGTATTGCCGACGAGCTGAAAGCCAAGGGCTTCGACGAGATCGCCCTGTTAAGCGCGCTCGCGAATTATTTTAAAGGTATTTACGAAGTAGCGTTGGCTCGCGGAAGCGACGGAGAGGTTGCGGCGGCGCTCGGCATAAAAGAATACGCCGTAAAGAAAAACCGCGAACAGGCTTCAAGGTTCAAAAAAGAGACGCTTTTTGCGGTGTATCAAAACGTATATCAGGCGGTTTCGGGAATCAAAAGCGGTGAAATTACTCCCGATTCGGCGCTTAAAAAGGTGATAGCGGGCGTATTTTTTCAAAACAAATGAAAAATAGTCGGATTTTTTAAAACAAACGCTTTATTTTTTTACGATTTTATTATATAATATATAATAAATTAAACGCGCGTTTACTGCGCGGCGAAGGAGGCACAGGTGCAGAATTTATTGAGCTTTGCAACGGGTTTTGAAGCTTTTCAGACGAGGATCACGGCGTTTTTTGCCGATTTTTCCGTTTTGTTTGCGGTAGAGATCCTGCTCTTTTTCCTTTTATTTTATTTCGTATCCAAAACCTTGCGCGACAACGACGCGACCAAATTGATGTTCTTGTATTGGTTTTTGCTCGTCGTCGGCGGGTTGATGCTTTATTTTACGGACGAATTGATCGATGAACAGTTCTATCTGTTCTATACCGTTCTCATTTCCGCGTTTATGCTGATCCTGTTCAGCGTGGAAGTCAAAAAGAGCCTTTGGGACGTACACACCTCGAAAAACGAGGGCGCGGAAAAGTCTATTTTCGGCGGCGGTTCGGAAATTTCCTCTCAGCAGGAGGTGGAAAGATGTATCACGAACGTCATCAAGGCTTTGCAAAATATGTCCAAAAATAACGTAGGGGCGTTGGTCGTCCTTTCGCGCGGGAGCTTGCCCAAGCAGGTCCTTCAAAGCGGCGTGACGATCGAAGCGGAAATTTCCACGCAGCTCATCGAGGGAATATTCTTCCCGAAAGCGCCCTTGCACGACGGTGCGCTCGTCATTCACGGACATAAAATTCAGGCGGCGGGGTGCTTCTTACCGCTCACGCAAAAGACGAGTTATCCCAAAGAATACGGCACTCGCCATCGCGCGGCGATCGGGATCACCGAGGTTGCGAACGTCATTTCCCTCGTCGTGTCCGAGGAAACGGGAATCATTTCCATCGTCAAGCAAGGCAACGTGATCCGCTACGCCGACTACGATATGCTTTCGGACGCGTTGCACGATTACTACTGGCAGGAAATGCTGCTCACCGATAAAAAACGCAAATAAGGAGAAAAGTTATGAATAAATTCGGTAAATTTTTAAAGAACGTATTCGTTTCCAAATTCTGGATCAAAGCGATCTCCTTGTTCCTTGCCTTTTTCGTCGTCATCTTGCTCAATTTCTGAAAGAACGCAGACAAGGCGAACGGCTCGGTTCATAAACTGTAATGGGGATTTGATAGATTTGTTTTACGTGGCGGGGCGAAATTGCTCGGCTTGTGAAGAGAGGTAATATGAATATCAAGGTTTGTAAATTCGGCGGAACTTCTATGGCGGACGGGAACGTGATCCTTTCCGCTTCCAAAATCGTAAAAGCGGACGAGGAACGGCGGTACGTGGTCGTATCCGCGCCGGGGAAACGTTTCGGCGGGGATATCAAGGTAACGGACTTATTATACGCGTGCTCGGACGCGCAGGAAAAAGGCGACGCAGCAGCGTTTGAAGAAACCTTTTCCAAAGTCCGCGCTCGTTTTACGAATATCGAACGGGAAATCGGAAAAGATCTCGGCGTGACCGCCGCGCTCGACGAGGCGGAAAAAGAAATTCGCGCGGGAGCGGGGCCTGATTATTGCGCTTCGCGCGGTGAATTTATCGCGGCGAAAATTATGGCGGCGGTGCTCGGCGTACCCTTTATTGACGCGACCGAATTCGTCCGTTTCGACGAAAACGGCGTGCTCAGCGACGAAACCTACGTCCTTGCCAAAGAAATTTTCAAAAAGACCCCCCGTGCCGTCGTTCCCGGTTTTTACGGACTCGGCGTAAACGGAAAAGTAAAGACCTTTTCTCGTGGAGGCGGGGATATTTCCGGTTCGATCGTGGCGCGCGCCGTCGAAGCGAAACTGTATGAAAACTGGACGGACGTCAGCGGCTTCTATGCTTGCGATCCCCGCATTATCGACACGCCGAAATGTATTCCCGAGCTTTCCTATCAAGAGCTTCGCGAGCTTTCGTATATGGGCGCGAACGTATTGCACAGCGATTCGATCTTTCCCGTGAAAAGCGCGGGAATTCCCATTCGTATCTGCAACACCTTCCGCCCCGAGGATAAGGGTACTTACATAGTATCGACTTCCAAGAGGACGCTGGGCGGCAACGTCGTAACGGGCGTTGCGGGCAAGAAGGACTTTACAGTTATTTCCCTTGAAAAGTCTATGATGAACTCGGAAATCGGTTTCGTCGGGAAGGTTTTGTCGGTGATCGGCAAGCACGGCATCTCCTTCGAGCACCTTCCTTCGGGAATCGATACGATGTCGCTTGTTATCGACAACGCGTATTTAAAGAACGGCGTTCTCGAAACGATCGTGGAGGAAATGCGGGAAATCGCGCATCCCGACCGTATTTATACGCACGAAAATATCGCGCTCGTCGCGACGGTAGGGCACGGTATGGCGAAAAATATCGGTACGTCGGCACGCCTCTTTCGCGCGCTTGCAGAAGCGAATATCAACGTGATTATGATCGATCAGGGTTCGAGCGAATTGAATATCATCGTCGGCGTGGATAACGACAGATGTAACGACTGTATTCGTGCGATCTACGGCGAGTTCTTCTCGTAAAAATTTATTTGGTAAAAGCTATGGAAGGATTATTAAAGAAAAAACTTTGGATCTCCCTTTTGTATATCGTCTGTTCGGCGGCGATAGAAATGCTGTCCTTTATGGTAATGGATATGGGCGTGTTTCCCGTCTACTGGGGGATAGATATCGCTTATATGCTCGTAATGGGGCTGATTTTGTTCCTGCTTCCCTGTTGCGTGCCGTCTATCGTGGTGAGCTCGATCCTATTGCTCTTACAAGTAGTCGTTTCGTTTATCAACGAGGCTCTTTGCACGATGAGCGGGATCGTGTTCAGCTTTTCAATGCTGAACTTGACCAAAGAAGTCGGAGGGGTGTTCAATTCCAACTTCGTCAACTGGTTTTTCCTCGCGGGAATGCTCGCGATGGTCTTTGCGACGATCGGCGCGTCCATTTTTATCAATAAGAAAATCAAAGTCCAAAAAGGACAAGCTTTTAAAACCGCGGCGGTAATGCTTGCGGCAGTTCTTTTTTCGGGCGGGCTTTCCGTGGCGTTTTATCAAGGCGCGGTGGCGTGCTTTAACGAAGTGAAAAAAGAAGAGAATACCATCGATTATAACGACGATCATTATTTATACGAAACGCAGTTTATTTCCGCGAAAGCGCTTCGGAAATTCGGCTTTTTCGGGTTCTATTCCGTGCAGGTTTCCAATTCTTTCTCCGCGCTTTTCGAGGACGACGAGCGTAAAATGGACGAGCTACTGCTCGCCGATATCGATTCCTATTTCGCCGACGGAGAAATGAGCAACGACGCGTACGGTGAAAATATCTATACGGGTTCTATCCGAGGCAAAAACCTCGTGCTCATCGTCATCGAATCGGGCGAATGGTTTGCGATCAATAAAGAATACACGCCTACCTTATATTCGCTGGCTACACAGGGTATGGCGTTCACCGAATATTACGCGCGAGATAAGACGAACCATTCCGAGGCGATGTCCATTCTCGGCAGCTACCCGAGCAATCTGCCTCTCTTTACGGATATTTCCGATTATTTAAGCGGACATATCTTGCCGTTCACTTTGCCGAACGCGCTTAAAAATCTCGGCTATACGGCGAATTATTTCCACGCCCACGAAAAGGATTTCTACGACCGCGACGTAACCCACGGTTCTGTGGAGGAGGATCCTTACGACCGCGACGACACGCACGGCGCGGGCGGCGTTTACGGCTTCGATACCGCGCATTTCCTCGAAGATATGCCCAAGCTCGAAGGCTGTAACGATAAAGGCGAAAGTATCAAAGAATCCTTCTACGCGTTCGATAAGGACCACCTCGTAATGCGGGAATATTTCGACGAATACACCTATAAAAAAGAAGGCTCGGACGCGTTTTATACTCTGCATATGACCCTCAGTTCGCACGGCCATTACGAGGATCTCGTAGAATACGGCGATTATCCTAATCTGACGGGCGAAATGTACGAGGGAATGACGGAAGAACAAAAGAAAGCGTATTTTTCCGAAAACGTGATCGTAAAAGGCTTCGAGAAATACTACGAGATCATTCAAGGCTATCCTTCCACTTTCGTCTACGATAAGGCAATGGATTTCACGCAGATCAACAAGCTCGGCAAAGAAGATCAAAAGGAAGTGTACCTCAAATACAAACGCTATCAAGCGGGAATGATGGATCTGGACGAGGGCGTGAACTCTCTTATCCACGATTTGGGCGAAACCGGCGAACTTGACGACACGGTATTCTTCTTCTACGCCGATCACAGCGCGTATTACGACACGTTGAATTATAAATTAAAAGGGATCGAAGAAGGGCAGTCTTGGAATTCGAAAGTCTATAATATTCCTTGCTTTACGTGGTACGGCGGCAGTATGGATTTCAACGTGGCGGCGCAAGGCTTCTACGAGGGCTATCACGATCTTTCTTTTACGGCTTCCAAGGATCTGGATTCCCCGTTAAAGGGCGGGACGGCCGTTTCGAAATTTACCAATTCCTTCGATCTGATCCCGACCATTCTGCACTTGATGGGATATAACTATAACCTCAATCTGTATCAGGGCGTAAGTATGCTCTCGTCCGCGCCGTCGTCGGTGTTCGTGAGCCTCGAATCGGGCATTTTCACGGATAAATATTTTTACGACGGAACGACGATCTCCTGCAAGCAGGAGGACGGAACTTGGATTCATTTCGACTACGAAGATCGCCTCGAATCCGAAGAGGGCTTGCCCGAGGACGTCGTAAACTTCCTCTCGGATAGTCTGGAATATTATTACAAGCGTGAATCCATCAATCAGGTCTACAAATACGATTATTTCCGTTATCGCAACGCGCTGGAATCGTTCGACTATAACGGCGAAAAAGTTTTGTTTTTTGTAAAATAAATCTTTTGGAGAAGAACAATGAAAGCTTATAAGGTACAATTAAAAGAACAGTATTCCTTTTTGCAAGGCGGCACTCTCGAATGTATTTTAATGGAAAATCCTTTCGACGCTTCGCAACACCCTGAATGGAAGCGCCCCGCGCTGATCGTCGTGCCGGGCGGCGCGTATTCGTATGCCAGCAAGCGCGAAGCGCAACCTGTTTCCAACGCGTTTTTGGGGAAGGGATTTCAATGCTTTATTCTTGACTATTTGAATAAAACCGAAGGCGTGCGCTATCCCGAGCAATTTTTGGAGCTCTCCTGCGCGGTGGATTTCGTGAAGAAAAACGCCGAGGAAATGTGCGTAAATGCGAACGAAATTTTCGTGGTCGGCTTCTCCGCGGGCGGACATCTCACGGCAAACCTCGCCACGCTCTATGCGGAAGCCTCCTCGCTTGCCGGAAAAGAGCTCGACAATAAGCCGACGGCGGTCGGGCTTTCCTATCCCGTCATTTCCAAGGAAGGTCACGAAGGCTCGTTTATCAATCTTTTAGACGGGTACAGCGACGAGGAAAAAGCCGCGCTCGAAAAGAAGCTTACTTTAAACGAAGCGGTAAGCGATGCCACCGTTCCCGCGTTTATCTGGGCGACGGCGACGGACAACGTGGTTAACGCGACCGATTCTTTGAAATTCGCTACCGCGCTTGCGGTACGTAAAATTCCCTACGAGCTTCACGTATTCCCCAAAGGGCATCACGGAACGAGCACGGGGGATTACGAGGTAAACGGCTATCAGATCCCCGAAGAACTTAAAAAGATCCGCAGCTGGATAGACGATTGCGCGGACTTTTTCCACCGTTTCACCGAAGAAAAATTCTAATTGCAAACGAAAAAAGACGGAAAAAATCCGTCTTTTTTCGTTTCAACTCAACCCTGCCCCGTCCTTTCTTCTTTTTTACGGGCGCGAATATACACGCTTCCCGTCTTTAAAGGACAGTCGTTGGCTTTGGAAAGCTGGGATACGGAAACTACCTGATATCCCGCTTCCTTCAAGTCGGGCAACAGCCGTTTCAAAGCCTTTAACGTATTTTGCGGACCGTCGTGCATCAACACGATCGCGCCCGAAAACTTCTGCGTAAAAACCGTGTCGTAGATTTCGTCGGCGGAAACGCCCGTCCAGTCCAGCGTGTCGATCGTCCAGTCGATAATGGGGGTATACGAAATCTTTTTGACCGTTTCGTTAATCTCGCCGTAGGGTGCGCGGAGCAGATGCCGTTCTTTTCCGTCGTGTTTTTTAAGGGCCTTATCCACCTCGTCGATTTCCCGTTTGAGTTCTTCTTCCGTCAAGGTAGTAAGATCGAGATGTCCGTGCGTGTGGTTGCCGAGCTCGAACCCCGCCGTTGAGGCAAGGTCGATCAAGGTCGGCGAATATTCTTGTAAGCGGTAGCCGTTGAAAAACACGGTCGCGCTTGCGGGACAGTCGGGGTTTTCTTCGTTATAACCCGCAAAGATCGCCGCGATATTTTCCAAATACCCCGACGGCGCGTCGTCGAAGGTGAACGAGATCAGCTTTCGGCTCGTATCGATCTTGGAGATATCCACTTCGGAAACGTCCCAAAATTCCGATCTTTCAGGCTCTTTCCGATTTTCGTTTTCATAAAAAAACATTTGTTTTCGTATCGGCTCGACGGGGGAACTTTGGTTTTTTTTCGCGCAAGCGGGGAAGGAGAAGAGAAACACCGCGCAGACGGCGGGTAAGAGTATATTTTTAGGATAACGCATAGTTACAGTATCGGAGCCTTGCGCCGTTTTTATGCGATAAAACGGAAAAACAGGGAAAAAGAAGATAATTCCTTGACAAAAGCAGCTTTATATGTTAAAATAAATTGATAAACGAAAGGAAATTGCGCTTTTTTTTCAAGTTCGGCATAAAATGGAAGTATAATCAGAGGAAATAAGATGGAGAACAACGAAAATAAAGAAAATATCCAAGCGAAGATAAAGGAAATATGCGCTCTCTTTCAGATCGAAGGAGAGTACCGTCGTTACGAAGTGATCAATAGCGGACACATCAATTCGACCTATAAAGTGTATTTTTTTCGTGGCGGCGAGCTTAAAGACTATATTTTGCAACGGGTGAATACGAAGGTGTTCCGAGATCCCGTGGCGATGATGGAGAATATTTCGTCGGTCACCGAATATATCCGCGCGAAGATCAAATCTACGGGCGTCAGCGCAAAGCGCAGCGTTCTGCATTATCAAAAGACCGCGGACGGGAAGTTTTACGCGTATCTTTCCGAGAGCGATTTTTGGAGATGCTGTCGGTTTATCGACGGTTCGATTTCCTTTTTAACTCCCGATAGCTGCAAGGTAGTAGAGTCCTCCGGGCGGGCGTTTGGGGAATTTCAACAGCACTTAAAGGATTATCCCGTTCACGATCTGCATATCGTGATCCCGCATTTTCATAACACGGTGAACCGTTACCGTTTATTCCGCGAAGCGATCGAAAAGGACTTGGCGGGGAGAAAAGAAAGGGTAGCGTCGGAAATCGAAGGATACTTGGCGCTTGAAGAGGTCGCGACGAGATTATACCGTTTGCAAAAGCAGGGAGTATTGCCGTTGCGCGTCACGCATAACGATACCAAGTGCAGTAACGTTTTATTCGACGAGCAAACCAAGGACTATCTTTGCGTGATCGATCTGGACACGGTGATGCCGGGGCTCGTGGCGTTCGATTTCGGCGACGCGGTACGCATTGCGGCGTCTACGGGCGAAGAGGACGAGAAAGATCTTACCAAAGTTGCGGTCGATATGGAAAAATACGAGGCGTTTGCGCGCGGATTCGTGAGCGCCGTCAAGGATATTTTGACGGAAGAGGAGAGAAAAACGCTTGCGCTCGGTGCGGTTGCGATGACGGTAGAATGCGGTATGCGGTTTTTGACCGATTATTTGGACGGCGACACGTATTTCAAAACGCATTATCCCGAACAGAACCTCGTTCGCGCTAAATGTCATTTGGTGCTTGCCGAAGATATGATCAAGCGCCTTGACGAAATGCAATCTATCGTGGAAAAATACGCAAAATAAAAAAACGGAAAAGTCAGATCCCGTCGGAAGCCCGACGGGATCGTTTATTTTTTCATTTTAAAGAGCGCCATCAAGATCACTCCGAAATTGCCGCCGACGAAAAAGCCGACGGCGAGCCCTGCCCAAAACATACGCGCCTCCTTGCTTTTTTTTAAGTATTGACGAAACGCCGTGCAAATATACTTCGCCTGTTACAGTATACGCAAAAGCCCAAGCACAAGTGCTTTGCGTTTTGTATATAATGAAGAGTGGAGGTTCGTATGAGGGTGTGTTTCGTGAGTCGGGGTTCGCCCCGCGCGTTTTCGGAAAGCGGGGAGCGGGGTGGGGACGCCGATCTTTTCGTGTTCGGGTTTCAGAGCGGGGAGGTCAGTTACGAAAAAGAATTGAAAGGCGAAACGGGGCATTTTGAAGAGCTTGCGCTCCTATCCAAAGAGCGTAACGCCGTCGTCGTTTGCGGCTTCGTCACGGACACGCGCGGGCTGAAACGAAAGTCCGTTCTGGTCGCGGAAAACGGGCGTATTCTCGGCGTTTCGGATATGCTCAATATTCTCGACGGGGAATGGAACGCGGGCGCGTGCGCGCGCGTTTTCGAAACCAAAAAAGGGCGTATGGGCGTGATCGTCGCCGAGGATCTTTATTTTTTCGAGGTTGTCAAGGCGCTTACGGTGGCGGGCTGTGATTTTATCGTCTGTCCTTTCGGCGGCGCGGGCGAGATCGAACGGGTAATGCTTCGCGCAAACGCTTTTTGTTTCGGCGTGCCCATTCTTTTTTGCTCGCGGGGATACAGTATCGTAGCGGAGGTTACGGGCGAAGTGGAGTTCGCTTCCCCGCAAAGCCCCGTGATCTTTCCGTTCGAACGGGCAAGAACGTATCACTTGATCGAAACGAGGCGCAGAGGGTTTTCCAAACCCTTTAAAGGAGAATATTAAAAAGCCGCTTTTAAGCGGCTTTTGCTTTTAAAATCCCGCGCGTTTGATCTCGCGGTCGGTATCCCGTTTGGTATCGCGTTCGGCGATCGTCTGCTTTTTGTCGAAGGTGTGCTTGCCTTTACAAAGCGCGATCTCCATTTTCACGAGCGCGTCTTTGAAATACAGCTTTAAAGGTACGAGGGTGTAGCCTTGTCTGTTGATCTTACCCGCGATCTTTGCAATCTCGCTTTTATGCAGGAGCAATTTCCGATCGCGACGAGTGTCTTTGGTGCTGAACGCGTCTGACTTATCGTACAGCGCGATATGCATATTTTTCACGGAAACCGCGCTCCCGCGAACGAAACAAAAGCTGTCGTTCATATTCACCGCGCCTTGGCGCAGGGATTTGATCTCGTTGCCTTCAAGTACGACGCCCGCTTCGTATTTTTCCTCAATAAAATATTCGAAAGAAGCGCTTTTATTTACGGCGATCACTTTCATTTTCTTTTACTCCTCGTTTTAATCGTGTTGTATTTTTTCCAAAAACGCAAATTCCGTCTTTCTGCGGGCAAAGTCCACGCCGACTACTTTCACGCGTATTTCTTCCCCGATCGAAAAACTGATCTTCGTGCCTTTTAAAAGGAACTTTTCGGGGATATGCTCAAAATTCCCTTCCAACGTTTCGATGGGGATAAAGCCCTCGATCGTGTTCGGAAGCTCTGCGAACAAGCCGTTCGCCGTCACGCCCGAAACCAACGCCGAATATTCCTCGCCGATCCGTTCGCTCATATACATCGTCATATACAGCGCGTCAACTTCCCGTTCCGCTTCCGCGGCGTTGCGCTCCTTTTCGGAGGACTGCTTCGCCGCTTCCGAAACGAACCCGCCGTAGGTTTCCTGCGCTTCGGCGTATTTTCCGTTCAAAACCTCTTTGATGATGCGGTGAATACAAAGATCGGGATAGCGACGGATAGGGGAGGTGAAATGACAATAACAACTGCTCGCCAAGCCGAAATGCCCGACGTTTTCGGGCGAATATCTCGCCTTTTGCATAGAGCGGAGCATTACGCGGTTTAAAACGGAATACACGGGCAACCCTTCCGCCGATTTTAAAAGCTTTTGATAATCGTAGGGCTTCACGTCGTCGGCGACGAATCGAGCGTTTAAGCCGAGCGACTGCGCGAACGCGCGGAAGGTCGTGGCTTTTTCTTCGTTGGGCTTTTCGTGGATACGGTAAACGAACGGCATATCGATGGATTGCATATACTCCGCCACCGTTTCGTTCGCGAGTACCATAAACGCTTCGATAATTTGATGGGAAAACGCGCGCTCGTAGTCGGGGATCACGATCTGATCGTCCGTTAAGAGAATCTTCGCTTCCTTCACGTCGAGTGTGATACTCCCTTTTTTCTCCCGATTCTCTTGTAGGATCTTGGTTAATTCGGCAAATAAGCCGACCATATCTTTGACGGATTCGTATTTTTTACAAGTCGTTTCATCGCCGTCTAAGATCTGCGTGATCTCGTCGTAGGTCATTTTATGCGCGGAGCGGATCACGCCTTCCACGATCTCGCTGTCTTTGACTACGCCCTTTTTATCGATCCGCATCAAACACGAAAGGGTAAGGCGGTCTACGCCCTCGTTGAGCGAACAAATGCCGTTAGAAAGGGCGCGGGGGAGCATCGGCAGAACGCTGTCGGGAAAATACACGCTCGTGCCCCGCTCGAACGCTTCTTTATCGAGCGCGGAACGGTATTTCACGTAATGCGAAACGTCCGCAATATGCACGCCCAAAAGATACTGCTCGCCGTCTTTCGTGAGCGATACGGCGTCGTCGATATCCCGTGTGTCCGCGCCGTCGATCGTCACGATCAGTTGATCGCGGAAATCTCTGCGGTTTTGAAGGTCGTCGGGCTGAATTCCTTTTCTCTCTTGCCTTTCCGCTTCCGCTTCTACCTTTTCGGGAAATTCCTCGCGAAGATTAAAGGAGCGGATAATGGACAGCTCCTCGGCGAAGAAATCCTCTTCGTCGCCGAGCACTTCTATAATTTCCCCGCCCGGGGCTTTACCTTTCGGGTAATCGGTGATCTTCGCGACCGCCTTCACGCCGCTTTGGATCTCAAAACAGGAAGAAAGGGGAATATAAATTTCCGAAAAATACCTTTGGTCGTCGGGGTACAGATACCCCGCGCGGCGGTCTTTGCGGAACGTGCCGACGATTTGCGTATAGCCGCGCTTTAAAATTTTCACGACTGCGGCTTCGTCGTCCGAACGCCCGTAAACGCGTTCGGCAAGAACTTCGTCGCCGTGCATCGCGCCGCGTAAGTTTTTATGCGGAATAAAGAAATCGTTTTCGTAAGCCTCGCCTTCGGGGCGAAGGAAGGCAAACCCGCGCTCGTTGCCCGAAAGCACGCCTTTTATCAGTCCTAATTGCTCACTCGTTCCGTACCTGCCCCCGTCGTTTTTGAAAATCGCGCCGTCTTTTTCTAAGGCGTCGAGCAGGTCGGACATCCTGCGTTTTTCGCGGTAGGGGATCTTGAGAATTTTTAAAATTTCGTCTATCGTTTTATTGCCGAGCGTACCGTCGAGGAAACGCTCTAAGATTTGTTCTTTCGCGTTCAAAATAATACCTCCTTTATAAGTATACGCAAGAGAGGAAGAAAAAAGCGGCTTTATTTACAAAAGCCGCCGTTGTGATGAAGTTTCTTCTTACCAAAGGGAAGGAAGTTGCAAAACGTAGAACGCGATAGAGAAGACGATAAGAACTGCAAGACAGATGATCGTCCATTTCTTCATTTTCGCTTCGATGGATTTGCCTTTATTCTTTCCGAAGAAGGTTTCGCTCGACCCGCCGAGTGCGTCGATACCCGAAGAGTTGCTCGGTTGAAGCAAAACGAGTACGATGGCAACGAGCGCCGAAACAAACATAAGCACGAGCATAATACGGCTCAAAGTGATATAAAGGGTGTAAGAGGAGTCGCTGGTAGCGGGCGCCAAAAGATTGATAAGATTCAACATAGCGTGTTTCCTTTTTTATCGTCGTTTTTCTTTTCTGACGGGAGCTCCGTCCGTTTGAATACCTAAAAATTATACCATACTCTTTGAATTATCGCAACTGTTTTTGCGTAGGTTTTCCGTTTTTTTGGAAAATTTCACAAAAAAACACGCAGACGGGGTTTTCCGTCCGCGTATTTTCACGATTATTTTTCGATGAGCGATTTGCCCGTCATCTCTTTGGGCTGAGGAATCTTCATCATATCGAGAAGAGTGGGGGCAAGATCGGCAAGTACGCCGCCTTCTTTCAAGCTCGCATTCTTGTATTCCTCGGAAACGAGGATCACGGGAACGGGGTTGGTCGTGTGCTGTGTGAACGCGCCTACGCCGTCGTCCGCGATCATTTGATCGGCGTTGCCGTGGTCGGCGGTGACGAGCGCGCTGCCGCCCATTGCAAGGATCTTATCCGTCACTTTTTTCACACATTCGTCAACGGTGTGCACGGCTTTGACCGCCGCTTCCATCACGCCCGTGTGCCCGACCATATCGCAGTTCGCGAAGTTTAAAATCACCACGTCGTATTCGCCCTTGTCGAGTTCTTCCAACACCTTTTCGGTCACGGGATACGCGCTCATTTCGGGTTGCAGATCGTAGGTCGCGACCTTCGGAGAAGGGATCACGATGCGCGTTTCGCCTTCTACGGGCGCTTCGAGCTTCGCGTTGAAGAAGAAGGTTACGTGCGCGTATTTTTCCGTTTCCGCGATATGAAGCTGCTTTAATCCGAGCGAGGAAAGGTATTGCGGAAGGGTGTTCGTGATCTCGTCGGGCGGGAAGGCTACGCCGACGTTTTCAAACGAGGAATCGTATACCGCAAAGCCTACGTAGCAAGGCGCGAGGAATCCCGTTTTTCTTTCGAAGCCGAGCGTTGCGCCCGTCTTTTTATCGACGAAGGGGAATTCTTTTTGCGAGAACATTCTCGAAATTTGCCGCGCTCTGTCGGGACGGAAGTTAAAACAGATAATGCTGTCGCCTTTTTCGATCAAAGCGACGGGCTTACCGTTTTCCGTAAGGTTGGTGGGCAGGATAAATTCGTCGGTCACGCCGTTTTCGTAAGAAGCTTTCGCCGCCTCCTCCGCACTGCCTTCGAATTGTACGCCCGTGCCGAGCGTGAGCATATCGTAGGCTTTTTCTTCTCTGTCCCAGTTGTTATCTCTGTCCATCGCGTAATATCTTCCCGCAACGGAAGCGATTTTTCCGAAATTCAATTCGTCAAGCTTTGCTTGCAGATCTTTCAAGAACCCCGCGCCCGAGGTGGGAGCGACGTCGCGCCCGTCCGTGAACGCGTGAATATACGCGTTTTCAAGCCCTTGCTTTTTCGCCATTTCCACGAGCGCGTAAAGATGGTCGGTGTGGCTGTGTACGCCGCCCGTCGAAACGAGTCCGAACAGGTGGAGCTTTTTGCCGCTTTCCTTTGCCGAACGCATCGCTTTTAAAAGTTCGCCGTTTTCAAAAAATACGCCGTCCATAATCTCTTTCGTGATTTTGGTAAGATCTTGATAGACGATTCTGCCTGCGCCGATATTGAGGTGTCCGACCTCGCTGTTGCCCATTTGCCCGTCGGGAAGCCCGACGCTCATACCGCTCGCGCCGATCTGCGTGGAAGGGTATTGCGCTTTCAGCTCGTTGATATATTTGCTGCCGTCCGCGCAAATAGCGTTTCCGTTGCAGTTGGGGTTGATTCCGTAACCGTCCATAATGATGATCGCGTAAGGTTTTTTCATAATTTATTCTCCTGAATATCAAAAGGTAGGGGGCAGGTACGCGTTGAACGAAACCTTCCCCCGTTTTGTTTTTTTGTTTAAGCTTATTTGTCGAAGTTGACGATCGCCGCAAAATCGGGAGCTTTCAAGGAAGCGCCGCCGATCAGACCGCCGTCGATT
Organism: Clostridia bacterium; assembly: GCA_017471945.1. Taxonomy (GTDB): domain Bacteria; phylum Bacillota; class Clostridia; order Christensenellales; family Borkfalkiaceae; genus Scatosoma. The sequence goes on along the minus strand of JAFURH010000040.1, from coordinate 160 downwards.
TCGGGCATAGCCATAAGCTCTTTGCAGTTGCCCGCGTTCATACTCCCACCGTATTGAATACGGAGCGCGTCCGCACACTTGGGGCAGAACATTTCGCCGACCGTTTTACGGATGAACGCGATCGTTTCGTTTGCCTGCTGAGCGGTTGCAGTCTTGCCCG
>JAFURH010000039.1 GCA_017471945.1 Clostridia bacterium | reverse complement strand
GTCCAACATCTTTTATCGGTATAGTCCGATAAACAAACTTCACGTTCCATAAGAGAATATTGGTTTTGACTAAACCGATGCGATACATATACGCTCCATTCTCCTCGTTGAACAGCATTATGCAATGTCAAACAACCAAAATCATTATAAAAACTATAAGTATCCATTGATCCATAAAAGTTATGCCACATATCAAAACTTTGAAATTTAAATTGAAGATCATATTCTTTTATTAAAAATCCAAAAACAGCTAATACTTTTTTTGTTTTTCCTTGATACATATTATTCTCCCAAATGATAAAAACTCTTCCAAATATTTCTACTTTGCTATATTTCTATTATATCATAAAATCTTGCTTTTGTCAACAATATATATAATACGCGTACGCCTCACGCGGGTCGTCTATCGCCCTTTAAAAAATTTTTGCCCCTCGCCCTCTTTTCGTTTGCTTTTTTAAGCAAAATAGTCTATAATAAACACGACGAAAAAAATTTAATCTTCGGAGGAATAAATTATGCCTTTGGTTACTACGACCGAAATGTTCAAAAAAGCTTACGCGGGTAAGTACGCGATCGGCGCTTTCAACGTCAACAATATGGAAATGATCCAAGCCATCGTTGAAGCGGCGAACGAGGAAAAATCCCCCGTTATCCTGCAAGTGTCCGCAGGCGCGAGAAAATACGCTAACCCCGTATATTTAAAGCACCTCGTACAAGCTGCCGTCGAAACGAACGATATTCCCATCGCTATGCACCTCGACCACGGCGCTGACTTCGACATCTGCAAAGCCTCGATCGACGGCGGATTCACGTCCGTTATGATCGACGCGTCCTCCCATCCTTGGGAAGAAAATATCGCGATCACCAAAAAAGTCGTCGAATACGCGCACGACCACGGCGTAGTCGTCGAAGCCGAGCTTGGAAAGCTTGCGGGGATCGAGGACGACGTAAACGTAGCGGCGGCGGACGCGCAATTCACCTCGCCCGACGAAGTGGAAGAATTCACGCAAAGAACGGGGATCGACTCGCTCGCGATCGCGATCGGAACGAGCCACGGCGCGTACAAATTCAAGCCCGGTCAAGACCCTAAACTCCGTTTGGATATTTTGGAAGAGATCGGCAAGAGATTGCCCGGCTTCCCCATCGTTCTGCACGGCGCTTCGTCCGTTCCGCAGGACAAGGTTGCAATCGTGAACCAATTCGGCGGACATATGCCCGACGCGATCGGGATTCCCGAATCCGAGCTTAGAAAAGCGGCGCAAATGGCGGTTTGCAAGATCAATATCGACTCCGACCTTCGCGTGGCGTTCACGGCGGCGATCCGCAAGCATTTCGCGGAACAACCCGGTCATTTCGACCCCCGTCAATACCTTACCGACGCGCGCGCGTTGATGAAGGAAATGGTCAAGCACAAGATCGTGAACGTGCTCGGCTCGGCAGGTAAAGCGTTTTAATAAATCAAGCTAAAAAACTTCCCCCCTGAAAGGCGAACCTTTCAGGGGGGTGCTTTTATACAATTTTAATTTTCAGGGCTATCGTAAAGCCATACGATTATTTCACCGTTTTCCCCGTAATGCCAATAATTCCCGTCATACGCCGTTCCTTGCTCATTAAGCCCAGGCGGATTTTCACTATAATAATATCGCGTTGCATTCTTTAATTTTTCATTCATCATTCCAATGCGAACTTCTCCCCAATTTTCAGGAGTTCCCTCGTAATATACGCTTGTCAAATTATTACAATACTCAAACGCATCATCACGGATGATAAGTACGTCAACGGGAATTACCACACTCGTCAAATTCTCATAACCACGAAAAGCTCTGGCGCTTATTTCCTTTACCGTTTTAGGAATTATCATCTCAGACACCAATTGACCGTTGAGATATAAATTCTTCGCGAGCGAAAGTAGATTTTCTCGAAATTGAATATTACACCAAGCCGCCAAATCGGTAATATATACGTCCTGCAAGTTATTGCAATACAGAAAAGCTGCCATTCCGATAAAATTCACGCTACTACCAATTTCCAAGCTCGTTAAATTATAACACTGCGCAAACGCTTCGGTTTCTATGGTTTTTACAGAATTCCCTATTTTAACCGTTTTTAAATTAGAACAATTATAAAAGGCTTGACCTCCGATGGAAGTTGCTCCGTCTCCAATCACTACGCTCGTTAAATTCTTACAGCTATCAAAAACAGCGCCGCCCAAAGAAACTACGCTATCGGGAATAACTATATCCGTAAGGCTGTCGCAATAATGAAACGCCCAAGAGCCAATTGAAACTACGCTATCGGGAATGACCACGTTTTTCAAACTCTTACATCCCCAAAAGGCACCAGCCGATATAGAAACCACGCTATTTGGAATTACCACTTCCGTCAAACTACTACATTCATAAAACGCACTACTTGCAATGCAAATCGTACCTTCCTTAATCGTATAAGAGCCGCTCAAAGAAGTTTTTGCTTTAATTAAATGCTTCCCTATATACAATACGTCATTGTCCCAATTTTCTTCTTTATTATAATATCGCGTTTCCTCGAACGCAGACTGACCGATAGAAATAATCGTATCAGGAATCACCACGTCCGTCACGCTATCACAGCCCTTAAAAGCTTCACTGGCGATATCCGTTACATTTTTATCGTTGTACGTCGCAGGAATAACAATTTTGGTATCTTTACAAGTACCGATCCCCGTCAGCATATAGGAATTTTCGTCATCATTTAAGGTATATTCCAACCCTATGGACTCTTGTTGATTCGTTTGCGTAGTCGCTTGGTCGTTTTGGCAAGCGGTAAAAACCGTTGCGCCCATAAGACAAACACAAAGCCCTGTCAACGCAGTAAGTAAACGCTTTTTCATTTTCATAAGATCTCCTTTATAAAGAGGATTACATCTTTCTCTACTATTATATTATCATCCTTTTTTACTTTTGTCAAGGGAAATATATATTTAAAGGCTTAATCCAAAGCAAGCAAAAACAGAGAGGAGATTTCCTCTCTGTTTTTGCGTTTTAAAATTTTTTTCACTTTTCAAAAAACGCCACGCCGATCGCGCCCGGGCCTACGTGCGTGCCGATCGTACTGCCGATCAAATACGCGGGGACGTTCTCCGTTTGCCCTTTCCAGAGCGCTTCGCTGTCTTTTAAATATTTTTGCAGCATCGAATCGTTCAAGCCCGACCACACCACGCCGTAGGGCATTGAAAAATCGATCCCGCCTTTTTTCGCGACGAGGGTGTTTAAAAGGTTATTCCCTTTCTTCGAGCCAAGCGCTTTACCGATCAGCTTTACTTCCCCTTCTACGACAGCCACGACGGGCTTGATCGACAAAAGCTCGCCCGCAAACGCGACCGCCTTCGAAACGCGGCCGCCTTTTTTTAAGTATTCGAGCGTATTCACGAGCGCCATCACGTTGACTTTTTCTTTCACGCGATCGAGTTCGGCTTTGATTTCCGCGCCCGTTTTTTCTTCCTTTTGAAGTCTGAGCGCGTATTGAAGCAGCAACCGCTCGCCGATACACGCGTTCATACTGTCCACGACGGACACCTTCCCGCCGAATTTCTCCGACGCCTGCACCGCCGCCGCGTACGTACCCGAAAGCTTGGACGAGATCGTGACGACGACGAGTTCCGAGCCGTCCGCCGTCGCCTTTTCAAACGCCTCTTCGAAGCGGAAAGGGCTGATCTGGCTGGTTTTGGGCAATTCGTCGCCCTCGATAAGTTTCTCGTAAAATTGCGTAGGCAGAAGATCTACCCCGTCTAAATACTCCTCTTCGCCGAATCCGACGATCATCGGCAATAAGATCACGCCGAGTTCTTCCGCTTCCTTCGCGTTGATATCCGAAGCGGAATCCACCATAAGTTTAACCATTTTTTTCTCCTTCGTAATTTTCGCAGATATTTTGCAGGTTGTCGCTGATCAGAGTCAAGCTCTTATAAAAAATTTCGCGGTTTTCCTCGCTCAAGCCCACGCTCGCCTTCGCCAAGATATCGTCGATTTTTTTCGCTATCTCCGCACCGATACGTTCCCCCTTCTCCGTGAGAAAGAGCGGGGTTTTATAGCGTTTTTTCGCCGCGTCGGGCGCGGCGATATACCCGTTCGTTTCCAAAAAATCGATAGAGCGGGATACGGCGGCCTTATCCTCGTCGCAAATATCGCAAAGCTCTTTCGCCGTCAGACTCTTTTCCTTATATAAATAATAAAGACAAGATACGTGCGGACTCTTCAAATCGAACTCCGCCATTTCTTCCGTTTTGATCCTGCGGATCGCGCGGCTGATTTTGGCGATCAAAACCGTGAATGTTTTAAAGCGTTCCTGCATTTTCGTTTTCTCCTTGTTGACAAATCAACATTTTCAGTATACCATATAAACGAGAGTTTGTCAACGGGATTTCGGGGGTGATTTTCGGAAAAAGAGAGTTTTTAATGCAAAATTCCTTCCCTTTGGTTTTATCGGATACTTTTAAATTTCACCTTCACCGACACCGAAAGTCGGGAAAGGATATCTTTTTTGAACGCGTCGTAATATTTGTTCTCGTATTTTTTCAGCATATCCGTCACGCCCAAAAGATCGCAATTCGCCGCGTTTGCCGCTTTGATTGTCGCTTCGATCTCGCCTTTGAGCTTTTTCCCCGCGCCTTCAAGCACCTTTTTCGGCACTGCGCCTACGTCGCGGATCTGATTTTCGTCTTTTGCCTTGGAAAAGTCCGCGATCCCCGCGGTCAAGGACACGGACACTTTCAGCCGCGCCACGCCCTCGTCCGTGATACTGAGCTTCACCTCGGGCGCGTTGTGCTTGATCGTGAGCGTATACGCTTCCCCGTCCGTTTCTACGGTATACGGCGCGAGCTTTAAATCGCTTTTCATCGCGCCGAACGCGAAGGTTTCTTCCTTGGAGAGCAAACCGACCTGTTTCCCTTCCCGAAACGTCGCCGTTTCGCTCACGACAAACACCTTTTCGCTTTCCGTGGGTTGCGTTCCCGTACTGCCCGAGCCGCCCGTCGAGCCCCCGGAGCTACCCGAACCTCCCGAGCCGCCCGATTGATCTTCCCCGCCCGAAGGATCCTGAGGTTCGCCCGTTTCCCCGCCGATACTCTCTTGCGGCGTTTCTATCTTCACGACGGGCAAATATCCGCTTTTGCTGTCTCCAAAAGAGGACGCGGAAAACTCGCGCAAGGTGTTCGGCATCACCGCGCCCACCCGTTCGGCGTGTGCGGATAAAATAGTTTGTATCGCGACCGAACTCACCCCGTTCGTCGGGGTCTTTACGTTTAAGAAATCTTTTGAGATCCCATCGCAGACGGCGAGCAGACAATCTTCGGAAACGTACTCGTCGCGGAGGAAAAAATCCAACGCGTCGAACACGTTCTCTTTGACGGCGTTTTCGCCGAGTAAAATCAGCTTGCAGAACACGAGCTTGGGATACCAGCCCGTTTTGTCGTTGATCTCCTCGAACGCCTCCGCGACCGTCTTGCCGCGACTGACCATCTGCGTGGTTTTGGACGCGCCCTGTCCGCTTTCCGCGGGCAAGGCGATTTGGGAGGTGACGATAAAGGTATCCTCTTCCCGATCGATCCCCACCGCCATCACGATCGCCGTTTTTTCGACGTCGATCAACCCGAAATCGTTGGAAATAAACATCACGAAAAACAAAGCGAATAGGAGAATATAATAGCGTACCGCATTCCGATTATGCATCTTTCGCCTCCTTCGTCTCGACCCTGCCCCCGTCTTTTTTCATTTTCGGCTTTTTGAGCAACAAGAAAAGCGAAAGGATCGGGATCACGACCGAGAACGCCCAAAACACGGGGTACGCGTTCTCGAAAATTTTATAGACCGCGTTATAGCGCTGATTGAAATAAAACACGAAAACGAGAAGCGCAAGATTTAAGACGGCGGACGGCAAAACCCGTTTATCCGAATTTATCCCCGCCGAAAAAAACTCCACGGTATAGAGCACGGGCAAACAGCCGTAGAAAAACAAGATCACCGTGAGGAAATAGGAAAACAACAGATCGAGGCGACCGACCGTACCGAGCGCGGGGAAGTACTGCGCGACCTTGATAAACGCGTAGTGTTCGCGCGGGGCGAGAGTGGTGAAAAGGCCCAAAAACACGACGAGGAAAAAAAGCACGAACGCCGCGCCCGCCCAGTAGGAAGCGACGATCTTTTTCCCGTCCCCTTTTTTATATCGATACCCGCAAAACAGCGGCAGAAACAACGCGACGTCGGCAAAGTGCGGCGCGGTGGCCGAAAAGCCTTTCAGCACCCCTTTGAACGGCTCGCCGAACACGGGTAAAACGGCGGTAAAATCCGTTTGCCCTACGCTCATCGCCATCAGCGCGATAAAGGGAAACAGGAATAAAAACAGACTGAGGTCGGCGCTTCTTGCAAGCGCTTTCAGTCCCTTCACGCAAAAATACGCGCTGAGCAGGAAAAAAGGCGCAAAAGTGAAGCTCGTCGGCGCGGTGTCGTAGAACGCCGCGTACACGAATTTTTCCAAATCCAAAAGGGGCAACAGCGCGGAAAAAAGAAAATACGCCGCGTATAAAAAGCAAATAATTTTCGCCGTCCATTGTCCGAAACGATCGGCGATCGCCTGCAAAAGCGGTTTATCCAGCCTCGACAGCACGAACAAAAGCAAGGCGAGCGCGAGCGTCTGCAAAAGATACTGCATCAACGCAGGCACGAGCAGATCCCCCGCGGCGTAACGGGCGAGCAGGGACGGCGCTTCCAAAAGCTTGGAAACGGGCAGAAAAAACGCCGCGAAAAAGCAAAGCTGACGGCAATTCACCTGTGGCTTTGCCGCGGGCGCGCCCTTTCGGAAGGTGAGTTCGGAATTTTTATCGGTTGCACCGCGGGCAAACACGGCGCGAAGGGCTTTTATCAAAATCAGTTCTCCTTTTTGATTTTCTTTCCATCAAACCGCATACGCGTTTTATTTTGCGAGCCGAACACGCTCGGGCGTTTACTTAGGCTCTGCATATTGTATTTCGCGATCGCGTCCCGCATATCCCGCGGGGTGAACGGGCAAAAAGGCGCAAGCAGGGGCGCGTGAAAGGCGTCGGTGGCAAGCAGATAATATAACACGAACGCGAGCGCAAGTACTACCCCGAACGGTCCGATACTCCCCGCGACGATCAGGAATATCCAGCGTAGGATACTCCCCGTTTCCACGAAGTTGGGCACGGTGTATAAGCAGATCCCGGAAAACGCCACGACGATGATCGTAGGCGTGGATAAGAACCCCGCGTTCACCGCCGTTTCGCCGAGCACCAGCGCGCCGACGACGGAAAGCGACATTCCCACGTATTTTGGCATTCGGATACTCGCCTCTTTCAAGATCTCCAAAAGGAGCAGGACGACCATCAATTCCAGACTCGGCGATAAGGGCAACTCCTTGACCCCCGACAAAATCGTAAGCATCAGCCCGATCGGGGCAAGCTGCATTTTGAAAAGCTGTGCGGAAACGTAAAAGGCGGGAAGCAGAATGGCGATCACGAGCGCGATAAATCGAATGGCGCGGAAGATCGTCGCCATAAACGGCGACACGAAATAATCCTCGCTGCTTTGAAAATCTTCCGTCAATACGAACGGCACGGTGAGCGCGATCGGCGAACCGTCCACGAGTATACCCACCCGCCCTTCCGCGATCTTTCCCGCGAAAACGTCAGGCTTTTCCGTCGTGCCGACCTGTTTAAAGATGGAATGTTTATGCGGCGCGATCAACGCCGCGATATACGAGGAATCCAGAATACAATCCACCTCGATCTCTTTGAGCTTTTCTTTTACCTCGTCCTTCACGCTCGCGTTGGAAATTCCGTCGAGATAGCAAATCGCCACCGACGAGTCCGTGCGCTTGCCGATCTTCACCGTTTCAAACCTTAAATCGGGCGTTTTCAAGCGTTTGCGCACGAGCGCCATATTCACCTTGATATCCTCGATAAACCCCTCTCTCGGCCCTTTCACCGCGACGTCCGTGGGCGGCTCCATCACCGTTCGAACGGGCAAAAACTTCGCGCCGACGATCAAGATCACGGAGATACCGTCGATCAAAAGCGCGATATTCCCGTCGAGGACTTCTTTTACCGCGTCTTGAAATTCCCGCTTTTCTTTGAGTTCGGGGAAAAGGGTCGCGCGGCGAATAATTTGCAGCTTCACCTCAACCCTGCCCCCGTCCTTTTGCGGTTTTTCGGGCAATTCGTCGAGTTCTCTTTTCAGGTTCAGCCGCGAGAGCGGGCGGGCTACGAGATCGCCCAAAAGCTGCTTATTTACGATGCCGTCGGCATATAAAAGAGCGCAAGAAACGCCGTCCTCCGTTTGGAATACGTAATGAAAAATATCCTCGGAAGGAAGGAGCTTTTTAAGCTCGGATAAATTTTTCTCTAAGGAAAGGGATAAACTGTTCACGGAAAAAGTATGCGAAAACGGAGAAAAACTATTCGCAAACGGGCGCAAACGGAAAAATCTTATTGACAAATCCGCGCGTAATTGCTATACTAATAGAAAAGCTTACGCGAGGTAAAAAATGGAAATCACGCTCGGCGCGACGGAGGTCGCGGAGGATATGATGATAGACGGGCTTAAAATCGTGCAGGACACGCGCCTGTATCGCTTTACTTCCGATTCCGTTTTACTCTCCCGCTTTGCGACGGCGAAAAAGGGGGATAAGATCGCGGACTTTTGCGCGGGAAGCGGAGTCGTAGGGTTTCATTTTTTCGCCTTAAACCGCGCGCTCCTTAACAACGCGCCCTTCACCCTTTTCGAAATGCAAGCGCCCCTTATAGAGCTGTCGAAAAAGACGGCGGCGCTCAACGGGTTCGATAATTTCCACTTCGAAAACTCCCGTTTGCAGGAAATCCCCAAGCAATACCACGAGTATTTTTCCTTGATCCTTTGCAATCCCCCGTACGAGCGGGGCGGGCTGGAAAACGAGTCCTTTGAAAAAGCGGTGTGTAGAAAAGAGCTTACGCTTACCCTGCGGGAAGTCGCTTCCGCCGCCGCCCGCGCGCTTAAATTCGGCGGTAGGCTGGATATGGTGCACCGCGCCGACAGACTTGCGGAGATCTGCTATACTTTAAAAGAATTTAACCTCGAAGTAAAAAAAATTCAGTTCGTCGCAGGCAAGCAAGGCGCAAAACCCTATTTGGTCTTGCTCGAAGCCGTCAAAGGCGGCAAACCCGCCACCGCCCTTTTGCCGACGCTCGTCAATTAACCCCCGTCAACCCTTCAAAAAAACGAATAATGTTTCCCGTGAAACATTAAAGGAGAAAAAAATGGTCAGCTTCGTAGCAACGCCGATCGGAAACTTAAAGGATATCACCCTTCGCGCTTTGGAAACGCTCAAAGAAGCGGACGTGATCTTTTGCGAGGACACGCGGCATACGCTTAAACTTTTGAACGCGTACGAAATCAAAAAGCCGCTGTATTCCTGTCATAAATTCAACGAAACGGAAGCGGCGAACAAGATTTTGGAGCTTTCGCGGGAAGGAAAATCCGTGGCGGTGGTGTCCGACGCGGGTACGCCCGTCGTGTCCGACCCCGGCAATATCGTCTGCAAAATTTTACGGGAAGCAGGAGAAGAGTACACCCTTATCCCGGGCGCGAGCGCGTTCGTGGCGGCGCTCGTTTTGTCGGCTCTCCCTGCGGATAAATTCGCGTTTATCGGTTTTTTGCCCGACAAGGCGGGCGAGAAAAAAGCCGTTTTGGAAAAGTATAAAGACCTCGATTTGACCCTTTTATTCCATTCCGCCCCGCAGGACGTAAACAAGGACGTAAAGGCGATGTTCGAGGTGTTCGGAGATCGGCGGGCAGTCGCCGTGCGCGAGATCACCAAGCTACACGAGGAGAGTATCCCCTTCCTTTTATCGGAAGGCTTTCCGAGCGAGCCGCGTGGGGAGTTCGTACTCGTCGTCGAAGGAGCGAAGCAAAAGGAAAACCCGTTGAACGAGTTATCTGAACGCGAGCATATCAAAAAATATATGGACGAGGGATTCGATAAAAAGGAGGCGCTCAAAAAAGCCGCGAAAGACCGCGGCGTGTCCAAATCCACCCTCTACCCGTTCGCGATCGATCTGTAAATCCCCCACCCGTGGGGAAGTTTTGACCCTCAGTAAAGGTCGAGGGGATAATCCCCTCGCGGGGTGCAGGGGCAGAGCCTTTACGACCCTCTGTCAAGAGCCGCCGTTAGGCGGAACAAGTACCCATAAAAGAAAAGCGCAAGCTTTTCGTCTCCGCGGCTTTGCCGCAAATTCGCCTCACGGCGAAAGGCGCAAAACTGCGTTTTGCTTTATTGAGTCCGTGTTCGTGGGCTCTGCCCACACCCGCCAGAAACTGAGTTTCTGGACTTCCCACCGTAGGGGCAACGCCCTTTAACCCTATACTCTACTACATAATAAAAAGGAGAAAATTATGGATTTCAGAACGTATATTATTTTTCTATTGATCCTCGGCGTTTGCGCCGTGTTCTCGGCGTATGCAAGCCGAAAAGTCCACTCGTCCTACGCGGCGTTCGGCGAAGTGTCAAACCGTTCCCGCTTGACGGGCTACGATACGGCGGTCCGACTTTTAAAGCGCGGCGGCGTTCACGACGTTTCCGTAGAACGAGTCCGCGGCAAGCTCACCGACCACTATAACCCCCGAAAAGAGCTCGTGAACCTTTCGGAAAGCGTGTACGGGGAAAGCTCGATCGCGGCGGTTGCCGTGGCGGCGCACGAGATCGGGCACGTAATGCAAAAGAAAAAGGGCTATTTGCCCTATAAACTCCGCGCGGCGCTCGTGCCCGTTGCCAACTTCGGCTCACGCCTTGCGCTCCCGCTCGTGCTTTTGGGCGTGTTGCTCGATCTTTTCCTCGTAAACGCGAACGCGGACGTCGGGTTTTGGGTCGCGATGGTCGGCGTGGCGTTATACGGCGCGTCCACGCTGTTTATGCTCGTGACCCTGCCCGTAGAGCTCGACGCGAGCCGTCGGGCAAAGCAGATGCTTTTAGAAGAAAACGTATTAGCCGACGACGAAATTCACGGCGCGGAAAAGGTCTTGCGCGCGGCGGCGCTCACCTACGTAGCGGCGCTTGCGACCTCGCTGGTTTATTTCCTTCGTTTCCTTATCTGGGTGCTTGCAATGTTCGGCAGGCGCAGACGAGATTAACCCCCGTCCCCTACCCTTTGTCGGTTTGGAAGCCCGTTTAGAAGTCAAGGAACTTAGTTCCTTGCAGGGTTGGAAGGGGCAGCGCCCCTTCTTAACAGGACTCATAAAAGAAAAGCGCAAGCTTTTCGTCTCCGCGGCTTTGCCGCGTGATCGCCTTACGGCGAAAGGCGCAAAACTGCGTTTTGCTTTATTGAGTCCGTGTTCGTGGGCTCTGCCCACACCCGCCAGAAACTGAGTTTCTGGACTTCCCAACGTGGGGGCAACGCCCCTCGACCCTTATTCCTTAACTAAGCGCAAAAAAACCTCCGAATTTTCGGAGGTTTTTCGTTTGCTTTTTTCGAAGCGATTAAAGCTCTGCGAAGTATTTGATCGTTCTGACCATCTGGCTCGTGTAGGAGTTTTCGTTGTCGTACCAAGAAACCACTTTCACAAGCGTCGTGCCGTCGCCCATAGGCATACACTTCGTCTGCGTAGCGTCGAAGAGCGAACCGTAACGGATACCGATAATGTCGGACGAAACGATTTCTTCCTCGGTGTAGCCGAAGGAAGCGGAAGCCGCCGCCTTCATAGCGCCGTTTACGTCAGCCGCCGTGATGTCGCCGTCGCAGATCGCGATGAGCTGGGTAAGCGAACCGGTGGGAACGGGAACGCGCTGTGCGCAACCGTCGAGTACGCCGTTGAGTTCGGGAATAACGAGCCCGATCGCTTTAGCCGCACCCGTGGAGTTGGGAACGATGTTCACAGCCGCCGCTCTTGCACGACGAAGGTCGCCCTTTCTATGAGGTCCGTCGAGAACCATCTGGTCGCCCGTGTACGCGTGGATCGTGGTCATATACCCCTTCTTGATCGCCGCGAGCTTGTTGAGCGTGTTCGCCATAGGCGCAAGACAGTTGGTGGTGCAGGAAGCAGCCGAAATGATCTGATCGTCTTTCGTCAAAGTCTTTTCGTTTACGCTGTAAACGATGGTTTTAAGGTCGTTACCTGCGGGAGCGGAGATAACGACTTTCTTCGCGCCTGCTTTGATGTGCGCTTCGCTCTTCGCTTTCGAGGTGTAGAAGCCCGTACATTCGAGAACTACGTCAACGTTGTTCGCCGCCCAAGGGCAGTTTGCAGCGTCTTTTTCCGCATAGATTCTGATCGTCTTACCGCATACGGTGATCGTACCCGCTTCGTCGTCAGCGGAAACGGTGTCCGCGTGTTCGTATCTACCCTGCGCGGAGTCGTACTTCAAAAGGTGCGCGAGCATCGAGGGGCTGGTGAGGTCGTTGATCGCAACGATTTCGTAGCCTTCTGCGCCGAACATCTGTCTGAATGCGAGACGACCGATACGGCCGAAACCATTGATTGCAACTTTTACGTTTGCCATAATAATAAATCCTCCAAAGATTAAAAAATTTTTTAAACCGATTTGAGCACGGCAAAAAAGGACAACCCCCTCTTGCCGTTTTCTTCCAAATACTATTGTACCATACTTTTTATTTTTCGTCAATAATTTTTTGCATAAAAGCGAAAAAATATTTATTTTTGAGAACTTTGTCTCTTTTGCATAAACGCCACGAGGTATTCGTAAAATCCCCGCGACGAATCGGAGATCCCGCCTTCGTGCAATCCCACGATCAATTCCCTTTGGCAAACCGGCTCGGAAATAGGAAGCAAAACGACGTTTGACGGCGGCGTTTTTCCCCACGAAAACTCAGGCCAAAACCCCACGCCCGCGTGTGCGCCGATCACGTTTTTGATCGCCACGGGCGAATCCGACTCGAACACCGTTTCGGGCTTAAAGCCCGCGTACGCACAAAACCGATCGCAAAGCGCGCGGAACAGCCTCGACCCCGCAAGACTGACAAAGCCTTCTCCTTGCGCTTCTTTGAGCGCGATACGCTCCCTCGCGCCGTACTTTGAGTCCTTCGGCACGGCGAGATAAATATTCTCCCGAAACGCGCGTCGTTTTAAAAACACGGGCGAATCCTGCGCGTCGACAAACCCCGTCGTCACCGTGATGTCGCAATCGGTTTCTTCTTCGTTTTGAATAAGTTGAAAGATCACCTCGGGGTGCTTCTTTTTATACCCTACGACCGCGTCGGTCACGATCGTGGAAGCCGCAAGCACGTTCAAACGTACGGTATTCTTTTGCAAAAGCTTCATTTTTTCAAGCTCTGCAGGGAGCGCTTCCAAAATCGGAAACGCCTCGTCAAGTTTGCCTTTTAAAAATTTCCCGTACGCCGTCAACGCGATATTTCTTCCCTTTTTGCAAAGCAAAGGTACGCCGAACTCCTCTTCGAGCTGCCGCACGGTTTTCGTGAGCGCGGGTTGCGCGATATGGATCTCTTCCGCCGCCTTGGTCACGTGCTCGTGTTTTGCAATGATCTGGAAATATTTTAACTTCAAAAAATCCATTTCTTTTCCTTATCCATAACTTTCAGTTATCAATTCTTTAATAATTATATATTTTACAATATCTTTTGTCAAGTGTATAATAGTATCAGAAAGAAAAAAAGGAGTAAAAGAAAAATGGCAGGTATTTTAGAATGTATTATGTTGATCTGTTTCGGGATCTCGTGGCCCATCTCGGTGTATAAAAGCTGGACCTCGAAATCGACGAAAGGCAAAAGCGTCGTTTTTATCGCGGCGATCCTTGTGGGGTATATCGCGGGGATCTTCGGCAAGATCCTTTCGGGACAAGCGAATTACGTCCTCGCTCTTTATATCCTGAACTTTTTAGTCGTAAGCGTAGACTTTGCGCTCTACTTCGTCAACAAAAAACGTGAACGCCACAATAAAAAAGCGTAGGCTACTTGCTTACGCTTTTTGTTTGCGTTTCACTTCGTTCGCAATGACCGAAAAAGTCAAAGGGCGCTTGCGTTATTCCTCGCCGAAGCGTTCCAAAACGTCGAGGTATTCTTCGATCCTGTATAAATCCTCCGCCGAATAATAATCGATATAAATTCGACCCTTTTTGTCGTTCCCGATCAACGAAACCTTCGTCCTGAACACCGCGCGCATACGCTCTACGAACGCTTTGAGCTCCTCGCTTTTCGCCGCTTTCAGGGCGTCGCGCTCCTGCTTTAAAATCTCAGGCGGGGTCAAAAACGCCTTCACCGCGCGTTCCATTTCCCTCACCGAATATTCCCGCTTCAACGCTTCCTGCGCGAACGCGTACTGCTTGTCCTTATCCACCTTCACCAAAGCGCGGGCGTGACCCGCCGAAAGCTTTCCGCTTTCCACCAAACCGACCACCTCGGGGGCGAGCGTTAAAAGCCGTAACGTGTTTGCGACGGCGGGGCGGGATTTCCCGATCAGATTCGCAACCTCGTCTTGCGTGAGCTTATACTCTTTGACGAGCCTTTCCATTAAGTACGCCTCTTCCATCGCGCCGAGCGATTCCGTTTTCAATCGTTCGGTCAGGGAAAAGATTTCCGCGTGTTTTTCTCCAAAGCGGTACACGCGGGCGGTAATTTCGGTATATCCCGCGGCGATCGCCGCGCAAAATTCCCGTTCTGCGGCGAGCAGTTTATACCTGCCCTCCACGGCGTTCACCGCGTACACGGGTAGCCCGTTTAATAAAAAATACGCCGCTTTGGTGCGCAATTCCTTTTCCTCGTAGTCGGCGGGCTCGCGCGGGCAATCCACGAGCCGAACAGGGATAGTTTTCTCCTCGTAATCGAGGCTTATCGGACGGTTCTTTTTCGTCTTTCTCATTCTTTTCTCCTTTATGACTTATAGGAATTTCCCAATAAGGGTCGAGGGGATTATCCCCTCGTAGTGACGGGAAGTCCAGAAACTCAGTTTCTGGTGGGGCGCAGGGGCAAAGCCCCGCATTTATCGGACTTAGGAAAGCAAAACGCAGTTTTGCGCTATCTTGCGGCGTAGCCGCAAAATCGCCAAAGGCGAAAGAAACGGAAAACTTCGTTTTCCTATTATGGGTACTTTATTCCGCCTATCGGCGGCTCTTGACAGAGGGCCGTAAAGGCTCTGCCTTTACAATCCGCCAGAAACTGAGTTTCTGGACTTCCTATCCGTTGCCCTTTTAAGGCAAAGCTCCCCTTAAAAGATTCGGGGAGCTTTCGTGCGCTTTTTAGTCTTTATTTTCTTCCGTAGCTTCTTTTTCTTCCGATTCCTTCACGATATGCTCGGGCGAAGGCTCGGTCGCCGTCTTGAACGGGTTTTCGCGGCGTTCGTTCTCTTTTCCTTCCATCGCCTCGATCACCTCTTTATAGCTCGCGCCTTTCATAAGCATTGCGACCTCTTCGGTGTAGATGGTTTCTTTCTCTACGAGTACGCGCGACATATTGTCGAGGATCGAACGGTTCTCCGTCAACAGCTTTCTCGCGCGCTCGTGCGCCGAGGAGATCAGCCGACGGATCTCGTCGTCGATCGCGTTCGCCGTTTCTTGCGAATACGTGCGCTCGGAATGTCCGTATTCCATACCCATAAACACGGGCTGGTCGGAATCGTACGCCACGAGCCCGAGCTTCTCGCTCATACCCCATTGCGTGACCATTCTTCTCGCTATGCTCGAAACGTGCTGTAAGTCCGCGCTCGCGCCCGTCGTAATATCTTTAATGACAAGCTCTTCCGCAACTCGCCCGCCAAGGCTCATACAGATATTGTCGATGAGTTTATTATACGAAACGTCGTTGTCGTCCGTTTCCGGCCTCGTCATCGTGTAGCCCGCCGCTCTGCCGCGGGGAATGATGGAAACCTCGTGCACGGGATCGCAATGCTTGCAAAGACACGCGAGCACGGCGTGACCCGCTTCGTGATACGCCGTACAGCGTTTATCCGATTCGGTGACCACGCGGCTCTTCTTCTGCGGGCCCATCAACACTTTGTTGATACCGTCGTAAAGCTCTAAATTTCCGATCAGCTTTTTGCCGGCGCGCGCCGCCAAAATCGCCGCTTCGTTCAAAAGGTTGGCAAGCTCCGCGCCCGAAAATCCCGCCGTGATACGCGCCACCGTCTTGAAATTGACGTCGGGTGCGATGGGTTTGTTTCTCGCGTGGACCTTCAAGATCTGTTCGCGCCCCTTCACGTCGGGAAGGTTCACGTTGATCTGTCTGTCGAATCGACCGGGACGGAGAAGCGCGGGGTCGAGAATGTCCGCACGGTTGGTCGCCGCCATCACGATAATGCCTTCGTTGGACTCGAAGCCGTCCATCTGTACGAGGATCTGGTTCAAGGTCTGCTCGCGTTCGTCGTGACCGCCGCCAAGACCCGCACCGCGCCGTCTGCCTACCGCGTCGATCTCGTCCACGAAGATGATACAGGGCTGGTTCTTTTTCGCCATATCGAACAGATCGCGCACGCGCGACGCGCCCACGCCCACGTACATTTCTACGAAATCCGAACCCGAAACGGAGAAGAAGGGCACGCCCGCTTCGCCCGCTACGGCTTTGGCAAACAACGTCTTACCCGTGCCCGGAGGGCCTACGAGCAACACGCCCGAAGGGATACGCGCGCCGAGGTCGGAGAATTTTTTCGGGGATTTCAAGAACTCCACGACTTCCTGCAATTCTTCCTTTTCCTCTTCCGCGCCCGCCACGTCGGCAAAGCGGACCTTTAAGTTGCTCTGCACGTGCGCCTTGGTTTTGCCGATATTCATAGCCTTTCCACCGCCGCCGACGGCAGAACGCATAATAAACCAGAACACGAGCGCCACAAGCACCACGCCGATAAGAGGGAACAGGCTCGACCAGATACTGCCCGCGTTGGGGTCGGTAAGCTCGATGGAAATACTGTTGACGACCGGGGACTCGGGTCCGCCGAGCAAATTGATAAAGCTCTCGTAGCCCGACATATCGTAAATACTGGAAATGATTGCAGTATACTGTTTCCCGCCTGCCGCCGTGCCCGTCGCTTCGTACGCGTCGATATACACGGTGGTGATCTCCCCGCTCTTGATCTTCGCGATAAATTCGTTTATCCCGATTTCCGTACCGGCGCCGATAATATCGGACATTAAAATGCTGACCAAAATCACGGCGATCACGGCAATGACGATCCACATTATCGTCTTTGATTTTCTATTCAAAACAAAACTCCTTCTATAAAAATTCTTTTTTATTTATAAACAACCCGCAGTCTTTTTAACCGCAAATTGTTTCACGGCTTTTATTTTACCATAATTTTTTTTCTTTTACAAGCGTTTCCGACCCGTGTACAGAATATTTACAAAATCTTCACAAACCTGCCTTAATTCGACCTTCTCCGCCCCGTCGTTGCGCCCCGTCGTTGCGCGCGTAGCGCGCCAATCCCCTCACTCGCCGTCCGCTTAAAAAATCTTTTAAAAAATGCGAACATTTGTTTGACTTTTATAAAGAAAGGTGGTAAAATAAGAGATACTCAAAGGCGGAGGGGGAAAATGATCGACGAAAACAGATTGAAAATTTTAACGGACGGCGCGAAGTACGACGTGTCCTGTTCCTCGTCGGGATCCAAGCGGAAAAATACCGCGGACGGCTTAGGCAACGCGGCGTTTGCGGGGATCTGTCATTCGTTTGCCGCCGACGGGCGGTGCATTTCCCTGCTTAAAATCTTAATGAGCAACGACTGCGTTTTCGACTGCAAATATTGTCCCAACCGCCGTAGCGCGGACGTGCCGCGCGCGAGCCTCACGCCCGAAGAGATCTGCGAACTTACCGTGGGGTTTTATCGGCGGAATTACATAGAAGGTCTTTTCCTCTCGTCGGCGGTCGTCCGTAACCCCGACTACACGATGGAGCTTTTATATAAGACGGTGCTTCTGCTTCGGACGGTCTATAAATTCAACGGCTATATCCATTTAAAAGGGATACCGCACGCCGACAAGCTCTTAACGCAAAAGGCGGCAAACCTCGTGGACAGAATGAGCTACAACGTCGAACTCCCTTCCGAAGAAAGCCTGAAACTCTTAGCCCCGCAAAAGACGAAAAAAAGCATTTTCACGCCGATGGGCGAGCTGACCGCAGGGCGGGCGCAGTACCTTGCCGAACGCAAAAAAGGCGGGGGCAGGGTCGAGATGAAAGGCTTAGGCAGATACCTGCCCGCGGGGCAGACCACGCAGATGATCGTAGGCGCTTCGCCCGAAACGGACGGAAAAATTTTGCGGCTCACGCAAGCGATGTATCGGAAATTCGATTTAAAGCGGGTATACTATTCCTCGTATATCCCCGTCGTGCAAGACCCGCTTCTGCCAGACAAAACGGCGGGGCTGTTGCGCGAACACCGCTTGTATCAGGCGGACTGGCTGTTGCGGTTTTACGGCTTCACGTCCGAAGAGATCTTGCCCGAGGACGAAAACCTACCGACGGAGTACGACCCCAAGTGCGCGTGGGCGCTGAAAAATATGCAATTTTTCCCCGTGGAAGTGAACAAAGCGAGCGTAGAAGAGCTGTTGCGCGTGCCGGGAATCGGTGCGAAGGGCGCGTATAAGATCGTAAGCGCGAGAAAGCACGCCACGCTCACCTTCGAACACCTGCAAAAAATGCGGATCGTATTAAAGCGCGCGAAGCATTTCATCACGTGCGCGGGGAAATTTTTCGGTTCGGACGATCCCGAAACGGTCAAATTCCGTTTAATGCTCGCGGAGCGCACGGACTCAGCCGAACAGCTCAACCTTTTCGACCAAGGTCTGCTCCCGCCCGCAGACGCGGAAAAATTCCTACTCCGTTCCACACCGCAAAACGCCCTCGCCGTACTTACGGGGCAGCTGTAAAAAAATACTCTTAAACGGAAGTCGAGAAACTGAGTTTCTCGTGGGGTGTGGGGCAACGCCCCGCGCCTCGACGGCAGTCGCCGCCGTTAGGCGGAATTAAGTACCCCTAAAAGGGAAACGAAGTTTTCCGTCCCCGCGGCTGTGCCGCGTGATCGCCTCTCGGCGAAGGAAGCAAAACTGCGTTTTGCTTTAATGAGTCCGTATTCGTGGGCTCTGCCCACACCCGCAAGGGGCAACGCCCCTTGACCCTTACCGTCCCCCCCCCTAAGGAGCTCCTATGCGCAATTTATATTACGTTGACGGTAGTCCCGAATGTTTTTTCACGGCGGTGTTCGAAGCGTGGAAGGACGGGAACGCCTACCTGTTTTCTCAACCGAATATCCAAACGGGACTCGGCGATTCTTGGCACGACGTTACCCCCGACCCTGCGAAAGCCGCGCGCGTGGTCAAAAAACTCGCCGCGCTCGATTCCCGCGCGCCGTATGAAATCGATTGTATCTTGCGCTCGTTCTCCGACGAAAAGGAACAGATCGCGTTCGAATATATCCGATTGCTCGTGCAAGGCGGCGTACCCGTCCGCGAACGGCTGTCCGAGCCCGTCGCCCGCCGCGCGATCGAATTGCAACAAAAGGTCGGCGCGGAAACCCACAACTTAAAAGGCTTTTTGCGGTTTCAGGAAACCCAAGGCGGGGTATTTTACGCCCCTTGCGCGCCCGATCACGATATCGTCGATCTTTTAATGCCGCATTTCGTTTCCCGA
This sequence comes from Clostridia bacterium, assembly GCA_017471945.1. GTDB lineage: Bacteria > Bacillota > Clostridia > Christensenellales > Borkfalkiaceae > Scatosoma. The sequence continues at coordinate 43,765 of JAFURH010000039.1, read as the reverse complement.
TTCAAAACGGTCGCGTTCGTCATTCACGATACCAAACGCCACGTCGCGGGTATCTACGACGGACGAACTTGGCGGCTGTGCGCCACGCCCAAAAACGCCGAACTCATCTTGACCGAACAAGAGGACGGGTTTTCCCGCCTTTGGAAGCAATACTATAATCAAGTGGCGATCCCCGAGCGCAAAAATACCCGACAAATGAAAGCGTATATGCCCGTTCGCTACTGGAAATTTATGACCGAAAAACAAGGGGAATGATCCCCCGAAAATGCAAATATGCAAGCCTGCATAATCGGAATTTTCTCCACTTATCCACAACCAAAACAAACGTTTGGGGATAACTAAGCCCAAAAAGCGGGGGTTTTACTTGAAAAATCCGTTGTTTTTTCCACATTTTACTCACTTATCCACATAAATTATTCAAAAAATACTTCTCCACAAGCGCCTTTGAGGATAGGTTATCCACAATTTTTTGAAATTTCGACCCTTTTTTCCATAAAAATCCAATATCCGACCCGTTGCGACGGGATTCGCGCGGGTTTTTATCCACAATTTTGATTTTTTACTTGTGGAAAACGGGAGTTTGTCCACAAGCAGCGTGGCAGACCCCCGTTTTTTCGTTTTGCAAAGAATATTCAATTATAAATTTATAACTTTTTATACGCGTTTTTCATATAATAAATTCGCGAGCGCGTCGGAGATGATTTCCGACATTTTATAAACGAGATTGAGCCGCGTTTGGTTCAAGAGCGCGTAATTCGCCACCGACTTTTCCGCGACGATCCCCATCACCGAAAGATCCCCGACCGTGCCGAGGTTTTTATTCGCGCCCGCGCCGGGGCGCAAAGGGGAATCGGAAATTTTGATGAGTCCGATATCGCCTTCCCCGCCGACGGCGGCGTCCACCGCGATCACGGGCGTTTTCGGATGCGTTTCCTTTAAAAATTTCCGCATATATCTGATTTCTTTTGCCGTCACGGGCGCGGAGAGCGTACCGTAGATAAACGTCGAAAGACCTTGCGTTTTTCGCTTCAACATCGAGCCCGTGATCGGACCTAAGCAGTCCCCGATCGCAAGATCGCTGCCTACGCACACGACGACGGGAGAGGAGTTCAACCCCGTTAAACGCGTACCTGCCCCGTCCGTTTGCTCTCTTTCTTGTCTGCGCTGCCAAGCCGCGCTCAAAAATTTCTGCACGGACATCGCCGCGCCGTCCGCGGCGAATTTATTATAGACGTTAAACGCGTACTCCATCTCTTTCCCTCGCTTTTTTAAAATCTTCCTCGTCAATGATTGCCTTTTTTCTTATATTTCATACTTCCTTAAAATTTTTTGTTAAAATACTTGAACAATCCGAAAAAATATGTTATAATAAAAACAGTTCAAAAAAAATTCATACCCGCCCGCGCGAGGAATAAATCCCAAGCAAGACGGATATAGTATATCGAACACACTTTTCAGGAGGTTTTTATGGCTTATATTTTAGACGTCGTTGCCGTCGTACTGCTGCTGTTTTTCACCCTCGGCGGGGCAAAGAAAGGCTTTATCGGCGGTCTTTTTGGATTTTTGACGACGATTATCGCGCTCGTCGTGGCATTCTCACTCGCCGATCAATTCGCGGATCTAACGGGCGGTTTATTCGGCTTAGAAGGGGTAATCGACAAAGCGATCACGAACAAACTGGAAGACGTTGCGGGCTTTAATATCGACATTTCGGCAACGGGCATTAAGGAAGCGTTAAAAGAAGTTTCCGTGCCGAGCTTTATCGCAGACGCGCTCGTGGACGAATTTGCAAGTAAAAGCGTTCCCGCCGGCACAACGCTTGCAATGGTGACGGGGGGCAAAATTGCGTCTTTCGCTATCGGTTTGATTGCCGGCGTAGTTTTGTTCTTCCTTTGCAAAATTATTCTGAGAATTTTAGTGAAGGTTTTGAACGGCGTTATTTCTTTAATCCCTATCGTAGGCGCGCTCAACGCATTATTAGGGGCGGTACTCGGCTTTATCAAAGGCGGTTTATTAGTATGCGTAGTGCTTGCGATCCTGTCTATTTTCTCGTCACTCGGAATCACGGAGCTTATGGACCAAACGTTATTCATTGGCGGTCTTTTCCACGACAATCCTTTGAGCCATATCTTAACTTGGGTGATCTCCTAACCCTTTTATAGGGCAGAATCAAGGGGCGTTGCCCTATCTGGAAAGTCCGAAAACTCAGTTTTCGGCGGGTGTGGGCAGAGCCCACGAAAAAAAGTACCCAAATAAGAAAAGCGTTAGCTTTTCGTCTCCGCGGCTGTGCCGCGTGATCGCCTCACGGCGAAAGGCGCAACCCGTCGGTTTCTTATTTTAGCATCAATTCCGCCTAACGGCGGCTCTTAACAGAGGGTCGTAAAGGCTCTGCCTTTACAATCCGCAAGGGGCAACGCCCCTTGACCCTGATTATACGATTTCCAAATTAGGTAAAAAAACAACTCCGCTTTATTCGCGGAGTTGTTTTTCTGATCTTTCAATCGCAAAATACAGGGGTATCCCTAAGCCGTACACCCAAAGCGACTGCGTGACGAGCATTGAACCAACGAAGAAAAAGTACGCGCCCACGAGCGTTTCTTTCCCCCCCGTATCCCCGCATAAAAACACGATAATCAGCGGGATCACGAACGCGTTCACGAGCACGGGAAACAGCCCGCCGAGAAAGAGCTTCCAGCCCCGCTTTTTCAAAAATACCCCTACCAGGTACGAGAGTATCGCCGCGAGAAGAGTTGCAAGCGAGCCTAAAAACACGTCGTAAAGAAAAAAGGGGGAAGTGAGGTTGGAGAGCATACAGCCCACGTACAGCGCGGGAATCGCTTCGATATAAAAAAGAGGCAATATACAAAGCGCTTCCGCCGGTCGGATCTGTAAAAACCCGCCGAAGGATAACCCGCCGAAGGCGTAGGTGAGCGCAACGTATAAAGCCGCGATAACTCCCGCGCGGCAAAGCCGCTTGGTCGTAAAGAGTTTTTGCATAAAATTGTACCTCGGTTTTTTTATTCGGAAGTGTTTGCCGAAAACCTTCCGTATTTTTTATTTCTTATAAAGGGTCAAGGGGATTATCCCCTTGTAGGGTGCAGGGGCAACGCCCCGCATAATCGGACTTAATTAAGCAACCGTAGGTTGCGTTATCTTGCAATCTTTGATTGCACAATCGCCAACGGCGAAAGGAACGGAAAACTTCGTTTTCCTATTAAGGGTACTTTCTTTCGCCTTACGGCGACTCTTGACAGAGGGTCGTAAAGGCTCTGCCTTTACAATCCGCCAAAAACTGAGTTTTTGGATTTCCTATCCCGTTTAGTCTTGATTATCTTTGCTGTTTCCCAAAAACGTGCCGAAGAAATCGGATTTTTTCATCGTCGTGCCGCCCGTCTGTTCACTCGAACCGCCTTCACGACGACGGTTGTTATACGGCTTCTTATTGTACCCGCCGCGATTATAGGGCTTTTTGTCGTACCCGCCGCGACCGTATCCGCCGCGCGAGGAATGACCGCCTCTGCCGCCGCGATCTCTGTCGTTACGCGCGGAAAGCGCAGGCGCTTCGGGATCGGCAAGATTGTCGGGAATCACCACGATATAACGATTAGGCTCTTTGCCTTCGCTTTGCGTGGACACCCCTTCGATCTGAGAAAGTGCGGAATGAATAATGCGTCTTTCGTAAGGATTCATCGGTTCGAGCTTGATCTTCTTTTCCAATCTCGTCGCCTTCGCCGCAAGGTTTTCCGCGAGCTTTTTCAAGGTCGCTTCGCGGTTTTCACGGTAGTTTTCGCAGTCTACGACCACGCGTTTATAATCGTCTCTGCCCGTGTTCGCCACCGCGCCCGCAAGCGTTTGCACCGCGTCGAGCGTCGCGCCGCGCTTACCGATAATGGAAGTCGTGTTCGCCGCCGTGACGTTGATCTCGATCTTATCGCCTTCGGAAACCAGCTCCGTACACGCCGTGATATGGAGAATTTCGAAAAGCCCGTCCAAAAACGCGACCGCGCGTTCGCCGTCCGTCATTCCTTCCGTGGAGTTTGCCGCCGATTCAACGATCTTTTCTTCGACCGTTTCCGTTTGGGTTTCTTCCTTTTCGATCGTTTCCGTCGCCGTTTCCGCATTTTTAGCCGCGATCTCCACGCGTGCCTTCACCGACCCGAACAGCTTTTTCTTGCCTTCTTCCAAAATACGGATATCCGCGTTTTCACGCGTGATGCCAAGCTCTTTGAGTCCGTTTTCAACAGCTTCTTCCACCGTCTTTCCCGTAAATTCCGTGTAGTTCATTTTCTGAAATCTCCAAATCCCTTATAGAGGGTTATTTTCTTTTTTCGTTCTTTTTCTCTTTCTTTTTGCCGTTTTTATCCTCGGCGGCGCGACCGGGGAAACGCTTGTTGTATTTCGCCTGCATCGCCTTTTCTTCTTTTTTCGCTTCGACCACGTCCACGATCTTGTTGATCGAAACCGTTTCCGCCAGCGACCACAAGTTCCCCACGATCATATAAATGGAGAACGCCGCGCTGTACATAAACGAGAAGATCGCGAACATCACCGTCATAATGATCATCGTCATTTTCTGTTGGGACGCGCCTTGTCCGTCTACGGACGAGAATTGATTCTGTTCCTTTTGCGAACGCATCGAGATCCATTGTTGCAAAAGGATCGTACCGATCGAAAGCACGATCAAAACGAAATACCCGTTCGCCTCGTTTTTATGGGCGGACAAATTCGCCGTGACCTCGTTATACGTCGCCTTTTTATACGCGTCCGTATTCTTATTGACAGTCGAAAAGCTGATCTCTTTATCTTTCGAATTGACGAAATCTTCCTGCTTCGCCGCCTCTTTGAACTTCGAAAAGCTCAAAACGGGGCTTGCGTACGCCGCGTCCGTCTGCCATATATTCTTGATCCAAAGGAAGCTCATTTTTCCCGAAACTTCTTCGTCGTATTCCTTTTCAACGGCTTCCTGCGCTCGCTCTTGGAGAACTTTCTTGCAAGCCACGCCTTTGGTATATTCCGTATTTTCTTTATTCTTTTCGAGGAGAGAATCTACCTCGTCTTTAAACGCCGCGTAGGTCGCGTCCTCTTTCACCAAAAATTCCTTGATCTCGCTCATATTGTCGAGCGTGGAAATATAAGCGGCGGGATCTTCTTTATACGCCTCGTCGTATTTCACCCGAATGGAAATATAAACGCCTTCTTTATCCTCGTCCACGAGGTAGTATTCGTTGCCGTTTTCGTCGCTTCCGACGGTGATATTTTCGTTTTTGATCTCCGCCGTATAGTCGGTCAGCTGCGTGGTATACGCGTTTACCATCAAATTATAGTTCTCGATCGCGGCGTATTGAGAATAGGAATTAAACGCGTTGATCGCGACGATAAAGATGACGAGCGACAAGATCATAGGAAGGCAAGAGGAAAACATAGAAATGCCGTTTTCCTTATACATTTCCATCAGCTTTTGGTTATACATCTCCTTGTCGTTCGCGTACTGCTTTTGCAGCTTTTCCATTTTATCCTTATTTTCTTTCATTTTGATATTCTGCTTGCGCATCGAGGTGCGTTGCTTGATATCGAAAGGAAGGACGATCAGCTTCAAAATCAGGGTAAAGAGAATAATACCAAAGCCGACGCCCGCGCCGTTAACGAGCCAGCGAATGATTTTCCCTATCCAGTTGATGGAAACGTTAAAAGTTTCCCCGTAGATCGTGATGGTTTCCGCCATCAAATTAAATAATTGCATTCTTTGTTATTTCCAAATATTATATTTAAAGTTAATTTTTTGCTTTCGCAAAAGTTAATTTTTCGCTTCGCGAAAGTGAATTTGCTTCGCAGTTGCGGTAAAACTTTATACCTCTACTTGCGCCATCGGCGCAAAGTTCACTTTTACCCTTTGGGTGAAAAATTCACTTAATTTATTAAAACTCACTTTTCACGGAGTGAAAAACTTCACTCTTTTCTTAAATCACCCATTTTTTCCACCCGAACCGTTCGGGCGCGGGGTCGTATCCGCCTTTGGAAAAGGGATTACACCGAAGTATTCTAAACGCCCCTAATAAAATCCCCAAAATCACGCCGTTATTATTGATGCTTTCGAGGGTATACTGCGAGCAGGTGGGGCGGTAAAGACAAGTATGCTTTGAAAGTCGGCGCTGATAAAACAAGATCGCGCGCATACAAAAACCCCTTAGATAAGGTTTAAACACTTTCTTTCTCAGATATCGGAAATTTTCCCGCAGTAAAGAGCGGAAAAAACCGAAATTTAAAGCTTTTCTTTGCGTATTATCCATCTGAGATCGTCTTTGAATTTAGTAAAGGAATATTCTTCCCTGATCTTCGGTACTAAAACGATAGAATACGTGCCTTTGATTTCTCCTTCGACTTCGCGGAACGCTTCCCGAATCAGCCTTTTAATTCGGTTTCTCACCACCGCTTTGCCGTGTTTTTTCCCGATCGAGATGCCCATTCTAAGTTCTGCGTGCGGGCGGTATAAAAGGGTGAGAGACGGGGAAAAGCCTCTTTTCCCGGAGGAAAAAAGCTTTTGAAAATCCGCTTGTTTTTTAAGCCTTGCGTATTGCATTCTTGCTTTCCTCCTTATGATTTCGGATGCGGAAAGAGAATAAATTCAAATCCTTTCCTTAAAAAATTTTTTCAAGGAAAGGAACTTCGTCGTTTTTTATCTCACCGTTTTTAAAGCGGATTTTTCCGATTAGTGGGTCAATCTCTTTCTGCCTTTATCTCTGCGTCTTTTAAGAACCTTTCTTCCGGCAGTCGTCGCCATTCTCTTTCTGAAACCGTGTACTTTACTTCTCTGTCTTTTTTTGGGTTGGTAAGTTCTTTTCATTTCTTTTCTCCTAAATTTTACGGTCTTTTCCCGTTTTATTTTCTCGTTATTTTTCGCTCAAACCGCTTGTCCGCAGATTCGCGCTAAGTTATTATAACTCAATTCCTTGTTATCGTCAAGCGATTTTAAAGCTTTTTAAGGTTCTTTTCCTTAATTTTTACTTTTCTTTAACAAATCAATCGCCGTTTTGCTGTGCGCTCGTCCTTACGGGCAACACGAGATACGAGCTGGTTTTGTCCGTTTCGTTTTCGACGGTGAAAGGGGAGATTGAGGTATTGAAGGAAAGCTTTACTTTGTCCTCGTCGAGCACTTTCAGCGCGTCGAGGATATATTTTCCGTTCATCGCGATTTTAAGTTCTTTCCCCGAAAGCACGGCGGAAACGCTTTCCGCAAAATTCCCCATTTCGGAATTTGCTGTGATCATAAGTCCGCTCGCTTTGATATCGAACAAAACGAGGTTGTTTTTATCCCCGCGAATGACGATGGAAGCTCTTTCGATGGAACGGATCAGCTCGTCCTTTAAAAGGGTGACTTCCGTGGTGAACTCCACGGGATAGATATTTTCCTTTCTCACGAACTCGCCGACGTATAATCTCGAATTCAAAAGCGTTTCTTTTATCTGCAAAGACATCATATTTTTATTCACGTAAAGACGGATAAGATCGTCTCCGCCTTCCATCATACGCGAAATTTCCACGAGCGTTCTTGCAGGGCACACGATCTTCATATCCCCGCTGCCGCCCGCCGTTTCACATTCGGAAACCGCCATTCTGAACCCGTCGAGCGCGGTCGCGTAAAGTTTACCTTCTTTCGCTTCCAATAAACAGCCTTTTAAAATAGGTCTGCTCTCGTCGGTCGCGCAGCAAAACGCGGTTTTCGCGATCAGATTTTTAAACTCGGATTCTTTGAGCTCGAAATACTCCTCGCCGCGTTCACCGCCCACTTTGGGGAACTGCTCGGCAGGGAGCACCTGCATAAACGTTTCGTTATCGCCGTAGCCGATCTTGATGCCTTTTTCGTTTTCGGAAATGACGACTTCGTTATCGGAAATTTTCCCTACGAAATCGGAGAAAAATTTCCCGTTTACACAAACTTCGCCTTCCTCTAAAACCTCTGCTTTTATCTTTTGTTCGATCGAGATCTCGCCGTCGTAAGCGGTGAGGGTAAGCTCGTCGTTTTTCGCGGAAATCTTAATACATTCGAGCACGGGATTGGTCGTTTTCGCCGAGCAAGCTTTGGAAACGGTGATTGCCGCGTCGGAGATGATAATTCCTTCGCAAATAAATTTCATAGCACTTTTCTCCTTAGGGTTTCGTTGAATTTAAATTACCTTTTTATTGTACCATATTTTTCCCTTTTTTGCAACCGATTAAAAGGAATATTAAGGGAAATTTTAAGAAAAGTTCCCTCACAAAAACACTATTTCCCCTTTTCGGTTTTTTTGAAAATACTTCACGGTATACGCCGTACCGCCCGTATTTTTTTTCAAATACGCGATTAGCGCGTCCGAACGGTCGCACATATATCGGTTTCGCATTTGCAAACAGCCTTTATAATACCGTTCGGAAAGTAAGATTTTTTCATCGCAGTTTTCCGTCAACGTTTTATATCGTTCTTTATCTTCTTCAAGGTACGCTTTTTCTTGTCCGTAATAGGGAATACAGAGCACCAATTTAAGATCGGGATAGGTATTTTTCAGTTCCAAAACGCACTCTGCACTCAAAAGATCAAACCCTTTTGCCGCGCCGTTATAAAAGGTTTTCACACCTTTTTTTATCAGATTTTCGATAGCGGTTTTGACGGAATCTCTCGTAAGGTCCTCGCCTATTTCCCTATGTCCCGTGAACGCGCAGGCTTTTAAAGCAATCGGAGTAGAATGTATTTTTAATTGTTCGGGAATACTTTTCATAGTTATTATTATACCACGCTTTTTGAATTTGTCAAGAACCTACTGACAGGGTTTTTTAAGAATAATTAAAATTTGGAGGTCAAGGAACTCAGTAAGGGTCGAGGTTTACCCCTATATCGGGAAGTCAAGGAACTCAGTTCCTTGTGGGGTGCAGGGGCAACGCCCCGCATTCTCGGACTCCTAAAAGAAAAGCGTGAGCTTTTCGTCTCCGCGGCTATGCCGCGTGCTCGCCTCACGGCGAAAGGCGCAAAACTTTGTTTTGCTTTAATGAGTCCGTGTTCGTGGGCTCTGCCCACACCCGCGAGGGGATTATCCCCTCGACCCTTACTGAGTTTCTCGACTTCCCGCTAAGGGAATACTTCCCTTGACCCTTGATTTGGTTTCGGGAAGCTTGCTCCCGTCTTTATTATATTTAAAAAGAATTATAATAGTAGTATTAGTAGGGGCGGTGGAATTGTTGATAACCGAGCGCGAAATTTGTCGAATCCCTTTTCACGTATGATAAAATCGATACCCAAAACGCTGTTTATAACCCTTACTTTTTCGGTGGATAGAAAAGTGGAAAGATTGTGGAAAAGTGGAAAGAATTCGTTTCGTCATTTTTTCTTTATTTGAATAAATATTAAAAAATAATGTATAAAAATAAATTTAATCGACTTGTCCACAAAAGTTGTCCACAGGTGGATAAAGTTATGAACTTTCCCGAAAAGAAAGTGGAAAACGATTGCTATCTTTGAAAAGATATGCTATAATAACGGTATGGATATGAACGAAAGACTAATAGGGTATAAAAATTTAATACGAGGAGAGAAAAAAGAGCTTTTCGAGGCTTTCCGCGCGCTTTTGCTCGAATATAACGCAAAATATAATCTCACCGCGATTACGGAAGAAAAGGAAGTGTTTTATAAACATTTTTTAGACAGCGCGGCAGGAGAATTTTTGTTTTCCAAAAACGCTTGCGTTGCGGAGATCGGCTCGGGCGCGGGGTTTCCTTCCGTGGTACTTAAAATTTTAAGAGAGGACCTTAGTTTTTCCCTTTTTGAAAGCGTCGGAAAAAAATGCGAATTTTTAAAGGTCGTTGTGGATAAATTAGGTTTTTCGAAAATGAATATTTATAATCTTCGGGCGGAGGACGCGGCGAAGGAAAAATCTTTCCGCGAACGCTTCGATCACGTAACGGCGCGGGCGGTGGCGAGAATGAATACGTTGTCGGAATACTGCCTACCGTTTGTGAAGGTCGGCGGCTCGTTTATCGCTTATAAAGGCGGGGACAGAACGGAGATCAAGGAAGCGGAAAGCGCGTATAAGATCTTGGGCGCGAAAACGAAAAGTGTTTTGGAATACTCGTTGCCCGAAAGCTACGGCGAGCGCACGTTGGCGGTGATCGAAAAGGTAAAGCCCACGCCGCCGAAATACCCAAGAGGTCAAGGCAAGGAACGCAAAGCGCCGCTGTAAAAACAGGAAGTCCAGAAACTAAGTAAGGGTCGAGGGGATAATCCCCTCGCGGGTGTGGGCAGAGCCCACGAATACAATGCCCAAAATAAGCAACCGATAGGTTGCGTCTTTCGCCGTGAGGCGAGCACGCGGCATAGCCGCGGAGACGAAAAGCTTGCGCTTTTCTTTTATGGGTACTTGATTCCGCCTAACGGCGGCTCTTGACAGAGGGTCGTAAAGGCTCTGCCTTTACAATCCGCAAGGGGCAACGCCCCTTGACCTTAATTTTTTTAAACTATCAAAAAAATCCCGTCGTCAGGAACGGGATTTTTTACGTTATTCTTCGTCGGCTTCGTCGTCCTCGTCTTTTTGGGGTTGGTTGCCTTTTTTGAATTTGACGTCCTCTAACGGGAAGTCCTTGAAGATAAGTCCGCCGTTCTTGTCGTCGATCTTGACTTTGACCTGCATTTTCAGCATATTAACCGAAGCGACCGTGCCCCTGCCTTCGGGCGTGCCGACTTCCGAGCCGAGCTTGGGCATCTTTTTGTACGCCTCCGCGTAATAATCGCTTTCGTAGCTCAAACAGCACATCAACCGTCCGCAAAGTCCGCTGATCTTGCCCGGGTTTAACGATAAGCCTTGCGTTTTCGCCATTTTGATGCTGACTTTTTTAAATTCGGGCATATTCCCCGCGCAGCAACAAATGCGCCCGCACGGCGCAAGACCGCCGAGGTATTTCGTTTCGTCGCGCGTACCGACTTGGCGGAGCTCGATGCGGGTTTTAAACGCCGAAGCCAAGTCTTTTACTAGCTCGCGAAAATCCACTCTGCCCGCGGACGTGAAGAAGAATACGATCTTGCTTCCGTCGAACGCGAATTCGCAGTCTACGAGCTTCATTTCCAAGCCCCGCGCCGCGATCTTTTCCCGGCAAGTCTGCATAGCAGAGGGCTTTTTTTCTTGACAGGCGGCGTAAAATTCCCTGTCCTTTTCCGTCGCGATCCGCACGATCGGTTTTAAGGGCTGTACGACCTCTTCGTCGGGAACGGAACGTTCGGGATAAGCCACCCAAGCGTATTCAAGACCTCTCGACGTTTCTACGATAACGGGCATATTCCGCTCGTAGATTTCCCCCTTTTTCGGAGAGAAATAGTAGAGCTTACCGCCCGATTTGAATTTGATTACGACTACTTGTACCATATATAAAAGAATCCTTTTGAGTTTTTTACGTGAAGAGTAGGAAAACGACCCACCCAGGTATGCGTTGAATTATAAAACAGACTTGTTTTTCCAAAGAATTTTCGAAAGCGCGATCTCGATGCATTGCGGGAAATTCGCGTTGAAAAACACTTCCTTTTCCGCTTCCGTCAAAGCTTCCTGCGCGTATAATAAAGCGGATAAAGAATAGTTTTCCGATACTGCGCGGACCTTGTCCCGTTCCGTCGGAAGAACGAAATATTTTTCCCCGACCGAGCGAAAAGACGAATCTTTCGTTTCCGCTTTATATAAAAACGCGTCGCGGAATACGAGCTTTAAAAAGGACAAAAATTCCTTTTTATATTTGATATCCGAAGCCTTTTTCACCGCGATCGGAAGGGTAGAAAGCCCCGCCGAGCAAAGCTCGAACGCCTTTTGAGTCAGGTCTTTATAATACCCCCCGTCGAGGATATTTTGCGCCGTGCCCACGCTCCCCGACGAAGCCGCCGCGGAAAGCGTAAGTTCCCTTTGAGTAAAAGGCTTGTCCTTATATAACCGCCGAAGGCAATCGCCGACTTGCGTTTCCGTGAACGGTAAAATTTCCAGCTTTTCCGTACGCGAGAGCACGGTGGAAAGAACGGGATAAGAGCTCGTTGCGCCCAAGAGAAAAAACACGTTTTCGGGCGGTTCTTCCAGAACCTTTAAAAGTTTATTCTGCGCTTGTGCCGTCGCTTCGGCAAAATCGGCTACGAGAAAAACTTTTTTTCCGCCCTCTATCGGCTTTAAGGAAATTTCTTCCAAGATATCTTCCGTTTCCGCGACGGTGAATTTTTTGTCCGTTTTCGGAAACACGAGAGAATCGGAAAACACTTCCCCGTCGATCAAAGAGGATATCCTCGCCCTTTCGGGAGTATCCGCTTCTTCGCAGAAAAACAGGAGCTTTGCAAATATTTTCACCGCTTCGCGAAGGTTGCGTTTATCGTCGAGCAAGAGAAGATAGGCGTGATGCAAACGGTTTTTATCGCGCTCGGCTTTTAACAGCCGATATGCGTTCGTTTCTTTTAAAAGCGTTTGCATATTTCGCCCTCCCGATAGCTTCTTAAAAAATATTATAGCATAATTCACAAAAAATAGCAACTGTTCTTGTTTAAGTAAATTAAAAAAACGCGTTCTTTCAACTTGACAGTATTTCTCGAAAGTGATATAATATGTAAAGAACCTTCCGAGAGTGGGGAAGTTTTAGACTCGGAAAGAAAAATAATTCGAAAAGAGGAAGAGATGAGATGGAAGAAATGAAGCAAGATTTCCAAGCGGACGAGGAATTCAGCCTCGGCGATATTTTCCGTGCGCTTTGGTCTAAGATCCTCATTCTGCTTTTGGTGCTCGTGCTTGGCGCGACTGCGGGCGGATTGTACGGGTATTTGGATTCGAAAGACGTGTATACTTACGGCGTAAGCCCCGTGTTCTACGTAAATCCCGATAAAAACCCCGAAGAAGGCGAAACGCCCGATTCGGAAAGTCAATACGGCGTGTACGGCGCGTACGGCGAGCACGTGATGAAAAATATGATCGAACTGCTTTCTTCGGAGACCTTTTCCGCGCAGCTTATGCAGGAAATGCCGAGTAAGCCCGCGGTGGAGATTTTGAACGCGGACGGCTCGATCAATCAAAGATACGCGGCGTTCCTCAGAAAAATCAACGACGCGGTGTCCTTCTCGTATACCAAGACGACGGAAGACGGGGAATCCAGCCTTTCCAAGAGTTTTATCTACGTAAAAATTTCCGTGACGGGGAAAGCGAATAAGGCGTTTGCCGAAGAGCTGTTGCGTGCGGTCGAGATCAAAGTGCCCGAATACGTGGAAAAATATATGGTCGTTCCCAGCGGCTACGATTTTACCAACTGCGTGAAAACGACGGTGCTCGACGAAGTGCATTTAACCAACGCGGGGTACGCGAAAGATCAAGCGATCAAGTTCGCGATACTTTTAGGTGCGGCGGCGCTTTTGGTCTCTTGTATCGTGGTGGTGATCGCGCACAGAATGGATAACAGGCTTCGCCATTACGAGAGCGTATCCAAGCGTTTGGGCGTACCCGTGCTCGGCGTGTTGCCGTCCATCGACAAAAAAGAAAAAGACGCGAAGGCGGAGGTGTGAAAATGGGTATTTTTTCCAAGATTTCCGAAAATATGCGTAGTAAAAGATTGAAAAAAGTAGGCGGCGCGGCGTTGCCCGAAGCCCCGACCTATCTTTTAAACGAGGACAGCCCCTTCGCGCTCACGGAGTCCTTCCGCGCTTTGAAAGCGGCGATTTCCGTATCGGTGGCGAAAAAAGGCGACGAAGGCGTTGCGTTTATGATGACTTCGGCGTTCCCCGAGGACGGGAAAACGACGGTGGCTTCCAACCTTGCTTTGATGTTCGCGCAATCGGACGCGAAAGTAGTGCTTGTGGACGCGGATATCAGAAAAGGCCGCGTGGGAAAATCCTTCGCCTTGAAAAACGTTCCCGGACTTTCCGATTATCTTTCGGGACAAGCGACGTTAGACGAGGTTTGCCAGCCTTCAAACTATAACGAAAACTTATATATTATCCCTTGCGGAACGGTTTCGCCGCGCCCTTACGAAATTTTAGAGAGCGCGAAAATGAAAGAGCTTTCGGACACTCTTAAAGCGAAATTCGACTACGTGATCTACGACACGCCCCCCGTTTTATTGGTTGCCGACTCGTTGGCGCTTGCGCCCATAGTAGACGGCGCGGCGCTCGTTTGCAGACATCTTGCGTCTTACGTATCGGATATGGCGAACGCGCTCAACAAGCTGGCGTTTGCGAAAGTGAATATTTTAGGTATCGTCGTCAACGACTATAAAGGCGGAAAAAAGACGAAACGCAAGAATTATTATCACTACGAGCATTACGGCTACGGCGCGGCGAAAAAGCCTTCCGATTCCGAACCAAAAACCGAGTAAGGAAAAAAACCTGTCCGCGAGGACAGGTTTTTCAGTAGCGATTGCCTTTGGAAATAGAAAGCAAGGGTCAAGGGGCGTTGCCCCTATGGTCGGAAGTCCAGAAACTCAGTTTCTGGTGGGGTGCAGGGGCAACGCCCCGCATTCTCGGACTCCTATAAGCAAAGCATTGGCTTTTCGTCGCCGCGGCAACGCCGCGAATTCGCCTCACGGCGAAAGGCGCAAAACTGCGTTTTGCTTATTTTGGGCATTGTTTTCGTGGGCTCCGCCCACACCCGCCAGAAACTGAGTTTCTGGACTTCCCGTCACAGCGAGGGAATACTTCCCTCGACCCTTGGGTATTCGCCTGTTTGAAACGGACGGGTTTTGGGTAATAATAAATATATGGAAAAAATTATGGAAAAAGAAATTTTAAGAACGAATATTTTGCCGACCGTGCCCCTTCGGGGTAAGGTCGCCTTTCCGCGCGTTACCATCTCTTTCGAGGTCGGTAGACAAATGACCTTGAAAGCCGTCGAACGCGCTTCTGCTTCGGCGGAAAGACTGCTCTTTATCTGCACGCAAAAGGTTACCGAAAAGGACGAAATCGTGCCGTCCGATCTGTACTCGGTCGGGTGCGTGGCGAAAATCAAACAGATCGCCCAACTCCCCGGCGGGGTCGTGCGCGTGAGCGCCGAGGGCTTGTATCGCGCGAAAGCGCGGACGGTGTCCGCTGAGGACGGGTGTTTTTACGCCGTTTGCGACGAGCTTGCCCCCGTGCACGGCGACGAGGTGCTCGAAGAAGCGTATCTGCGCGCGGCAAAAGCGCTCGTCAAGGACGTGTTGCTCGCCGACGGGAAGATCGCTAAGGAAACGTATGCAAAGTACGAAAACTGTCAGGACGCAGACGAGTATATCGATTGTATCTTGGCGGCTATGCGCGTGAGAATGGATATCAAACAGGCGATTTTGGAAGAACGCAGGACGGTCGAGAGATTGAAGCTGTTCGAGCGGTGCTTGAACGACGAGCTGGAAATTTCCAAGATCGAAAAGAAGATCGCGACGACCGTCAGAAAAAATATCGATAAATCGCAAAAGGAATATTTCCTGCGCGAACAGCTCAAAGCCATTCATTCCGAGCTTGGCGAGGACGGGAAAGAAGAGGACGAATACCGCGAAAAGATCAAGGCGAAAGGACTGCCCGAAGAGGTCGAGAAAAAATGTTTAAAAGAAATCGACAGGCTTTCGAAAATGAATTCCACTTCGCCCGAGTATACCGTGATCACGGGCTACCTCGATCAGATCTTGGAGCTTGCCTGGACGGAAAAAACCGAGGACACCCAAAAGCTTGCCGATTGCGTGAAGATCCTCGAAGCCGATCACTACGGGTTGGATAAGATCAAAGAACGCATCACCGAATACCTCGCCGTGTTAAAGCTCACGGGGGAAATGAAAGCGCCCGTTTTGTGCTTCGTCGGCCCCCCGGGGGTGGGCAAAACGAGTATCGCGCGTTCGATCGCGCGCGCGTTGAATCGGAAATTCGTGCGTATGAGCCTGGGCGGGGTGAAGGACGAAGCGGAGATCCGCGGACACCGCCGCACCTATATCGGCGCGATGCCCGGGCGGGTGATCTACGCTATGAAAAACGCGGGCACGGTCAATCCCGTGTTCCTTTTGGACGAGATCGACAAGATCTCGTCGGATATGCGCGGCGACCCCGCGTCGGCGCTTTTGGAGGTGCTCGATCCCGAACAGAACGACACCTTCCGCGATCGGTATTTGGAAGTGCCGTACGATCTCAGCAAGGTGCTCTTCGTGACCACGGCAAACAGCCTTGAAACCATACCTGCCCCCTTGCGCGACCGTATGGAGATCATTGAAGTTTCGGGCTACACGCTCGAAGAAAAGACGGAGATCGCCAAGCGCTACCTCGTTCCCAAACAGCTCAAAGCCAACAGGCTTACGGACGGGCAAGCGAAGTTCACCGCGGACGGACTTCGCGCGGTGATCGAGGGATATACCCGCGAGGCAGGGGTGAGAACGTTAGAGCGCACGATCGGTACGGTGATCCGAAAAATAGCCGTGTTGCACGCGGACGAAAAGGACAAGCCGTTTGAAAAAGTAGACAGAAAACGGGTGCTGGAAATTCTCGGCGCGCCCCGCTTTACGGGCGACGAGGTGAGAAAAGAAGAAGAGGTCGGCGCGGTTACGGGTCTTGCGTGGACGGCGGTCGGCGGTACGACCTTGACGGTGGAGGCTTGCTTAGTACCCGGGAAAGGTGAAGTGAAACTCACGGGCAAGCTCGGCGACGTAATGAAAGAATCCGCGCAAGCCGCGCTCACGTATATCCGCGCGCACGCGGAAGAATACCGAATCAACAAGCAAGCGTTTGAAGAAAACGACCTGCATATCCACGTGCCCGAAGGCGCGACCCCGAAGGACGGGCCGAGCGCGGGCGTAACGATGGCGACGGCGATCCTGTCGGCGTTCACGGGCAGAAAGGTCCGCAGAGATGTCGCGATGACGGGCGAGATCACCTTGCGCGGAAAGGTGTTGCCGATCGGCGGGTTAAAGGAAAAATCCCTTGCCGCGAGGCGGATCGGGATCAAGACGGTGATTATGCCCGCGGAAAACAAAAAAGATATCGAAGAGATCCCCGAATCGGTGAGAAAAGATATTGCGTTCGTACCCGTAACGGGCGTAGAAGAAGTGTTCCGTTTGGCGCTTCGAGAAGCGGAAAAGCCCGCGGACGGGGGTAAATCTTCGCGTAGAACGCCCAAAAAACCGCCCGTGCTTCCCCTTTCCGAAGTTGGCTCGCACGACGGCGTGCGGTGTTGAGAACTAAGGACTAAGAGCCAAAGGTCAAGGGGCGTTGCCCCTACGGTTGGAAGTCCAGAAACTCAGTTTCTGGTGGGGTGTGGGGCAACGCCCCGCGTTCTCGGACTCAATAAAGCAAAACGCAGTTTTGCGCCTTTCGCCGTGAGGCGATCACGCGGCATAGCCGCGGGGACGAAAAGCTTGCGTTTTTCTTTTATGGGTACTTGTTCCGCCTAACGGCGGCTCTTGACAGAGGGTCGTAAAGGCTCTGCCTTTACAATCCGCGAGGGGATTATCCCCTCGACCCTTACTATATAAAGGAGAGAGAAAATGAAAGAGGTCGTAATCAAAAACGCGACGTTTATTACCAGCGCGGCGACGGCGAAGCAGTTTATCACGCCCGAAAAACCGATGATCGCCGTGTGCGGGAAATCCAACGTCGGGAAAAGCTCGTTTATCAATATGCTCGCGAACCGTAAAAAGCTTGCGAAAACGAGTAGCGAGCCGGGCAGAACGCGGCTCGTGAATTATTTCGATTTCGGGGATTTTATCCTTGCCGACCTGCCAGGGTACGGTTTTGCGCGGGTTTCCAAAGCCGAAAAACAGAAATGGGCGAAAACGCTCGACGATTTTTTTAAGAATAAAGAGAATATCGCGCACGTGTTTATGCTCGCGGACTCGCGTCATAATCCCACCGAGGACGACGGGCAGATGCTCGAATTTCTGCACTATCATATCCTGCCCTTTACCCTCGTGTTGACCAAGGCGGACAAGCTTTCGAAAATGAAGCTCAAAGAGCAGATCAAAACGATCGCCGCCAAAACCTACTTAGGGGAAGGAAACCTGATCGCAACAAGCAGCGAAACGGGCTTCGGAAAAGAAAAAATACTCCAAAAAATCGGCGAAATTATAGAGACCGCCGAACGCAAGCAAAACGGCGAATTTGACGAAACGGACGGGGACGGAGGCGAAGAATGAAAGAATTTTTGAGCGAATGGTACGGCGTGTTGGCGTTCGTTTTATTCGATATCGCGGCGTTTATCGCCGTCGTGGCGATCACCTACCGTTGGTTTTTTAAGCGCGTGATCGATTTTTTCGCCGCGCTGATCTGTCTGATCGTGACTTCCCCGTTTTTCCTCGTGATCGTTTTGCGCGGGAAAAGCTTTAAAAAACGGGCGGGCGTTGGGCTTTCACTTCTCCAAAAAACGCCCTTCGTCGGCAAAAAGGGAAAGACGGCGTATCGTCGCACCTTCCGCTACGAGGACGAGGACGGCGATACCCTCGGGTCGTACGGGAAATTTCTTAAAAAGACGGGGTTTTATAAACTTCCCGCCCTTGTGGATATCCTTTGCGGACGGCTTGCCTTTATCGGCGTAAAGCCGATTTCGGAGGTGGACGCGGAATTCCTCGACGAAGAGGACGAAGCGCGGTTTGTATGCCGTGCGGGGCTGATCAATCCCCTCGTCGTTTCGGGCGATCAGGATACCGACTATGCGGAAATGCTCGCTTCGGATAAGCGTTACGCGCTTCGCGGCGGACTGGGCGCGGATCTTCGTATTTTCTTTACTTGGCTTTTGAAGCTGATCAGAAACGGGAAAACGGACGAATATTTCGGCAAAACGCGGGAAAGATCGTACGCGGAAACCCTTTTGGAGGCGGGCGAGATCACGAAAGAGGACTACGAGGCGGTGACCGGCGCCTACGCGGATTAAAATTTTGGCGTCAGGGTTAAAAACCTTTACAAAAGTTGCGTTCAAATTCTTGACAAAACATACTCTTTCATAGTATAATAATAGAAGTAAATAAAATTGCGTTTTGAAACGCGGGAGGAGAAATTTATGGTAGATAAGTTGAAGGAACATTGGCTCAAACTAATTATCGTGGGCGTGGTTGCGTTCGTCGTTGCGGGCATTTTTAGCGACGTGCAAGGGATTATGATCGCGGGCGTTTTGATCGCGGTTGCGGCGGTTGCGTTAGGCGCGCTCGGTTTGGTTTTGAAGATTTTGAGCGCAGCAGGCGAAGGGGCAAGACGTCTTGGTAAAACCGTGAAGAATTTTTCTAAAAAGATGAGCGGTAAGATCAAGGGCAACAGCGCGTCTTCGAGCGCGATCAACAAGGGCATCGGCGACGGCGTGAAATTCGACGGTACGAGCAGACTTACGTTGTATGCAAACGACGGTTCGGAAGTCGTATTTAAAGAATACGGCGTAGTCGTATACGCAGGTAAGTTCTACGCGGTTTTACAGCCTGTAAACCGTCCTGCGGGAATGAAAGAAAACGAAGTTTTGGTGTTCAACGTGACGATCGATTCGCACGGTACAGATCACTACAATATCGTGACGAGCGACTCTACCGTAGACGCAGTACTTAATAAATACAACAGACTCTAAGAAAGTAAGGGTCAAGGGGCGTTGCCCCTTGCGGGAGGTTGAGGGCAGAGCCCTCGCGTCCTATGCCCCCAACAAGCAACCGATAGGTTGCGCCCTTACGCCGAAAGGCGTATAGGCAATCGAAGATTGCGAGTAATAAAAAAGAAGCGACTTGATCAAGTCGCTTCTTTTTTCGTTTCGTTAAAAGGATTCTCTGCCTAAAAGTTCGTCGATGGTTATGTTAAACTCGTCGGCAAGCTTCCATAAGCTAATTATTTTCGGTTCTTTCTTCCCCGCGAGCCACGCGCTGATAGCGCTTTGGGATATTCCGATGCGCTTAGAGAGTTGCTCTTGCGTAAGAGAATTTTCTTTCATTAATAATTTTAAATTTTCTGAAAGAGTTACCTTTATCATACTTGACATTATATCATAATTATGATATACTTTATAAAAATATATCTATGGAGATATTTTAAGTATGAGTAAAGCGATGAGAAAATATTTTTGGGCGTTTGTTAAATTGATAATAATCAATACGGCTTTATTGATTAGTTTAATAGTTAGTTTTTTCTTGCCTTTTTACGACGAAAAAACGATTTTCAATTATTTAAGTGTAGGATTGTCAAATTGCAATATAGTAGTGCTTTCCTTTTTTGTTTGTAATATAGTAAGTACTTATTTTTGTTTCAATTCAATGTTTGAGGGAGAATTAAAAGGAATGAGAATAAGTATGCGTAAAGCGTTGATTTTTTTCTTGATAGGAACGTTTTGTTGTACTTTTTTTGGAATAATGGGTAACGCGAAAACTTCCTCCTGTTTTTTCATTCCGTTGCTTTTAGCGGTCGTATTGTATTTTCTGTTTATGATTTTGGATAATTATGAAGAAGAGGAAGAGCAATAAAAAAGTGGCTATTAAGCCACTTTTTTGTTTTAGTATAAGGTTAAGTTTGGAAGTCCAGAAACGCCCTAATAAGGGTCAAGGGGATAATCCCCTTGCGGATTGTAAAGGCAGAGCCTTTACGACTCTCTGTCAAGAGCCGCCGTTAGGCGGAATCAAGTACCCGTAAAAGAAAAGCGCAAGCTTTTCGTCCCCGCGGCTATGCCGCGTGATCGCCTCACGGCGAAAGGCGCAAAACTTCGTTTTGCTTTTCTAAGTCCGATAAATGCGGGGCTTTGCCCCTGCACCCCACGAGAAACTGAGTTTCTCGACTTCCCGTCAACCGCGAGGAGGTTTTCTATCCTTACGCCGTTTGCTTGTAAACGATCGTCGGCGCTTTGCCGTCCGTCAGACATTCTTTCGTCACGATCACTTCTTCTACGTTCTCTTCCGAAGGGATCTTATACATCACTTCCGTCATTACCCCTTCAATGATCGTCCGAAGCCCGCGCGCGCCCGTCTTTAAACGGATCGCCGTCTGTGCGATCTCGCGTACCGCCTCGTCCTCGATCGTGAGCTTCACGCCGTCGAACCCGATCAGTTTTTGATACTGTTTAATGATCGCGTTCTTGGGTTCGGTGAGGATCTTCACGAGCGCGTCCTCGCCGAGCGGGTCGAGGTTGACCACGATAGGAAGTCTGCCGACGAATTCGGGGATAAGCCCGAATTTCGTGAGGTCTTGGGGCTTCACGTCGTCCAAAACGGAATAGTCCGCCTCGTTTTCGCCGAGCTTGACTTTACCGCCGAAGCCGAGCGTGGTATCATCCTTTCTCGAAGATACGATCTTATCCAGCCCCACGAACGCCCCGCCGCAAATAAAGAGGATATTCGTAGTATCGAGGCGCAGACATTCTTGGTTGGGGTGCTTTCTGCCGCCCTGCGGGGGCACGGAAGCCACCGTGCTTTCGATAATTTTAAGAAGCGCTTGCTGTACCCCTTCGCCCGAAACGTCGCGGGTGATGGAAACGTTTTCGCTCTTTCGGGAAATCTTGTCGATCTCGTCGATATAAATAATACCGCGTTGCGCTCTTTCCACGTCGTAATCGGCGTTTTGAATGAGCTTTAACAGGATATTTTCGACGTCCTCGCCGACGTAACCCGCTTCGGTAAGCGTAGTTGCGTCCGCGGTAGCGAACGGTACGTTGAGGATCTTTGCGAGCGTTCTTGCGAGCAGGGTTTTACCGCTGCCCGTAGGACCTAACAAGAGCACGTTGCTCTTTTCGATCTCCACGCCGTCGTCGTCCTTTTTAGACGCGCCTTTGAGGGCGTTGATGCGTTTATAATGATTATAGACCGCGACGGACAGAACGCGCTTTGCTTTGTCCTGACCGACGATATATTTATCGAGTTCCTCTTTGAGTTCGGCGGGTTTTTTTAAAGGCACTTGGGCATCCGCAGAGGGCGAGTCCTGCATTTCGTCGATCATCGACTTGCAGATCTCCACGCAATCGTCGCAGATAAACACGCCGTCCGGCCCTGCGATCAGGCTTTTGGATTGCGCCTTGGACTTTCCGCAAAAGGAACAATGCTGTTCGTTGTTTGCCATTTACTGTTCTCCGTTTTTTAAAAATATAGCGCGCAAAGCGTGGGCTTTGCGCGTCGGGTGTATTGCCTTGGTCGGGGCAGGGGATTATCTTCTGATAAATACCCTGTCGATCAAACCGTAGATACGCGCTTCTTCCGCGGACATATAGTTATCTCTGTCCGTATCGCGTTCGATCGTGGCGAGATCTCTGCCCGTGTTCTCGGACAAAATACGGTTCATTTTCGCTTTCGTGCGCAAAATATGCTCCGCTTGGATCTTAATGTCGCTCGCTTGACCTTGCGCGCCGCCCAAGGGCTGGTGGATCATAATTTCCGAGTTGGGGAGCGCGTAGCGCTTGCCTCGCGCGCCGCTCGATAAAAGGAACGCGCCCATACTCGCGGCAAGCCCGATGCAGATCGTCGATACGTCGCACTTGATATAGTTCATCGTGTCGTAGATCGCCATACCCGCCGTGACCGACCCGCCGGGGGAGTTGATATATAAATTGATATCCTTCGTCGGGTCTTTGCCTTCGAGGTAGATCAGCTGCGCCACGACGGTGTTGGCAACTGCGTCGTTGATCTCCCCGCTTAAAAAGATAATGCGATCTTCGAGTAAGCGGGAGTATAAATCATACGAGCGTTCGCCCGTCGAAGTACGTTCTACCACGTAGGGAACGAGAACGTTTCTTTCTTCCATTATTTGGATTCCTCCACGTACATTTCGTTGTTTTCTTTGAGGAACTTAAAGAGCTTCGTGATCACGATATCGCTGCGGATGTAGTCGAACTGACGGGGATCCATACCCTTCTTGTATTCCTCGACGGATTTTTCGACGGACGCCGCTTGCTCTGCGACCTTCGCGTCTACTTCTTCTTCCGTCGCCTCGATATTTTCCGCTTTGATCAGCTCGGAAATGATGAGCTGGCTCTTCACGTTCTTCGTAGCCTGTTCTTGATACTGCTTTCTGAAATCAGCGTTCGTGACTTTGAGGAAATCAAGGTACTCTTGAAGCTTCAAGCCCTGATACATCAACTGATATTCGAACTTTTGCACGAGCCCGTCGATCTCTCTTTCGATCATTGCTTGCGGGATCTCCACTTCCGTGTTCGCCGCGATCGCGTCTAAGATGCTGTTCTCCGTCGCGTCGTTGGCTCTGCGTTCCGCTTGCTTTTCAAGGCGTTCCTTGGTTTTTGCCTTGTATTCCTCGATCGTTTCGCTGCCCGTAGCGTCCTTGATAAATTCGTCGGTGAGTTCGGGAAGCTCTTTGCCCTGCAAGGAGTTGAGCTTGACCGCGAACACGGCGTCTTTGCCTTTGAGCTCCGCCGCTTGATAGTTTTCGGGGAAGGTGACGTTTACGTCCTTTTCCTCGCCGATATTCATTCCCACGACCTGTTCTTCGAAGCCGGGGATAAACTGACCGCTACCGAGGGTAAGATCGAAGCCCTGCGCTTCGCCGCCGTCGAACTTCACGCCGTCAACCGTACCGACGAAGTCGATATTCGCGATATCGCCGTTTTCAGCCGCTCTGCCTTCGACTGCGACCTTGCGCGCGTTTCTTTCGAGAAGGCGGGTGACCTCCGCGTCGATTTCCTCGTCCTTAACAGTATACGCGAACTCTTGGATTTTCATACCTTTATAAGAGGAAATTTTTACCTCCGGTTTCACGGGTACGACCGCTGCGAGGACGATTTCATCCTCTTCGAGCTTTTCCACGGAGAGCTCGGGATCGCCGACGACGGTGAATTTCTTCGCGTTCTTGTCGAGGATCGTGCCGTAGTTCTCGTTGAAAAGGAGGTTGAGCGCGTCTTCGTAGAACACGCCTTTGCCGTACGCGTGTTCGATCACGTTTCTGGGCGCTTTGCCCTTACGGAATCCGTTGACGGCAAATCTGTTTTTATTTTGAAGGTAAGCTTTATTGAGCGCCGCCTTCCATTCTTCGCCGTCGAACTTGATGGTGATTTTAACGGCGCTTTTTTCCGCCGCTTTGGTGGTGTACTTCATAGTATTCGTTCTCCTGAATAATATTTACTGTTTTTTGTGCTTGCGCGGGAAATTTTTTATCCCGCAAGCTACATTTTACCATATTTATCAAAGAAAAGAAAGCGTTTTTGTTTACAAATTTCGAAATTTACGCTATAATTTATTGAAAGGACGAAAAATTCTTGGAAAAGCCCCCTAAAAAGGGGTAAGGGGCGTTGTCCCTTACGGGAAGTCGAGGAACTCAGTTCCTCGTGGGGTTGGAAGGGGCGAAGCCCCTCCGTTCTCCGACTCCTAAAAGCAACCGATAGGTTGCGTCTTTCGCCGTGAGGCGAATACGCGGCGTTGCCGCGGGGACGGAAAGCTTCGTTTTCCTATTATGGGTACTTTCTTCCGCCTGACGGCGGCTCTTGACAGAGGGTCGTAAAGGCTCTGCCTTTACAATCCGCAAGGGGATAATCCCCTTGACCCTTATTAGGGAGTTTCCGAACTTCCAAAATTTATTTAGGCAATATACCTTAACAAAGGAGGCGCGTATGCCGCAGGACGCTTATCATATCCGACGCTTGGCGCGGGAACTGAATACCTTTTTGGTCGGCGGGAAGATCAATCGAATCTCGCAGGTCGATAAGGACGAGCTTACCTTTATTATATACACCGGAAAATCGACGGTGAAACTTATTCTGAGCGCAAACGCTTCGAACGCGCGCGTTTGTTTGTCTGCGGTCGAAAAACCGCCCGCGCTTAAAGCGCCGAATTTTTGTATGCTGCTTCGCAAGCATTTGCAGGGCGCGGAAATTTTATCCGTGCGCCAGCACGAATTCGAGCGCATTATCGAGATCACGCTCCATTGTTCAAGCGATTTTTCCGAGTGCGAGCGCGTGCTTCGGTGCGAGTTGATGGGGAAGTATTCCAATATCGTCCTTACGGAGGGGGCGAGTATTCTCGGCGCGCTGAAAACCACGACGCTCGAAAGCGATCTACGGCGCGTGTTGTTTGCGGGCGCAAAATACGAATATCCCGCTCCGCAGGAAAAGGCTTCGCCCTTGGACGAAAACGCCGTGCGCGAACGCCTTGCGCCTTTTTTCGCGCTTCGCGAGGGTTGCGATAAGCAAACGCTTGGACAGTTTTTGTTCGAAAACCTCGCGGGATTTGCGCCGAGCACCGCGCGGGAAGCGGTGGGGATATTCCTAGAAAAACAGGGGATATTTACGGACGAATTTACGCTTAAAACCGAGTTCATCTCGACCCTGCCCCCCTTCCTTCGGGATTTTTGCTTGCAGTATCCCTCGTCGCCTTGTATTCTGTTCGATTCGAACGGCAAGGCGGTGGATTACTTTGATTTCTACGTAAAGGGCGGGAGAATGATGCCCTCGCTTTGCAAGGCGGAGGACGAATTCTACACGGCGCGGGAAACCAAGAAAGGCTTTGAGGGCAAAAAGCGGAAGCTGGAAAGCGCGGCGAAGGCGCAGAAAAAGAAGCTCGAAAAGCATATCCGCGAAACGCGGGAAAAGCTCCGCGAAGCGGACGGCGCGGAAGAGAACCGCGTCAAGGGCGAGCTTTTAACGGCGAATTTGTATCGAGTGGAAAAGGGTATGAAACGCGTTGAGGTGGAAAACTGGTATACGGGGGGAGATGAAACGCTGAAAATCGAGCTGGACGATACCCTTTCGCCTGCCCAAAACGCGCAGAAATATTTCAAGGCGTATAACAAACAAAAACGCGCGAAGGAGATCTTAGAGCCGCGATTGAAAACGGAGCTTGGAGAAGCGGAGTATCTGGATAGCGTTCTCTCCTCGATCGCGCTTTCGGAAACGGAAGAGGATTTAAAGGAGATCGAAGCGGAGCTCGCGCTCGCAGGGCTTTTGAAACTGCCGCCTCAAAAGAAAGACGGGAGAAAGAAAGAGGAAATTCCCTTCCGCGCCTTTGAATTCGGGGGCTTCCGCATTTTTGCGGGGCGGAACAACCTGCAAAACGATAGGCTTTTGCGACTCGCCGAGCCAAACGATCTTTGGTTGCATACCCAAAAATACCATTCCTCGCACGTGATCGTGGCGACGGACGGGAGAAAAGTACCCGACGAAGTGGTGAAGTTCGCCGCCGAAGTTTGCGCGTATTATTCGGACGGACGGGGCGGGGATAAAATTCCCGTGGATTATTGCTTGAAAAAGTTCGTGAAAAAGCCGAGCAAAGCAAAGGCGGGGTTCGTGACGTATACGGATTATAAAACCGCGCTTGCAACGCCGACGGCGCACGAGGATAAAAGGAAAAAAGAGTGAATTTTTCGGCTTATGCCGAAAGTGAACTTTGCGCCTGTGGCGCAAGTTATGGTAAAAATCTTACCGCAACTGCGAAGCAAATTCACTTTTGCGTTAGCAAAAATTTCACTTGACTGTAAGTCAAACTTCACTTTTCACGAAGTGAAAAAATTAACGAAAAAAAGGTTTACCGGATTCGGTAAACCTTTTGGTTTTTTGGTTTGGCTTATTCCGCTTTTGCTTCTACGGGATAAACGCTTGCTTTTTTCTTGTCTTTGCCCATTCTTTCGTAGCGAACGACGCCGTCAACCAACGCAAAAAGCGTGTCGTCTTTGCCGATGCCTACGTTCGTACCGGGATGGATCTTCGTACCTCTCTGGCGAACGAGAATATTGCCCGCGAGAACGCTTTGACCGTCGCTTCTCTTGCAACCGAGTCTTTTCGCTTCGCTGTCGCGCCCGTTGTGGGAGGAACCCGTACCTTTTTTATGAGCGAATAAACTGATAAAAATCATTTTTATTTCTCCTTATTTCGAATTTTTGATCGCCTTTCGGGCGAGAGCTTACAGCGTGATCTTTTCGATCTTAACTGCGGTGAAGGGCTGTCTGTGACCCTGCTTCTTACGTTCGTTCTTCTTCGCTTTATACTTGAAAACGATGATCTTCTTCGCTTTGTCCTGCTTTACGACGGTTGCCGTGACCTTCGCAGACGCAACTTCCGCGCCCGTTTTGATCCCGTTATCGTCGGAAACCATAAGGACTTTGAAGCAAACTTCTTCGCCTTCTTTTGCAGCGAGCTTTTCCACTCTTACAACGTCGCCTTCCGCAACCTTGTATTGCTTGTTCCCGTTATCGATGATAGCGTACATAAGATTTTTTACCTCCTCTTTCCAGTCTCGAAGAAATTCCAAGGCGTGCCTTTTCTAAAAAAGACAGCTTAAAATAGCCCGTTTCTATCGGCTCGACTATTACTATACCACATTTAAAAAGGGTTCGTCAACCGTTTTTGAAGGATTTTTTCAGATTTTTCGGGAAAATTTGGAGGAAAAGTCCCGTAGGCTTAGTATGAAACCTTCTTTTTTGGAAGATAATAAGGAAAAAGGAGGGTTTTATGGAAAAAAACTATAAAAAAAGCGAGGAGATCCTCGCGGAGATCTACCGAAACAGTCAGCTTGCGTTGCAGTCTATTTCGAATATCTTGCCCGAAACGGGCGACGAGGAATTAAAGCAGGAAATTTTGCGCCAGCACGAGGAATACGAGCGTATTTCGGCGCGCGCGTCCGTGATCGCAAAGAATAAGGGGATCGAGCTCAAAGAACCTAACCCTATCAAAAAGGCGATGATGTGGGGGTCGATCAAAATGAACGCGATGAAGGACGGAAGCCGCAGCCATATCGCGGAAATGATGGTGCAAGGCACGGTGATGGGGATCACCGCTTTAAAATCCAGCGCGAGCGACGCTTCCGAGGTCGGCGACGACGAGGTGTGGGCGCTGTTAAACGAATTTATCGAACTCGAAGAGGGATTCGAGAGAAAATTAAAGGAATATTTGTGATTCAACTCGTACACGGTACGGTCGTTTCAATAAAAAACGCAGACGAAAAGCTCGTCTGCGTTTTGTGTTTAATATAACAGTTTCGCGTTGTCGGGAAGGGTCAAAATACTCGAATTGTCGCCGCGGACGGTGAAATAATCGTCGCGGTAGGTCTTGTGCGGAACGAGGTAGACCCGCTTGTCCTTCCAATGCGTTTTCAGTTCTTCCGTGAATACCTCTTCTTCGAGGATCTTGTGCGCGATCTTTTCGTTCAAATGCACGATCGCCGCGCGGTTGCCGCCCGCGAAACAGTCCAAAAGATCGTCGCGTATTCCCGCCAAAACGAATACGTCCCCCGTCACGTGCCCGTTGCCCGCGCAGTATGGGCAGGGCTTCACGAGGTATTCGATCAGCTCGTTGCCCACCCGCTTGCGGGTGAATTGCGTTAAGCAAAGCTCGCTCATAGGGAGCACCTTGCACTTGGCTTTATCCCGTTCGAGGTGGCGTTCCAGCTCTTCGGTGACCGCCGCTTTGTGTTCCTCGTTCACCATATCGATAAAGTCAACCACGATGATCCCGCCGATATTACGCAGCCGTACCTGCCTTGCGATCTCCCGCGCCGCCAAAAGGTTGACCTTGAACACGGTATCCTCTAAATTTTTATCGCCGATACAGCCCCCCGAGTTCACGTCCACGACGGTGAGCGCCTCGGTGTGATCGATCACGAGATAGCCGCCGTTTTCGAGCGCGACGGTGGGTTGCGCCGCCTCCAAGGCGAGCGAAAAAATACCGTATTCCCGCATCATAGAGCGGTTGCCGCCGTGCAAAATCAGCTTGCGTTCGGGGATATCTCCGCGCAGACGTACGAGCTTTAAAAGCTTTTTATATAAGTCCTCGCTTCCCACCCGCATCGCGGTGATCTCGTCGCCCAAGCTGTCGCGCATTACCCGTGCGGGCAGGTCGTCGTCGCTATATAAAAGATCGCCTACCGCGGCGGTTTTCGCCGTTTCTTGCATTAAGCGGTGGAGTTTTTTCAAATACGCCGCTTCCGCTTTGAGTTGTTTATGATTTGCAAAAGGCGCTTGCGTGCGTACGATATATCCCTCGCCCGCGTGTTCGCGCATTTTGTTCGCCCGCTCTAAAAGCTCTTCGCGCACCGTTTCGTCGGTGATCTTGCGGGAGATCCCCAAAAAATCGGTGTTGGGCAGATAGATCATACGTTTCCCTACGAACGAGAGGTTGGTGGTGACCTTCGCGCCCTTCGCCCCGCGCGGGGGCTTTGCGATCTGGACGAGAATTTCGTCCCCTTCTTTTAAGTTTTTTAAGGTGGGCGCAGAGCCCATTTTCCCGTCGTATTTGGTATAGTCCGTGTACGCTTCTTCCATTGAAAGGTAGCAATTTCGCGCGAGCCCGCAGTTGATAAACGCCGCGTTCATACCCGAAAGGATATTCGTCACCTTTCCTTTATAAATATTGCCGACGAGTACGCCGTTCTGCTTTTTTTCCGCGATAAACTCCGCGAGCTTGCCGTCTTCCATCAGCGCGGCAAACTGCTGTCCGCAGTAGCAGTCGAAAAACCATTCCTTTTTCATTCCGTTTCTCAGATTCTTCCCAAAAATTTTTTTCGTAACCTATCGCGACTGTCGGACTTTGTTGCACGGTAAGTATTCCACACCTTTTCAGTATACCACACGAAAATCGTTTTGGCAAGGAGTTTTGAGGGAGAAAATCCGAAAAAAATGCCCAAAAACAACCCAAAAAGGGGTTTTTAGCCGCTTTTTTGCGTATTTTCCAGAAGTTTTCCGAGCGGCGCGTACAGGCTTTCGCGCTCGAACGCTTCAAAAAGTCGGTTTTGCGTGATCGTCCCCAAATACCTCTCGTCGTCGCCGTACAGCTCCAGCACGAGGTAGTTGCCCTTGGATAAAAAACGCAACGCGTCCTTGACCGTGCCCGACGCGCTCACGGCGTAGCGTTTGATCTCCGCGCCGCGCTCGAAGGCGTCGCGGAAGGAAAAATCCAGTTTTCCGTAGATCGCCGCCCCTTCCTTGCCGTTTCCGATCCCGCCGAATAAAAGGAATAGCGCGAATAAGAGAAGCGTGGCGTTGATCTTCCCTTGCGCCGCGAATACGATAAAGAGCGCGAGCAGTAGCGCAGACAGAAAAAACGTGATCCCGCGACAGATATTTCCCGCGTATTTTTCCGCTTTGACGGGCGCTTTTCCCGCGTTTTCGAACGCCGTGACGAGCGCGCTCTTTAAAATCCTTCCCCCGTCCAAGGGGTATGCGGGCAAAAGATTGACGAGCGCGACGGAAAGAGAGGTGTAACACGCGGTGTCCGTGAAGGCGTAGGCGGTGGGATATAACCACCAGAGCGCAACGAAAAACCCCGCCGTCAAAAGGTTGGCGAGCGGTCCCCAGATCGCGACGGTAAATTCGTCTTTAAAGGACAGCTTTTTCAAATCCCCGTCGATCACCGCGCCGTAGGGCATCAACACCACGCGGTTCAAGCGGTAGCCGAGCCGAGCGGCGGCGAACGCGTGCGCGCACTCGTGTTGAAGAGCGACGAGCGCGCTCATTAAAAAGAGCGGAAGCTTGCCGATAAAGCAAAACCAGATCCCGACGAGGAAAAATAAGGGATGAACGGAAAAGCGGCGGGCGACCCGCCGCTTCCGCCTCGTGCGCGCGCGCATTTATTCCTTTTCCACCCACGCGAGGCAGCCTTCCTCCGTCATCTGGAAACAGTTCAAAAGCTCGCCTTCCGAATACATCGTCACCTGCACTTCTCTCTCGCCCTTGGAAAAGCCCATAGGCACGTTGGCTTTCACGTCGTCGCCGACGGCGTAATAGACTTGGCTCAACCCCTCGAAAACGCCCGTAAAGGAATCGGAATGAGAGATCTTGACGATATACGTTCCGTCCTCGCCGACTGCAACTTCGGCGACCTTGCCGTCCGCCGCGGGGTAGACCATACATTCGTCGGTAAAGGACAGCACGCCCGCATCCGAGAGCGCAAGCTCGGTTTCCGAAAGGGTGGATACGACGGAAGAAAGAGTAAAGTCGGCGTAGGTGCGCGAGTCCCCTTTTACTTCCGTTTTGTTTAACCCGTTAAAGAAGGTGTTGATACCGCTGTTGGGCATAAACACGTTGGTCAAAAAGATGGTCGCGGACAGGGCGCAGGCGAGGGCGAACTCCGTGCCGAGCACGATCTTTGCGGCGCGGGAACGCCCGTTCGTCTCGTACACGGGTGCTTCGTTTTCCATTTCTCCGTTTACGGGGAGGGTTTCGCTTTGGTGGGCGAGCCGTCTTTTTCTCTTACCTGCGGAAGAAAGCAGGCGTACCGTGTCGATACGGTCGGAATATTCGCTTTCGAGCGCGTCTGCGCGCACTTCGGGCGTTTCGTAGTTTATGAGACTTTCAAGGGGCTGCTCGGGGGAAGGAACGCTCGTTTCCGCCGCGAGCTCCGCGCCCGTTTCGGGCGGGGCGACCTTGTCGTTGATCTGCGCGATCAACGAATCTTTGAGATCGGTCCTCTCGGGCTCGGCGTTCGGCGTTTGCGTGCGTTTTTTTGCCGTCGGGCGGCGTTTTTTGCGCGATTTTGGAATTACGTTTACGGTGGAAACGGGAATTTCAAGCATTTCGGCGTATTCGATTTCTTCGTTCATATTGTTTCTCCTTTTGGTTGTTATCGGCTATATTTAACTATATGCGCGGAATACGGGAATAAGAACGGAAAAATAAAAATTCCGTCCTCGATTTTTCTCGAAAACGGAAGTTTTTCGTCGTTTTTTCGTTCTTTCTCAGCCGATATTATCGGTGACGGGCGCAACGTCCGCTTTCGGCAGCGTATACAGGTCGAATTCGCTTTCGATATCGAACTCCTCTCCCGCCTCGAACGCCGCGAGTTTGGAAACGGATACCTCGTACGCCGTCATCGTGCGGATATCCGCGTCCGAATAGCGTTTTTGGTATTCGCGGCTCTGGATGCGCCCCGAAATGGCGACCTTATCCCCCACGCAAAGGTTTTTGACGAACCGCGCGTTTCTGCCCCACGCGATACAGGGGATATAATCGGATTTATTGTAAGCGCGATTGACTGCGATCAGCACGTCCGCGATCTCGCGGTTGAAGGGGGTGGTGCGGTAGACGGGCGGCTTACAGATATAGCCGCTCAAAAGGATATTGTTCGGGTTTTTGTCGGGCGTTTCGTCCAAAAGCTCGCGCACGAACACCGTGAGCATCAGCCGCGATTTCCCGTTTTCGAGCTTATTATAGCTTCGAAACTGCCCGACCGCGCAAATCGTTCTGCCCTTGCCCAAAAGCGCGCCTTGGATCAGCCGTTCGGACACGGTGACGGGCAAAATATCCGCCTGTCCCGAAAGGCGCATCACCTTTACGTAAAATTCGTAAAAGCCCTCGCCGTACACCTCGTGCGAAAAGGTCGCGTCGCTGACGATCTCGCCCATTAAATACACTTTGTTGTTTTTTTCCGTTGAGTAATTCATAATTGACCTCCGTCGTTAATTTTTTTCGTTTTCGTGATAAGTTCGGCTGCGCGTTTCAGCCGTTTTTATGTTGTTTTCCCGTCGCGTCGATGGTATAGTTATCCTTATAGATCAATTCCCCGATGGGCACGAATTCGAACCCGCGGTTTTGGAGCGTGGCAAAGATCATCGGCAGGGCCTCCGCCGTATGCAGACCGTTGTTGTGACAAAGAATGATCGACCCGTTTTTCGCGCCGTTGACGATTCTAAGCGAAATTTCCGTTGCGGACAGGTTTTTCCAGTCCAAAGAATCCACGTCCCATTGAATGGTATAAAGCCCGAGCGACTTCGCCGTATTCACGAGCGTGTCGTTATAGTCCCCGTACGGGGGGCGAAAAAGCGTTACTTTCTGTCCCGTCACCCGCTCGATCGCAGCCGACGAGGTTTTGAGTTCGTCCTCGATCTCCGCTTTGGAAAGCTTGCTCATATACGGGTGGGTGCGGCTGTGCGTGCCCAGCTCGTGTCCCGCTTCGACGATCTTTTTCGCGTACTCGGGGTATTTTTCCACCCAGAACTCGACGGCGAAGAAGGTGCAACGAATCCCGTTCGCTTGCATTATTTCGAGGAGCTTATCGGTATATTCCACGCCCCAAGCGCAGTCGAAGGAAATGGCGACCTTTTTTTCGTCGGTGGCGACGGAATAGATCGGCAAGACTCTTGCGCTACCCGCCGCAACGCTTTCTTTGCCGGCGTTGATCTTTTGCACGGAATAGACGTTCGCCGCGACGATCGCGACGGTGATCGCGACGGCTGCGAGTGTGATCGCCAACGTTTTCAAGAGCTTTTTTACGCGTAAACAGACTATCAGCATTAACTACCTCTATCATATCGAACCCGCTCGGTCGGAATTTCAAAGCGCGAGGGGATTTTTGTCTTTGTTTGTCAGATTTGTTTCACGAGGGAATAAACGGGAGGTCAAAGCACTCAGTACCTCGTGGGGTGCAGGGGCGAAGCCCCGTAGGAAAGGACTTTTAAAAGAAAAGCGCAAGCTTTTCGTCCCCGCGGCAACGCCCCTTGATTCTTAACGACTCCGATTTCCCGTCGGCTTCGGGGCATACTCTACTATATGAAAAAATTTTTTGCGATATACCAACTATTTTCAGGGGGGGGGTGAACGCTTGACGGCGGGATTGGATTGTGCTATACTAAGCTATATTAAGAGCGAAAATAAAAAGGAGAAAGGGTATGGACGAAGTATTTGACTTGGAAGAAAACGCAGAAAACGTGCTCGTCGCGCGCGATCTGAAAAAGACCTTTAAACTCTCGCGAAAACAGAAAAAACTCGAAAAGAGCGTCACGGGACTGAAAACCGCCGTGGACGGACTTTCTTTCGCCGCAAGGCGCGGGGAGATCTACGGCTTACTCGGTCCGAACGGCGCGGGTAAGACGACGACTTTGCGTATGCTTGCGACCCTTATCAAACCCGACGAGGGGGACGCGGAAGTCAACGGATACAGCGTTTTGAAAGAACCCGATAAGGCGCGCTCCAAGCTCGGGTTTTTGACGAGCGAATTAAAGCCCGACGAGTTTTTCACACCGAATTATATGTTTGATTTTTTCAGCGCGTTGCACGGCGTGAGCGAGGCGGACAGGGAAAAGCGCAAGCTCGATCTGTTTACCCGTTTCGGGATCGGAGAGTTTGCCGAAACCAAGATCGCCGATCTGTCCACGGGTATGAAACAGAAGGTATCGATCGCGATTTCCCTCGTACACGACCCCGAATTTATCATCTTCGACGAGCCGACCAACGGACTCGACGTTCTGACCGCGAAAGCGGTGACCGACTTTTTATTAGAACTCAAACAACGCGGAAAAACCATTCTTTTATCCACGCATATCTTTTCGCTCGTGGAGAAGATCTGCGACCGCGTCGGCGTGATTATCGACGGCAAAATGTCGCTGGAAGGAAACGTAAAAGAGCTTACGAAAGAGAAGAACCTCGAAGAGGTGTTCTTTGATTTATACGCCGCGCGCAAAGGAGGTAAAGAATGAAGAGCTTTTGGACGATCGTAAAAAAAGAACTTTCGCGGTTTTTCCACGATAAACGGCTGTTGATGGCGCTGTTTTTGCCCGGGATACTTATCTACGCGGTCTATTCCCTGATCGGCGGCGGATTGATAGATTCTCTGACCGCCGTAGACGAGGATTATTCGTATAAACTCTATACGCTCAACGCCCCCGCGGGGTTTGCCGAGGAGCTGGGGTTGGACGACGAACGCTGGAAGATCGTGGAGATCGAGGCGGACGAAGCGGAAAAGATCAAGACCAAGATCGAGGAACAAGAAGCCGATCTGTATCTGGAATTTACCCCTGCTTTCGAGTTTTCGGGCGGGGAAGGAACGGGGATCGCCGTCTATTACAATACGGCGAAAACGGAATCTTCGGCGGCGTACGGCTTGATCGGCGCGCTCATCTCCGCCAAACAGTTCGACTCGCCGAAATTTACCACTCTCCCCTTCGATCTCGTCAAGGACGAGGATATGACGGCGATGCTCTTCTCCTCTATCGGGCCTATGCTCGTACTCGTGTTTTTGTTTTCGGGTTGCGCGTCGATCGCGCCCGAATCCATCGCGGGGGAAAAGGAACGCGGCACGTTTGCCACGATGCTCGTAACGCCCGTAAAGCGTAGCTATATTGCGTTAGGAAAGATCGTTTCGCTTAGTATTCTTTCCGTTTTGAGCGGTTTTTGCAGCTTTTTGGGCTTGACGCTATCCCTGCCGAAACTTATGGGCGATCTGGGCGGTTCGGGATTAAGCGCATACGGGTTCGGCGATTATATGATGTTGCTCGGCGTGGTGATCTCCTCTGTGCTGTTGATCGTAGCGATCATTTCCGTAGTTTCTACGCTCGCAAACAGCGTGAAAGAGGCGACGAGTATGGTCGGACCTCTTACGCTCGTCGTGGTCGTGATGGGCGTGGCGACGATGTTCGGCGGCGGTGGAGAATGGTATTGGCATCTGATCCCTATCTACAACAGCGCGCTTGCGATGAGCGACGTGTTCTCCCTTTCGGGTTCGGCGTTGAACGTTCTGGTGACGATCGGCGCGAATCTCCTTTACGCGACGGGGCTTTCGTTGCTCCTTGCGAAAATGTTCGACAGCGAAAAAATCGTTTCGGGGTCCTGACGGAAACGAAAAAAATCCGCGTTTTACGCGGAAAAACCCCAAGAAAAAATTGCAAGCGGGCGTTCGTCGCTTGCAATTTTTCTGCTTTTTGTGTATAATGTTAGTATTATGAGAATCTGGGCTAAATTAATGACGGAAGGAAAGATCAAACGGCAGTTCGTATACGAGAACCCCGAAAAGCTGACCTACTCGCATTTTTTCGATTATTTAACGGACATTTGCGGAAAGTTCGACGTACCGACCCCCGTTTTGACGAAAACGCATATTTTCAATTTCGCGAAATTCAACCACGTAAAATTTTCGGGCAGGGATTTCGTCGAACCGCTCGGCTACGATTGTCTGTTCTTGGAGAATTTATATTGAGCGCAGGGAACGCGCCTTGACTCTTAACTTTGGAGGAGAAAGAAAAATGACGGTTATGGAAAAGGAAATTTTAAGTTTGCTTACCGAGGACGCGAGAATGTCCGCGGATAAGATCGCGGCGATGCTTTCGGTGGACGAGGCGTCCGTCAAAGAATGTATCCGCGGTATGGAAGAGAGCGGTCTGCTCGTTAAATACACCGCGATCGTCAATAGCGAACTCGCGGAAGAAGCGCTCGTGGAGGCGCTCATTGAAGTCAAAGTCACGCCTAAAAAAGCCGAGGGATTCGACGGGATCGCCAAACAGATCGCCGACTTCCCCGAAGTCAAGGGCGTATATTTAATGAGCGGCGCGTACGATTTGGCGGTATTTATCGAGGACGCGTCCTTGCAAAAGGTCGCGCGGTTCGTTTCCGAACGTATTTCCACCTTCGACGGGGTTTTGAGCACGGCGACCCATTTTATCTTGAAAAAGTATAAGATCGAAGGCGCGCTTACCGAGCGCGAAAACGCGGATAACCGCATTTCGGTGCAGGCGTAAGGCGATTTTTATGAGAAAGTTCGTCAATCAAAAGGCTTCTTTATTAGAGCCGAGCGGGATCAGAAAATTTTTCGATATCGTGCAATCGGAAAAAGGCGCGATCTCCCTCGGCGTGGGCGAACCCGATTTCGTCACGCCGTGGCGGGTGCGTGCGGCGGCGATCACCGCCCTTCAAAAAGGCTATACCCAGTATACGGGCAACCGCGGTCTGCCCGCCCTTTTGGAGCTGATTTCCCGCTATCTTTTCGAGCGGTTTTCCCTCGAATATTCCCCTAAAAATATTATCGTG
The DNA here is from genome assembly GCA_017471945.1 of Clostridia bacterium. Classification (GTDB taxonomy): domain Bacteria; phylum Bacillota; class Clostridia; order Christensenellales; family Borkfalkiaceae; genus Scatosoma. The sequence continues at coordinate 7,176 of JAFURH010000039.1, read as the reverse complement.
ACCGTCGGCGGGAGCGAGGCGATCGACCTTGCCCTTCGCGCCTGCGTAGAACGGGGCGACGAGATCCTTATTCCCGACCCTGCCTACGTGTCTTACGCGCCTTTGGTGTCGATGTCCGACGGAAAACCCGTCGCCGTGGAGTGCCGCGAAGAGGATAATTTCGCGCTCACGCCCGCCCTTTTGGAAAAGGCGATCACAAAGAAGACCAAGGCGATCATTTTAACCTATCCCAACAACCCCACGGGCGCGATTATGACCAAAGAACAGGTAGAAGCGATCGCGGAGGTTTTGATCCGCCGCGACCTGCTCGTGATCACCGACGAGATCTACGCCGAGCTCACCTACGGCAAAAAGCATTTTTCGATCGCGCAAGTACCGGGAATGAAGGAGCGCACCGTGCATATCGGCGGCTTTTCCAAGGCGTTTGCGATGACGGGTTGGCGTTTGGGCTTCGTTTGCGCGCCGCCCGAGATCGACGACGCGATGTTTAAGATCCATCAATACGGTATGCTCTGCGCGCCCGTAATGAGTCAGTACGCGGCGGTGGAAGCGTTAAAGGACGGCTTTTCCGACGATTTTGCGACGGTTGCGGAAATGCGCGAGTCCTACGATAAACGCCGTAAGTTCGTGCTTCATTCCTTAAAGGAGATCGGATTGGATTGTTTCGTGCCGCAGGGCGCGTTTTACGCGTTTCCTTCCGTTGTGAAAACGGGTTTGGACGGCGAGGCGTTCGCGAACGGGCTTTTGAAAAGCCGAAAAGTGGCCGTGGTGCCGGGAAGCGCGTTCGGGCAGTTCGGGAAAAACAACGTGCGTATTTCCTACGCCGTTTCGATGAATTCTTTATCGGAAGCGTTCGACAGAACCGCCGCGTTTATCAAAGAAATCAGATAATTTGACAAAATTTTTCGCGAGAACTCCCCGAAAGGTGAGAAAATTCATTGACAAAACCTTGAAAAACGGGTATAATGATAAAGCTTGAATAGAAAAGCCGTGTTTTTCCGCAGTACTTTTACGGGGGAATACACGGTTTGATTTTTAACGTTCCGCAAAGAGAGCGGTTTTTTTCGTGTTTTAAGGGGGTTCGTTTTGGATTGAAACGCGGTAAAAACGCAAATAAAAGAAAACCGAGCGGGGCGAGGAGGAGTAATATGTCGGAAGTTTTTTATATGACGAGAAAGGGGTACAACGAGGCGGTCGCAAGGCTTAAATATTTGCAGACGGTGAAGCGTCAGGAGATCGTGGACCGTATCGCAGAGGCGAGAAGCCACGGCGATTTGTCCGAGAACGCGGAATACGACGCGGCGCGCAACGAGCAGGCGGCGAACGAAGGCGAGATCGTAGAGCTTGATTATAAGATCAAGAACGCAACCATCGTCGAGGAATCGGACGATAAGTCCACCGTGCATATCGGTTCGAAAGTAAAAGTGTACGATATCGATATGGAGGAATACGACGTATACGAGATCACGGGTACGACGGAAGCCAACGCGATGCTCAACAAGATCTCCAACGAATCCCCCGTCGGCAAGGCGCTTTTGGGGCAGAAGGCGGGGACGGTCGTCACCGTGCAAGCGCCCGAAGGAGCTTACGAGCTTAAAATCGAATCCATAGAATAATCCAGAATAAAGAAGTATTGCACGAAAAGAGGTTTTACAAAATGCAGGAAAACACCGTAAACACTCAGGTACAGGAAGAAGAACAGCTCATCGAGCAGGCGAAGATCCGCCGTGAAAAATTGCAAAAGCTCGTTTCGGAGGGCAAAAATCCCTACGAGCAGGTGAAATACCCCGTAGACGCCCATTCCGAGGAGATCAAATCCAACTTCGAAAAGTTCGAGGGCAAAACGGTCGCGATCGCGGGCAGAATGATGTCTCGCCGTATTATGGGCAAGGCGTCCTTTTCGCATATCGCGGACAAGAGCGGCACGATCCAGATCTACGTGACCCGTCAGGATATCGGCGAGGAAAACTACGCGTCCTATAAAAAGGACTACGATATCGGGGATATTTTCGGGCTCAAAGGCTTCGTGTTCAAAACGCAGACGGGAGAAATTTCCGTACACGTCACCGAGCTCACGTTGCTCTCGAAATCCCTTCTTCCCCTGCCCGAAAAATATAACGGGCTTCAAAACGTGGATATGAAATACCGCTTGCGCCACCTCGATCTGATTATGAACAAGGACGTGCGCGACACTTTCCGCGTTCGCTCGAAGATCTTGAAGGAAATTCGCGCGTATCTCGATAACCGCGGGTATTTGGAAGTGGATACGCCCACGCTGTTGCCGCTTGAAATCGGCGCGGACGCAAGACCTTTCAAAACGCACCATAACGCGCTCGATCTCGATATGTATATGCGTATCGAAACGGAGCTTTTCTTGAAGCGCTTGATCGTCGGCGGTATGGACCGCGTGTACGAAGTCGGGCGTATTTTCCGAAACGAGGGTATGGACGCTTACCATAACCCCGAATTCACCACGATCGAAATGTACGAGGCGTACAGCGATTATATCGAAATGATGGATATGATCGAGGACCTTTATAAAACGGTCACGAAAAACGTTTGCGGTACGCTGGAAATCACCTATCAAGGCACTCCCATCAATATGGGCGAGTGGACGAGAATGACGATGGCGGAAGCCGTGAAGAAATATTCGGGCGCGGATTATACCGCTTGGGAAACGGACGAGGACGCGCGCGCGGCGGCAAAGGCGCTCGGCGTGGAACTCGAACACGAAAACGCCACGAAAGGTTGGGTGTTGATCGAGCTTTTCGACGCGTTCGTTGAGGACAAGCTGATCCAACCCACGATCATCTACGATTATCCCGTGGAAAATTCGCCGCTTGCAAAACGCAAGCCGTCCGACCCCGCGTTCACGGAACGTTTTGAATACTTCATTTGCGGTCACGAATACGGCAACGCGTTCTCCGAGCTCAACGACCCGATCGATCAAAAACAGCGTATGCAAAAGCAGGTGGACGCAAAGCGCGCGAAAGGCAACAACGACGCGCAGATCGACGAGGACTTTATCAACGCGCTCGAATACGGTTTGCCGCCTACGGGCGGGCTGGGGCTCGGGTTCGACCGTTTCGTTATGCTGCTTACCGACAGCTCGACGATCCGCGACGTAATCCTCTTCCCCACGATGAAACCCAAAAAATAATTTCGTAACACGCCGATTTGCCTTGACGAAAAGGCGGGTCGGCGCGTTTTGCAAATTACACTTGAAATCAACGCAAAACGGACACGCGCCTTTCACGCGCGCGTGATAAAATAAGGAAGGACGGGTACGGCTTGCCCGCCTTGAATACTTCCCGAACAGGAGAAATAAGGGAAAATGGACGCAAGAATAACCAAAAAAAGATTAAGTCAGCTGCTTTCCTACGACTGGTTGAAAATTATCGGATTCGTCGTAGTGGCGATTATCGTGTGGTCGCTGATCTTCACGATGACGGCGACGCGGATCACGGCGGCGCAGCAGTTTACGGTAATGAACTATAAGGGCTCGACGCTCACGGGTAAGTTTTCCGAACGGTATTATCAAACGTTCAAAGACGGCGTTTTTTCGCACGAAGTGATCGAGCTTACCACCGTTGATACCACCACGGGGGGCGACGATATGGTCAACACCCTTCTCGACACCCGTTTGCAGACGGATGAAGGCGATCTGCTTTTTGCGGCGCACGCGAAGAATCCTTCCGCATCTTATACGGTAGAAGGCTCGGACGAAAAGCAGTATTATACCTATTTGGAAACCTTCCTTCGAGGGTATTATATTTATGCGTTGAGCTTGGAAGATACGCTGGACGCGGAAGGCAACGTCGCGCAGAAAGGGTTTATCACGCGTATGACCGAGTACGTGAACGGCTACTACGGCGGGGATTATCAAACGGGCGAACTCGATAAAGAGAAGGTGGAAAAGGATTTTAAAAAGCGTATCAAAAAGAACGACGACAAGCGTTTCCAATCTGATGGCGAGATCAAAAAAGGGATCGAAAAGGAATACGAACGCCTTGAAAAATACCGCGACGGGCTTATAAAGTTCCTCTCCTATTTGGATAAAGGCTATATCGCGCTCCAAAAGAATGAAGTAAAAATCACCGAAACGTATACCCGCAGTATCACCACGCTGAATATGTGTCCGAACGAGGAAACGATGGGTCAGCTCAAAGAAGAGGTGTATTATGCGGACGAGCGCAGCGCGAACGATTCGAACGATCCCGAAAAGACTGTTTTCGTTTCTACGGCGCTTAATATGAACCTCGTGTTTTTGACGACGGCGGGAATGGAAAAGCAATTCCAATACGAAACGATCCTTTACGTGAACTCGCTCGTCGAGCGGTATTGCACGGAGCTGCAACCCGCAGAAGGGGCGTAAGACGGGGGCAGGGTCGAGATGAACGCAAATCCCTTCCGTTTGAATACGAAAATTTTAAAGGATTGCAAAATCTATTCAATGCTCTTTCGCGCGGCGAGGAAACGGCACGTATCCTTTCATACTCCCGGGCATAAAAAAGGAAAATGGGATATCACCGAGCTTTCCTTTTCGGATAATTTATCCGCCCCTCGCGGCGTTTTGAAACGCGCGCAAGAGGAGATCGCGGCGATTTTAGGCGCGAACGCTTCTTTTATCCTCACCGACGGAAGCACCTCGGGCGTGCTTTCTATGCTGTACGCGGCGAGAGAATCGGGTGTGCGCTCGATCGCGCTTTCTAATCAGTCGCATAAAAGCGCGTTGAACGGCTGTAAGCTGTTGGGGCTTGAAGTCTTGCCCGAAAACAGCCCGAATGCGGACGCGGTGTTTTTAACTTCGCCCGATTATTACGGAAATATCCCCGACCTGCCCGCGATCGCAAAAGCTTGTCGGGAGTCGGGAAAGCTTCTCTTGATCGACGGCGCGCACGGCGGTCATTTACATTTTGAAAAGGGAATTTACGCGGGAACGTACGCCGATTTGTGGGTGGACGGGGTACATAAAAGTCTGCCCGCCTATACGCAAGGCGCGGTGGTGAGCGCGCGAACGGCAGAGCTTTCCGAAAAGCTCGCCGAGGGCGTGGATATCTTCCGCACGACGAGCCCTTCTTATCCGATTATGGCTTCCGTCGAATACGCCGTGAAATTTCCTCGCAACGAACGGTTGGAAGCGGAAGTAATGCGGCTGTTTTCGGAATACCCCGAAAGTTTGTCTTTCGGCGGCGACTGGACGAAGGTATGCTTTAAAATAGGCAAGCGGGCGTTCGAGGTGGAAAAAATGCTCGAAGCGGACGGAATTTTTGCGGAATTTTGCGACGGGAAAAACGTCGTGTTCTATCTTTCCCCCGCCACGACGAAAAAGCAATTCCGCGTTTTGAAAAAGACGCTTAAAAAATATCTACCGTACGCAGAAAAAACCGTTCAACCCACCCCTGCCCCCCTCTTTTTTGAAAAAACGGGCGCAACGGAATGGGTAGAGATCGCGGCGGCGGAAGGCAGAATTTGCGCGAAGCCTTGCGGTTTGTTCCCGCCCTGCACCCCGCTGTTGCTTTGCGGGGAAAAAATCACCCGAGAAAAAATCCGACTGTTGCAAACGGCGGATAATCTGTTCGGAGTAAAAGAAGGAAAGCTCTGCGTATACCAAACGAATGAGGAGAACGAATAATGCAAAGAGGTAAATTTATCACGTTCGAGGGCTGCGACGGTTGCGGAAAAAGCACCCAGCTCCGCCTTTTGAGCGACTATCTTGAAAAATCGGGCGTACCGCATATCTTCACGCGCGAGCCGGGCGGCGGGAAAATTTCCGAAAGTATCCGCGAAATTCTTTTGAACGGTAAAAATTCCGAAATGACGGACGAGTGCGAAGCCCTTTTATACGCGGCGGCGCGCGCGCAACATCTTCGCGATCGCGTAGAACCCGCTTTGTCCGAGGGTAAGCTCGTGATCTGCGACCGCTACGTGGATTCTTCCCTTGCCTATCAAGCGTACGCGCGCGGGCTGGGCGTGGAGTTCGTGTCGAAGATCAACGCGTTCGCGCTCGAAAAATACCTCCCCGACGTCACGGTTTTCATCGACTTATCCCCCGAGGACGCGTTCCGTCGCAAGAACGGCGCGGACGAAAACGACAGGCTCGAACAGGCGGGAACGGCGTTCCATCAAAAGGTGTACGGCGGGTATAAAGAGCTTGCCGAAAAATATCCCGAACGCATTAAGCGCGTAGACGGCAAAAAAACGCCGCAGGGAATTTTCGAAGAAGTCTTGAAAATTTTAAAAGAAAACGGTTGTATTTAAAAACAGGGAAGCTCGGCTTCCCTGTTTTTCCTTACGCGCGCGCTCGCGCGACATATATATAATATAATAAAGCGACCGCAAAAACGGTCGCTTAGCTTATTCGTCCTTTTTTTCCTCGTCGGGGGCTTCACTCGATTCGGGCTCTTCGTAGTCCTCGGGGTGCAAGGACTTGTTTTTTTGCTTGCAGACGTACATAAGGCTGAAAAAGAGAAAGGCGGCGAGCGCCGAAACGATCGCGGCGTTCCAGTCGATCAAAATGCCGAGCGGGAAAACTCCCGCAACGAAGATCGCCGATAAAATCGTGAAAATAATTTGAAGCTTTAAATACATAGTACTCTCCGAAAGTCTTTATTTTCCCTTATTGTAGCACGGAAAGAGGGGAAAAGTCAAGAAAAACCCGCTTTCGATAAAAAAAGTGAAAAAAATTTAAAAAAAGATGAAAAAACCTTGAAAAAATATTTGACATTCCCTTTTGATTGTGGTAAGATAGTCAAGCTGTCTTTCAGAAAGCGCCGTCGCAAACGGCAAAACCCCCCTGCGACGAAAAAAGTTTAAAATTTTTAAAAATTTTTTAAAAAAGTTGAATTTTTTGCTTGACAAAGGCGATCGACTTGTGATATGATATACAAGCTGTCGCCGCGAGGGGATAGCAAACCGAGGCTGTAGCCGAGGTAAAAGCAGATTAAAAATAGAATAAGAAAGAAATGAGATTTATTTGACAATAGTGCAAATGAAAGGTAATTTCCGTTAATTTAGAAAATCAAGAAGTACTTGAAAAAAGTAACCTTGAAAGCAAGTCAGCAAAGATAATGACAAGAAATAAAAATCGTTAGAGCCGTTGTTACCGAAAGGTAGCGACTTTAAACAATTAAACTTAAGAGTTTGATTCTGGCTCAGGATGAACGCTGGCGGCAT
>JAFURH010000038.1 GCA_017471945.1 Clostridia bacterium | reverse complement strand
GACGACCACGTATCTTTCGCATTCCAAGTATCCGAAACCGCACCGCGAATAGGCGAATAGATTTCGCTCGTCGAATCGATCAGATCTTCGATCGGAGCAATCGTATACGGCGTAGTGGTAGTTGCGTTTGCCGTCGTCGTTTCGGGGAGTGCGAAGATCGCGCCCGTAAGCGTTAAAGCGAAAGCAGAAAACGCGGCAAGTAAAGTTGTTCTCTTTTTCATTGTTTAGTTCCTCCTTAATATTTCAATTTTTTTTATGTCATTGCGAGGGAGCGCCGCGACCGCGGCAATCCCCTCAACCCTTGTAATACGTATCTTTCCAAACGCTTTCCGAGATCCACAAGCCCTTGAAGTAATCCGCCGCCGTCAATCCGTTACCCTTCACCGCTGCGTAGATATTCTTAAACTGCCCCTTTCCCGCAACGTCGGAAATGTAGTATTCCGAGTTCGCCGTCAGCGAGAACTTCGTCTGCGCGTTCAAATACGTCTTGTTCGTGGAAACGGTCGCCGTCCAGTCGCCAGCCTTTCTCTGATCCCAAACGGATTGTTGATAGCTCGAAAGTTTGCCGTACGCGTCGGCGCTGATATCGTATTTAAGCGCTCTCGTCGAGCCCGTCGAAAGGGTGAACTTTTCAAGCGCGGCGTTCGAATAGCAGAACTGTAAAAACGCCTTCGCAATCTTCACTTCGAGCGGATTGCTTGCGATATTCGCGTTCGCAACCACGTAGGAAAACGCCGTGTCCGTCATCGTCGCCACTCCGCCTTCTGCCGTCGGCATCGGCAGCATTCCGAAGTTTCTTTCAAACTTATGATTCGCGTCGAATTTGTCCTCGAAGGTCTTAAAAGCGTTCGTCGCTTCGTTTTCCCAATACCCGCCGTCTAATAAGAACGCGATAGGGTCTTGACCCTTTTCATACGCCGAGTAGATATATTCTCTCTGCGCGCCCGTTTGGGAAACGGTATCCCCTCTCGTAGACGAGGTATAGAAATCGTTGTCGGAAAGGATATATTCGCAGAACTCGTAGCCAAGGTACGAGCCGTAGAGTTGGCGAGCGAGATATCCCGTTTCGGGCGTGATCGCTTTCTTTTCCACGATCGGGTCGCCGTTTTGCGCAAAGCCCGTCACCACTTCCAGCTCCTTGCCCTTGGAATCGAAGGTTGCTTGCACGAGCATACCGTCCTTGCCGTTATACGCCGAAGCCGCCGCCACGACCGCTTTGTTTATGTAGCCCTTGGATTTCCCCGTCCAAATAAACGGCGTAACGTCCGTGCCCTTCGCCATATAATAAATCAGGCTTTCGAGTTCCTCGTAGGTCGAAGGCAAGCCGTCGTCGTCCGTTTCCGGCTCGCCGTCAGGTCCGTAGGACTTGGGATAGGAAGGATCGGCGAGGAAACCGTACTCGTTCGCGTCCGTATCGGGATAGAGCGGAAGGAAGAAGCCGTATTCTTCGAAGAGATCCTTGTCGTAGATCAAACCGCTGAAAATCTGATAGTGCGGGAGCGCGTAGTACTTGCCTTCGCGGTTGAGCACTTCCACCTGCCAGTCGAGGAGCTTGCTTTCGAGAGTGCCGTCCCCTTGCGCGGGTTCGCTTTTCATAACGTCGGTGATATCGAGTAGCAAGTTCTTCTTCACCATTTCGTCGTAATACACCTGTTCGGCAAAGATAACGCTGTTCTTGCTCTTGGCGATATTCTCCGCAAGCGTTTGACCGATGAAGTTTTCCTGCGGGTCGATAATCACCTGCACGCCCGTTTTGTTCGTGCCGAACGTTTCGTTTGCGTACGCCGCCTCGAAGTCCTTCGCGATCTCTTCGAGCCATTTCGTGCCGAAGCCGCCGTTGAAAGAACCCACTCTGATCTGGTTCTTGGTTTCGTCGATCTGTACGCCGCCCGTGCCGCCGGTGTCGCTACAACCTGCAAACGCGCTGCCGAGGCACGCGCCCGCAAGCAAAATCGACAGAAGTTTGGAAATTTTTTTCATAATAATCCTCCTTAGAATTATTTTTTATCAAATAAATATTTTTTTATAGTAGGCAAGCGGCAGAGCCGCTTGCCTACCGCGGAAATGAAAATTTCCGCGGACGGATCGTCCCTCAAATTCTTTTAGCATATCAATTATATCACATAAAAATTGTAATTTCAATACACTGATTTTTCCAAATAATGCTCTATTTTGAACTAAATCCCCATTTTTAGGGTTTTTTTCCCAATTTTCGGAACTTCTTCCCCTAAGGGGAAGCCCCGTCTTTTGAGCCATAGGCGCAGCGTTTCGCGTTCAAAATAAAAAATCCAAAAACTGCTCTGTTTTTTCCAAAATGCGCTCTTTTTAACTTTTTTTATCAATTTACTTGCCATTGAGGCGATAATATGCTATAATTCAATTATGGATACGCAAAGGGGAGAAACTCAATTAAAACTGATCACCTACCCGATCTCGTCAGACGTAGGAATTTCAACGCATCTCGTGCACGACAACGCGATTTCGCAACATAAGCACGAATTTTACGAGATTTTTTATATTCTTTCGGGGCAAGTGACTCATTATTTAAACGGAAAGCAATCGGCTTTGAGCGCGGGCGATTGCATTATTTTAACGCCGAGCGACGTTCATTCCATTCGTTCCGATCCCAAGGTCAAGTCGGCGAACCGAGATATTATGATATCCACGGAATTGTTCGAACAAATCTGTGCCCTCGTCCCCTCCTCCTTAGATTTCATCAGAAACTCCCGCGGGGGGAACGTGCATTTTTCCATTCAGGAAATTATGGAAATCGAGCAGAGTTTAAGCGAGTTCTCACGCGAAGAAAACGTAGGCAGGAAACGGTGTGTAGGCATCAGCTTGCTTCTTAAAATTTTGCACAGAGTACTTGAAGAGAATCAGGAAAAAGACGGCAACGACGGCTCGAACACCCCTCGTTTTATCAAAAAACTTATCGAGGACGCGAACAAGATTCACTTTATCAAAAAAGGGCTTTCGGCGATTATTGCCGATTGCGGATACAGCCATTCTTATATCTGTCGGATATTCAAGCAGCATATGGGGATCTCCATATCCGATTATTTAAAAAACGTGCGGGTCGCGCACGTTGCGTATTATCTAAAAACGACGGATTATTCCCTACAACAAATCGCCGAGCAGGTCGGCATAGATTCCCTTTCTTACCTAAACAAGATCTTTAAAGAAAAGTACGAGCTGAGCCCGATACAGTATCGAAAAACTTACAAACCGCATTGAAAAAAGCCACCCGTTAAGGTGGCTTTTTGTATATTTTTTTATATTTTTTCTTATTTGATTTTTCGGCTTTCGTGGCAACAAAAATATACGATTTGTTTTTCTTCCGATATCGCCCTCAACACCTTCGCAACTCTTCTAAAATGCGTTTCGTCGAGGCTGACGAAGGGGTCGTCGAGAATCAAAAAAGGCGGTTCGGATTCGTACATATTATCGATTAGGGCAAGGCGGAAGCAAAGATCGGCGACGGCGCGCTGCCCCGCGCTCAAATGCCCGTCGCTTCTCAATTCCCCGCCACGCTCGAAGGTGAGACGGAAATTTTCGTCCATTTGCATTTTTTCGCCAAGCGTTTTTTCAACCGTTTCCGCATAGCCCGTAAAGCCCTCTTGCATCGGCTTGATATATTTGTCTTTCAGCCGTTTTTCCGCCGCTTCCAAGGCGGCTTTCGTTTTATTTAAAAGGGCATAGCGGGTTTCGTAGGATTCCAAAAGCTCCTCTTCGCTTTCGAGAAGCTCCAACAGCTCGGGCAAGCGCGCAGCTTCCGATTCGTCCGCAAAAATGCGCTCGTCGAGGCGTGCAAGCTCGCGCGTTTTTTGCTCGTAAAGTTCGCGTATTCCAGCTCCTCCGTTCAAGGATTCGAGCCGTCGTTCCAGAGAAGCCAAATCGCTTTCTATTTCGGGTTTAGGCGATTTTCGTTTACGGGAAAGGAAACCGACCGCGCACGCGGAGAGTACGCCGAGGGACAAGCCGATCAAGCCCCAGATTCGATCCAGCGCAAGCTCGATAACGCCGTCGAGAAAAAACAAACAAGTGATCGCGAGCACGCCGACGAGCCGACGTTTTCGAAGCGGTTTTTCGGGCGCGGGAGCGTTTGCGGTTTGCGATTTCAAAAGCTCGATCTTGCTTTGCACGGAAATTTCTTCCCGTTCGTTTTGCGCAAGCGTTTTCAGTTCCTCCGCAAGCGTTTTGCGTTCTCTATATAATTCCCCGAGTCCGTTTTCGACGGTTTTTAAATCGGCGATACGGTTTTTTAAAGCGAATATTTTTTCCTTTTGGCGGGAGATCAGATCGTTGTTTCCCCGCGCCGCTTTGAGCGTTTTGCTCGCTTTCTCGATCGCGGCGATCGCGGAAACAAAATCCCCGTCGCCGTCCGCGTTTTCGACGAAGCGGTTAAGCTTGCGATCGATCCCGCCCGTCGAACAGAGTTCCCCGTCGCTCGCCGAAAAAAACGCCGTGCGCTCGAAGGATTCCTCGTCCAGACCGAACACCGTTTGCCCGATCCCGCCTTTAAACTCGTTCGTTAAAACGTTCCCGCAAAAGACCCGACATTCGTCCTTCGTTTCGCTTTTTTTATCAAAAAACCGCTCGATACGGTATTCCCTGCCTTGCCATTCAAAGCGCAGATTCCCGCCGAATTTTCCCCCGTGGTAGGGGTAATAGCGTTCGCGATCGGAAAAAACTTTGCTTCTTGCCGTATACGAAGGAAGCCCGTAGAACATCGCTTTCAAAAAGGACGCAAGGGTGGTTTTGCCGTAGCCGTTATCCTCGCAAAATTCCGTGATAAAAGGAGAAAACGCGTATTCCGTCCGCGTGAATTTGCCGTAGTTTTCAATATATAAAGAAATCAGCCGCACGCTCACACCTCCCTGCCCGAAAGCGCTTTGAGTCCCAAGGAAATGATCTTGCTTTTTTCGCTTTCGCCATAACGCGGGTCGTTTAAAACGCCGCGGATAAACTCCCCTTTCAAGGACAGATCGCCCGCAAGAGCGGCAAGATCGAATTTGCGCGCCGTTTCGTCTTTGACGGAAACGAAATAATATTCGCCCGACAAATATTTTTCCAGATCGGCGGCAAGCGTTTCGTTATCGAACGAAATTTCTCCCGTTACACGGATACGGCATAAGTCCTTTTTCTCCGCGCGGATATACGCCCTCACGCGTTGACAGGCTTCAAAGGAATCCTGCGCGCCCGTGATATCCACGACGAATTCGCGTATCACGCGGGCAGACCACGGAATAAAACGGCTTTTGACCCCGCCGTAGGGGGTCGTTTCGTCCGTTTCAAGCAAAACGAATCCTTTTTCGCCCGTTTCGTCGAAGCCGCGCCCCTCCAAACAGCCGCTGAACGCGTACCTGCCCCGCTCGTCTATCATTCCTTCCGCGTAAGAATGGATATGTCCGAGGGCTAAATAATCGATATTCTTCCCGCGGAGTTTTTTTAGGTTGATCTCGTACCTGCCCGCCCCGTTTGAAAGTTCTCCGTGCAAAACGACGATATTTTTTTCGTCTTTTTTAAGGGTTAAGGACGAGTACGCCGAAAGCGCGTTTTCCGAACAAGCTTCCGCGCCGCTGATCTTCACGTAGCCGTAAGAAAAGCTTTTCCATTCCGAAGAAAAGGTCTTTAAATTGGGAAGGTCGTATTCCTCGTAGGACTCTTCGCGATCGTGGTTGCCGCGAAGGTAGAAAAAATCGATCCGCGGATGATTTCGGATCACGCTGTAAAAATACGTTTTGTCCTGTTTTAAAGGGCGGTCGGAATCGAACGCGTCCCCCGCGATGATCACCCCTTTTACGCCCGCAGATTCGGCGTAATCCAGCATCCGTGCGAAAGACGCGCGGAGTTCGGCCTTGCGTTCGTCCGCTTTTTCTTTGGGCAATTTCGCCGTCATTTTCGAGCCGAGATGGATATCGGCGCAATGAATGAGCCTGAGCATAAAAACTCCTCGTCGTTACTCTTTAAAGAGCTTTTTTATATTGTAACATATTCCTTTTAAAAAGTCAACGCCACGGGCTGAAAGCCCGTGGCAAGAAAAAGTTAATTTTTACCGTAACGATTTTTCTGTCAAAACAAATTCCCCGTCGCCAGCATAAGCAATAAATACAACACGCCGATCACCGCGAGCGCAAATACGGTAGGCAACAGCATCATTTTAAACGCCGACCAAAACGTTCTCCACTTACTCGTACCCTGCACCTGTTTTAAGCTTTGATCTTGCTTCGTAGACTTGGGCGCGGAATTCCCCCGTGAACGGGATACGCCCGACATATCGCTGATCGTGGAATTGTCGTCGTAGTATACGATTTTTTCTTTTTTCTTTTTCTTTTTCGCCATTACGACTCCTGTTCGCAAGCGTGACAAGCCACGAAATGTCCTTTGCCGTATTCCTTATACTCGGGCGCGATATGCTTACAGATCTCCATCGCTCTCGGGCAACGGGTGTGGAATTTACAGCCCATAGGCGGGTTGGCGGGCGAAGGGATATCTCCCTTTAAGATGATACGCTGTACTTTTTCGTCGGGATTGGGATTGGGAACGGCGGAGAACAGCGCGTTCGTGTACGGATGCATAGGGTTATCGAAAATTTCGTCCTTTTCTCCGAATTCCACCATCGAGCCAAGATACATAACGCCGATCTTGTCGGAAATGTATTTGACGACGGACAAGTCGTGTGAAATGAAAAGATACGTAAGGTTTCTTTCTTCTTGAATTTTCTTTAAAAGGTTGATGATCTGCGCCTGAATGGATACGTCGAGCGCGGACACGGGCTCGTCGCAAACGACGAGTTTGGGATCGACCGTCAACGCGCGCGCGATACAGATACGCTGGCGCTGACCGCCCGAAAATTCGTGGGGATAGCGTTCGTAATAGTAATCGCGCAAGCCGCATTGTTCCATAATCTGCAAAACGTAGTCTTTGACTTCTGCCTTGGGCACGATATTATGCACTTTTACGGGCTCGGCGAGAATCCCGCCGACCGTGCTTCTGGGCGGCAGGGAAGAATACGGATCTTGGAATACGATCTGCATTTTCGTTCTGAGCGCGCGCATTTCCTTGGGAGAATAGCCCGCAATGTCTTTCCCTTCGAAAAAGATTTGACCGTCGGTGGGCTGGTGAAGCTTTAAAATCGTTCTTCCCATCGTGGTTTTTCCGCAACCCGATTCCCCTACGATCCCGAGCGTTTCGCCCGATTTAACCGTAAAAGAAACGTCGTCAACCGCTTTTAAGGTGGACAGGGGTTTGCCCATCAGCGTCTTTTTCAAGATAAAGTGTTTTTTGAGGTGGCGCACTTCCAAAAGCGCGTCGGGATCGGGCGGGAGAAGTTTGTCCGCGGCGATCTTGGCTTCGCGAGCCTGCTCTTCCTTTTCCTTTTGCGCGGCGTCGTCGAACGCGGGCGTTTCCACCGCCGCGTCCGCCGCTATTTCCGATTCGGGAATATTCGTTTCGAGTTCTTTATTTTCCATTTCAATCTTCCTTTTCCTCGTATAAGTGACAAGCCACGAAATGCGTGGGGCTGACTTGGATCATACCCGGATACGTTTCCGAACATTTCCCGATACACTTCGAGCACCGCTCTTTGAAATAGCAGGTGTCGGGCATATTGATGGGATTCGGCACGTTCCCCGGAATACTGAACAGCTTATCTTTGGATTTCATAGTCGGCTTGGATTTCTGCAAGCCCTGCGTGTAGGGGTGGCAGGGGTGATGGAAGATCTCCGAAGCCGTACCCTGTTCGATCACTCTGCCCGCGTACATTACCACGACGTAATCCGCCATTTCCGCGATTACGCCCAAATCGTGCGTGATGAGCAGTATGGAACTGTTGATCTTTTTTTTCAGATCGTTGAACAGATCGAGAACCTGCGCTTGAATGGTCACGTCGAGCGCCGTCGTGGGCTCGTCCGCGATGATCAAATGCGGCTCGCACGCAAGCGCCATTGCGATCATAACGCGTTGGCGCATACCGCCCGAAAGCTCGTGCGGATAGGAAGCGTACACCCGTTCGGGCATCGCGATCCCCACCATCGTCAGCATTTCGAGGGATCTCTTTTTGGCAAACTCCTTGTTCGCGCCGGGAATATGAAGCAACACCACTTCGTCGAGTTGGTTGCCGATCGTGAACACGGGATTTAAGGACGTCATCGGTTCTTGGAATACCATCGACATCTGTCTGCCGCGCAAACGGTACATTTCCCGAATGGGCATTTTTGCGATATCGAATACTTTTTCTTCCTTTTCGTAAACGCCGAGTCCGCGTTCGTCTTTGAGTTGTTTGGGCGCGGTCACGGGATTGCCCGCTTTGTCGAGCTTAGGTTCGCCTTTTTTGTTGAGAACGGGCTCGTAGACGATATTTCCGTCCTCGTCCTTTTCGTAAACGGGGATAAATTTGCCCTTTTCGTCGCGTTTATAATCCAACGCTTTGAAACGGATAGAGCCTTCTACGATCTGCCCCGAAGGTCCTTGTAAAAGCCGCATTACGGACATAGAAGTAACGGATTTTCCGCAACCCGATTCCCCTACGACGCCAACGGTGGAGTTCAACGGGATATTGAAAGATACCCCGTTTACCGCCTTTACGACGCCTTGATCGGTGAAGAAATACGAATGAAGATTCTCTACTTCGAGAACGTTGTTTTCGTCCTTCATCGTCGTGGTATATTCGGAAGGATCGGCCTTGCGCGTCTTGGCTTTTTCAAGACGGCGCATTTCCTTCGCGTTGGCTTTGGCGATCGCGCGGACCTCTTTACCGGACAAATAGTGTTTTGAGGTCGTTTTCTTTTCTTGCTTTTTGTTTTCGCTCATAATTATCTCCTCTGCTTAGGGTCGAGCGCGTCGCGCAAACCGTCGCCGATAAAGTTGAAGCCGAGTACCGCGATAATAATACAGATTCCCGGAGGGCCCCAAACGTTGAAATTATTCTGCAAAATATCGCTTCGCTTGGAAATGACTTCGATCATCGTACCCCACGACGCGTAAGGGATCTTAACGCCGAGATTCAAATAGGAAAGCGTGGATTCGTACAGGATCATACTGCCGAGCGACATCGTCATCGAAACGAGGATCTGAGGCAGAATGTTGGGAATGAGGTGCTTGAAGATACGGCGTGCGGTGGAATAGCCCATCGCTTCCGCCGCGACCATATATTCCTGCTCGCGCAGGTACAGGATCTGACCGCGCACCAAGCGCGCCATACCCGGCCACGAGAATAGCGATAACAGCCCCATCAACAGGTAGATATACGACTCCGACGGTACGCCGTTGGATTCAAGTACCGTGCCTAGGATCAGCATTAAGGGTAAAGTCGGCAGACAGATCAAAATATCGCATATACGCATTATAATGCCGTCTACGACGCCGCCGTAGAAGCCCGCAAGACCGCCTAAAACGATGCCGATCGCGGAGGTCAAAAATACGGAGAGGAAACTGATCGTAAGCGAAAGTCTACCGCCGTACATCAGACGGGTAAATACGTCCATACCCTTTTCGTCCGTACCCAAAAGGTGGGCGGAGGAAGGATCGGCAAGGGAGTTGATACCATTGTTCCCAACGATCATCTGCACCATTTCTTTGCCGTCCGCTCCTACGATGACGGTAGCGATATAGTCGATATTTCCCGTGCGGTCGGTTTCGATCTCGCCCCATTGGCTGTATACTACGGGACCGAGCCAGCAGAACGCAAACAGGGAGATCAACATTATCAACCCGATAATGGAGAGCTTCGAGCGGAAAAAGCGGCGAAGCACCATACGCGTCGGCGACAGAAGTCGTACGTTTTTATCGAGCGGCGTTTCGGTGTCCTCGGTGGAGAGCATCGTCGACGTCTGCTTCATCGCGCCCGATTCCACGGTTTGTTCGGCGCTCGTTTCTTCGATTTGTAATTCTTTCTTTTCTTCCATAACAAGCCTCCTTTACGCCAACTTGACGCGAGGGTCTACCACCCCGTACATCAAATCGGCAAGCAATACGCCCATAACCGACAAGAACGCGAGGAACATATTATACGTCATAATGACGGGAATGTCCCCTTGCGTCATCGCCGCCAACGCGTAGTTTCCGATACCCGTAAGGTCAAAGACGGATTCCGTGATCATCGCGCCCGAAAAGAGGGACGGGATCAAGCCTGCAAGCCCCGTAACGAGGGGGATCATCGTGTTGCGGAAGGCGTGCTTATAAATGACCTTTCCTTCGCTCAGACCCTTTGCGCGCGCCGTGCGGATATAGTCGGCGTTGAGGACTTCGAGCATATTCGTTCTCGTCATTCTCATTCGTCCGCCGATGCTCAGCACGACGACCGTCAAGATAGGCAAGAACATATGGCGAAGATAGTCCACCGCCGCTTCCCAACCGTTTGCGTAGGTGAGCGACGCGTCTTTCATACCCGAAACGGGCAACCAGCCGAGCTTGTTGGCAAAGATGTCTTTGAGCATCTGTCCGAAGAAGAAGGACGGAAGCGAAATACCGATCAGAACGAGCACGGTCACGAGATAGTCTCGAAGGGAATACTGGTGCGTAGCCGCCGTGATTCCGAGCGGGATCGCGATCAGGAACTCGAACACCGTTGCGATTGCCGCAACGAGGAAGGAAGTTCCCAATCTGTCGCCGTTGAAAAGCTCGGAAATAACTTCGCGCTGAGAAATGAAGCTCTTGCCGAAATTGCCTTGGAAGACGTTTGCCAACCAATCGAAGTACCCTTCGAGGATCGTTCCGTCCAAACCGTAAGCCTTATACATTTCCTTGATAAATTCGTCGGAAACGTTTACGCCCGTTTGGTTTAACGCGATTATTTTTTGATCTACGATATCCGTTGGAATACAGCGGAGTAGCGTGTAGAGAAGAATAGATACCCCAAATAAAATCAAGACGGATATCCCTAATCTTTTGAGAATATATTTAAACATTTCGTTTCCCTTTTTGGGAACTCGCCGTTATTTGACGAGTTCCAAGTTCCAGATTTCTGCCAAAGGCGAGTTGTAAGCGTCAACCTCCGATTGAGGTTTTACCCCTTTAATGGTATTCGCGTTATACGCGTACAACGTTTTACGCTGGTATACGGGCATTTCTACCGCAAGCTGCAACACGTAAACGAGCGCGTCGGTATAGATATTCTTTCTTGCCGTTTCGTCAAGCGTTTCACGCCCTTCGTCGATCTTTTTGCTTAACTTTTCAATAATGCTCCATTCTTGCGCGTACGTCGTGGTTTTTGCGTTCTTGATTTCACGGTAGCCCCACGCATATACGGAGGTAGCCGTCGAATCTTTATGGTAAACCTGATACATATCGGGGTCAACCGACGAACCCCAAGCAGCCGCCCAAACGGCAAGCGATCCCGTTGAAAGCTTGGTGAGCGCTGAAGGGTCTGCTTTTACTTCCACTTCCCAACCGCAAGCGTTCAAAATTTCCGCCGCCTGTTTAAAGACTTCGTAGGTAGGGTGTTCCGTAATCGAAGCGCCTGCGATCGTAAATTTCAAGTTCAAATTAATTTCGCCGGGCCAATTTTCAGCTTCCGCCACCAAACGATTGATCTTATTTTTTGCCGCATCAACGCCCGTCCATTGAAGATACGTTAAATCATCCGGTTCTTCTAATAAACGATTTGCTTCCGTCGTAGGAGTTTTCTCCGTTTTACTACCGGTTTCGAACGGGTACG
Organism: Clostridia bacterium; assembly: GCA_017471945.1. Taxonomy (GTDB): domain Bacteria; phylum Bacillota; class Clostridia; order Christensenellales; family Borkfalkiaceae; genus Scatosoma. Next base: position 51,391 of record JAFURH010000038.1, on the reverse strand, counting down.
CCCAGCTTTCCATAGACATAGGCCACTTAATATTCTTCGCCGTCGTCTTTGCGTAATATTCCAACGAAAGAGAAGTGTTCATCGCCGCCATAATTGCACGACGGATATAAAGATTCGGCACTTTCCCTGCGTTGATACCGATATACCCGTAACCGAGCTGCCAAGCGTTAAGAGATTCAAAGCCTTTCTTCTTAAGCGAATCAAGTCTATCGCTGTTTTGCTTGGTGAATTGAGGGGTAACGAAATCCACTTCGCCGCTCACGAGTTTATCGATCGCGTTGGAAGCGCTGACGACTTGCATACGCAATTTTTCCGTTTTTACGGGGAACATAAAGTGCTCGTTTGCCTTGAAATATACGATATTGCTGCTCCAAAAATCCGTGCCGTTCGGGTTGTCGTTATTGTCCGCGTCCGTTGCTACGTACGCACCTGCGCCAACCGGTACTTCGACGTGCTTTTGCGCTTTAATAACGTCCGTTTGGAAATCGCTACTTGCGTATTCTACACCGAATTTATTGTTTTTGATATCGATCACTACGTCGTCGCCTTTACCGTTTTTCGAGCCGTAATAATGTGCGGGAGCAACGGTGAAGCCGAAGCTGTAAATAGCTTTCGGGTCGATGCCGTTGATCGTGATTTGAAGAACGTCGTATTCTCCCGCATTCGCAGGCGTTCCGTCTTCTCTGTGCTCGTGGGCGACGGTGTAAGGCACGCCGTTCACCGTTACGCTTGCAACTTCCGAGGTGTGTCCGAGCGAAACGATACCCTCAATGTTGGGAGCCGTCATACCGTCCTTCATATAGTTGTGCAGAATAATATCCTTGGCTTCCGCTTGATACGTCGTAAGCAACGTCGTGGACGTACCCCAACGCGTGAGAACGGCGTTCAATTCTTCGGTGGTCGTGTCGCTATACACTCTGTTGATCGCCTTTTCCTTGGTGTTGAACGTAGCGGGATCGATCTGATAATTAAACGATTCGATCTTCGCTTTATTTTCATCCGGCGTTCCCTTTCCTTCATAGTTAGGCGTGATCTTTCCTTCGTAGTAGAGGAAGCAGAACACTTCGTTGGAGAATTGTTCTTTCCAATCTTTATAAGGGGCAGAGTTCAGATCGTATGCGTCTTTCGCTGCCAGATAATCGGCTTCCAACTCTTCCTTGAAGGTTTTTAAGGCTAATTTATAGTCGGCAAGAAGGATCGCATTATAATCCTCGTCTTTCATCGTTTCCTGCGTCTTTTCATCGGCAACCGCATCTTTATAGCCGTCGGAAACGTAATGGTTTGTGATATCCTCTTCCATCTGTGCTTCGGTTCTGGAATACGAGCCCGTGCCCGTATCCCCGTTCACTTCGTAAACGTCTATAAGCTCTTGAATACGCGTTTCCGCCATTGCCGAAGCATCTTCGTTGATCAAGCTTTCCGTTTCGCCCGTTTCCCCCGCAATATCCGTCTGCGTTCTGTATTGTGTAAGTCCTACGATGTCGATGGAATACATCGTAGACGAGCCCGTGTAAACGGGATCGAGATATTCGTAGATATTGAACATTACGTCGTTCATCGTCAAGGGTTTGCCATCGGAGAATTTCAGACCGTTTTTCAAAACGAAGGTATACTCCGTCGTCGTTTTGTCGTTTTCTTCTTTTACGTCCGATTGGAAATCAAGTACGGCGGTCGCTTCGTCTTTCCCTGCAATCGCCTTCCCTTTTTCGTCCGTCGCGAGCATCCCCAACTGCGTCATTCCTACGACTTCCATATCCGGTCCGGACGTTGCATAGAAAGGATTGAAAAGCCCACTCAGCTCTTCCGACATAATAACGATACTGTCTCTGTTCTTCTTGCTACCGCCGTCGTCGCCGCAGCCCGCAACGGGAAGCACGATGCTACTCGCCAGCACTAAGCCCAGCGCACTACTGATAATACGCGTTGTTTTTTTGTTCATTGTTGGTTTCCTCCAGTTTCTATTTTTATTATATCATAAGACGGTTGATAAGCCTGATTTTTGCTTTCCTTCAACGTCAGTTTAATATTGCCGGTCGTCGTATCTACTTGTACCGAATTTTCATCTTCGGGGTCTATCGCGTAAGCGTAGCAGTTTTCATAATGCGTTTTTCCCGTTTCCGGATCTTTAATCAGAATTTCGTCTTCCACTCCGTAAAGGAGCAAGGAAATGTTGGAAAGGGACTCGCTTAAAGCCGTTGCTTTTTCGCCGTTTGCCAATAGATTGATGGAGAAGTTTTCGTCTGATCGCTCTCCTATATTGCCGATCAAGAACGCGCCGCTCACCGAAACGTTCGTAAGCGTAACGCCTTCGTCGATAAAGCCTGCAAACAATCCGTAATACGCTTTTGTCTCTGCATCCGTTGAAATTTTCTGTAAATCAAACTTCACGTTTTCGAAAGTAAGATTTGTCAATACGGCGCTATCGGCTATTTTTCCAAACAACCCGCCTTCTGTTTTTTCGTCCTTATCATAGGTTACCGAAATATTCGAAAATTTGATCGGTTGATCTCCCGCCGCATAAATCTGCCCTGTGAACGTACCCGTCATAAAGTTAGACGGCCAAGCCAAGCCTGCAAAATCCAAATCGTTCAGGATTTCGTAATAACCGTTTAAGCTGACGTTTTGAGTAAACTGCTTCGCCGTTTCAATTTTATACCGTTTAACAGGCTCGACCACGAAATAAATATTTTGTACGCGGTTTACCACTTTGCCCGTATCTTGATCGATCGTTCCTTGATGCTCAAACGAAGCTTTGATTTCGTTTTGACATTCGGGATCGGTATACGCGGCTAAAAAGGTACTTCCTGCCACAGAGGGGAAGATATAATTATCCCCCAAATGCGTCATTTTTCCGTTTTGCCACTGTGGCAACAAAAGAGTATCGAGGTCTGTGTCCTCTACGTTATAGGCAAATTTATGATACTCCGAATGTTCGATCCAATCCGACTCTTGCCCTTGCACTTTATAATAATAGTGCATTTCGAAATACTCCGACCAGCCCGCGTATAAGGTAAGTGATTTTTTCTTGCCGTCTTGTTCGTTATAAGAAAGGGTGTCCGTTTCGAAATCCCAACGCCCGGAATAAGTGTAGGCAGGAATTCCTTGTTCGGCATAACCGCCTTCCATCATAATCCCTTCAATGACTTTTTTATCTTCGTCTATTTTCCCTAAACGCAAATACTTTCCGTCCTTTTTCTTTAAGAGAATATACCCTTCGGCGTCAAAGTATTTTTCTTCACCCGTTTTTTTGTTCTTTTCCGTCTTGGTTCGAACGCTTTCCACGGGTTTCCCGTCTTCTCCCGCTAACACGTAGTAGTAAATGCCTTCCTCCGCGTCGTATTCGTAAAGAAGATTGCCTTTCTCGTCAACGGGATATCCGTTGACGAGCTTCAATTCACGCGTTTGATACCAACCCGTCAAGAAACGGTCTTCTTTCATTACTACGATTTCTTCCGATCCCGCTTCCTCGCGCACGGGGTTTTCGGGCTGCGTCAGCTTGATTTGTACCGTGCCGTTTATATCTGCTTCGTAGTCGGCAGGCTTATACAAATCCGTAATCGAAATTGCCTTATCGTAGTTGAAAACACCGCCGTTCGCGTCGTAGGTGACCGACACTACGTAGCCTTTTGCCTCGTACGATTGCAATTTCGTGAGATCGTCGCAAGCGGAAAGCCCTAAACAAAGGCCCGCGATCGCGCCGAATGTCAATATAAATTTGCTTTTCTTTTTCATTTTATCACTCCGTTACGGTTGATCGCCGTTATTCGTCCTTTTTGGAAACTTTATATTTTTTCGTTCCGACTGCCAGAACCGCAATGCCGAGCGCAGCCATCACGCTAAATATCCCGCCGAGCGCGTTTCCGCAACCGCAACCTTCTTCCTTGGATTGCGAAGGCTTTTCAGGCGTTACGGATTCTCCGGACTGATCGTCGTCGTTATTCTCGAATTCCAAATATTCGATCATCGCTTCCGCCGACGTCAGCTTAGACAGGTTGGTAACGAGCGCTTTTTGATCGTAGGACGCAATCGCCTCGAACGCCGCACGCGCCGCCGCAACCGCCGCCGCATCTTCTAAGGTGATCTTCATAGGCAACGCCGCGATCTGCGCAATGACTTTCAAAGTACTTTCCATTATCGCGTTGCTGCCTTCTATCGTCGCAGAGAAATACTTAGACAAAATAAACGTATCGTAATGTTGTCCGTTGACGGGTTTTACCATCACTAGCGTCTGATCGACCTGCCCGACGTAATTGACGAAGTTTGCGCCGAAATAGAAATTGTTATAATTCGAGGTGATGTTCCACATATAGTAAGGAACGATCCCCAACCCTTCGTAACCGAAATATTCGCCCTTCAAAGGCAAGTGCTCGTAAGTGAGATAATATTCGTCGTATTCCTCTTCAAGGATAGGCGCTTCGTAACTGAGGAAGGTGACGACGGCAAGCTGTTCGCACCCGTAGAACGCCTTGTCGCCAAGCGCGATCAACGTCGAGGGAAGGATCACGTTTTTGATTGCAGAGCCTTCAAAAGCTCTCGCACTGATCCTGACGACTCCTTCTTCGACCGCGAAGTTCGCCTCGCCCTTACCCGCGGGATAGGATACGAGTTCAAGCCCGTTGGGAACGGATTGATACAACACGCCATCGATCACTTTAACGGTCGCGCTGATCTCGTAATCCGCCGTTACCGCCGTTCCGATCAATTGATTGTTGAAATATTCGGGTTCTTCCTTGGCAAACGTTGTAATCGCACAGCCGTAGAAGGGATTTTCGCCCAACGAGGCGAGTTTTTTCTCTGTGCCAAAGTCCACTTGCGTAACCGCCGAGTTGCTGAACGCAAAGTCGCCGATATAGGTCGCGCCCGTGAGTTTGAGACTGGTGAGCGCCGTTTGCGCAAAGGCGTACGCACCGATCGAGGTAACGCTTTCGAGGTTGTTCACCGTCGCAAGTTTTTCGCAACCGATAAACGCGCCGTCGCCGACCGTCGCTCCAACGGCAAGCGTAACTTGGGTAAGCCCCGTTCTCGCAAACGCGTATTCACCGACCGTGATCACGTTGTCGAGTTCGATCTCCGTAATCGCCGTATCGTAGAACGCGTACGCACCGATCGAGGTAACACCCTCGGGCAATTCGACCGTTTTAAGATTTTCCGCACTCATAAACGCGTAGTCGGAAACGGAAGACAAGCCGTCGCCGAGCGTAAGCATCGTCAACGCTTCGTTACCCGCAAACGCGCCGACTCCGATCGATTTCGCGTTCGTCAAATCGACGACGGAAAGATTAGGGGCGCAGTCGGAATAGATATACGCCGTGATCGTGTCCTCGCCGTTGCCCTCTTCGTCGTACAGATAAGTACGCTCGTAAGCGTAACGGAGAACTTCGTCGTCCGTCATCCAGTAGTCGTACGTCCTCGAACCGGAGAACGCGTAGTCCCCGATCGAAACGACGCCTTGGAGTTGAACCTCCTCGAGCGCAGCAGCGTTGAAAAACGCGTAGTTACCGAGTTCGACGCCGTTGCCGACCGTGAGCGAAGTCAATTTCGCGTGACCGGAGAACGCCGATTCGCCGACCGTCGTGCCGTCACCGATCTCTACCGAAATCAGCTGCGACCGCACACCCGTATCGAATTTATAGCGAAGGTAAACGTATTGGATATCCTTGCCCTTTGCGTCCTTAACGCGATTGCCGTCTTCGTCCGTGAGGAAGTAGGCGTATTCTTCATAATAAAGCTCGAGTACGTCCTCCACCCCCGTGGCTTCGTAAGTATATACATAGACGGGAGAATAGAACGCGTTTTTACCGATCGTCACGTTTTTGCCGATCTTCACGGAATGTAACTTTTCGCATAAGTCGTAAGCCGAATTGGAGCTTTCGCGATAGTAGCTGAACGCCGATTCACCAATCGTCGCTTCGTCCGCGATCACTACCGACGTAAGATCGGTTCCTGCAAACGCGTACGCGCCGATCGATTTCAGCGTGGGGATATCAAGCGTAGCGGTATCTTCAAGAGAAGTACCTGCGAACGCGTATTCTCCGATCGTTTCTACCTTCGGTAAGGAAATGCTGACGAGGTTTTTACAACCTGCGAACGCATAGTCACCGACCGTGGTTACGTTAGGTGCTCTCAAATGCAAGATCTGTACCGAACCTGCAAAAGCGCCCGAAGAGATCGAGGTCGCGTCTTCGATCTCGAACACGCCCAACTTACCGTCAACAGGATCGGGTTCGTATTGCGGCGCAACGAGAATAAGCTCGCCCGCTTTATTCATAAGATACGCGCCTTCGGTTTCCTTCAAGCCCTGCGAGCATTTCAACTCCGAATTCCCCTCTTCAAGCTTGAATTCCGCGACGTTAGTACCCGTGAAGGCGTATTCGCCGATGACGGCGACGTCCTTGCCGAGCGTTACGTCGGAAAGTGCCGAACAGTTGTAGAACGCATACGAGGAAATAACCGCCGCGTTGACTGCGACCTTGTCGAGCACCGAGCACTCCGCGAACGCATAAGAACCCACTTTCATTTTGGGTGCGGCGAAGGTGACCGTTTCAAGATATTTATTGCCGTAGAACGAGCCGACGCCGACCGATTGAGAGGTCGTAGGAAGCGTCAACTTGGTCAATACGCAGTTCTGGAACGTGTAATTACCGATCGAAACTACCGACGAGAGGTCGATTTTTCCGAGCGCACAGTCCGCGAACGCTTTTTCGTTGATAAACTGCACGTTTTCAAGGTTGATCGTTTTGAGATTCGTACAACCGTAGAATGCGCCCACGCCGATTCGCTTCAACGTGGTGGGGAGCTTGACTTCTTCAAGCTTAGTGAGCGCGGCAAACGCGTACGATTCGATGATCTCTACGCCTTCGGGAATGATCACCTTCGTGATCGTATCGTCGCCGATATACCATTGTTTCAAATGATACGGATCTTCCTCGTCGATCACGTCGCCGTTTTCAAGGTCTTTTTCCACGTATTCATAATTTGAGAATGCGTAAGAATAGATCGTCGTGATCCCGCGATCGTCGGGGATCTCGACCACGCCGCCGAGCCCTTTATAGCTCATTAAGTACATACTATTCGTCGTATACGGATCTTTGACCGTAATACGAATATTCACTTTCGAATACGAACCAACGCTTGCCGTTACGATCGTCGAACCTTCCGCCTGCGCTACGATCACGCCGTCTTCTCCGATCGTCGCGATCTTCTGATTGTTGGATTTATAAGTGATAACGGTATCCGTGTACGAATCAAGCTTATATAAAAGCTGTACGCTTTCCGAAGGATACATCGAGAGCGTGAGAGAATCACCGAAATCGTTGACCGAATCCGTCAAACCGATTTCACGATCGTCCAAGCTCGTGGAATAATACGCTTTCAACGTTTTATAGCCCGTCACCTCGAAAGTATTCACTTCGGGAACGGTATACCCGCCACGATAGCCTTCGTCGGTCGGACCGAGAACGACGACCTCCAAAGTCGCGGTCACTTTTTCTCCCGCCGCGTTATAGCCGATCGCCGTGATCGTCGTACTCTTTGAACCTTCCGCCGTATCCGCCGTTGCAAGCAACGTGCCGTTAACGACCTTTGCTACCGTTTCGTCGGCAGAGGTAAAGTCTACGATTGATTCCCAAGTCGTCGCGGGATATACGTTAAGAACGGTGGTAAGATCCAGCTTTTCGTTGGGGCTAAGGCGAACAGATTCAAGCGTCTTGCCGTCTTTTTCAAAATACATCGCGATCACTTCGTCGGGAAGTCTGAGCTCGTAAGTCGCCGAGTTCATCGCGTAGTCGTAACAGATGGCGATAAACGAGTTATTTTTCTCCGTTTCCAAGGAAGTAGCCGTCGCCGATTTCATACCGATCGATCTGTCTTTGATCTTGGAAATATAGTCCGTAAGCTCGACCGTTACGACCGAAGTCGAATTAAAAGACGAATATACGGGCGTTACGTATTCCCCGAACGTTTCCATCGAGAACGTATATTTAGGGTCTTCCGAAGCTACGATTTGACCGATCTGCATACCCATCGAATAGTGATTGTCGTAAATACTCAGATCTGCGTAAAGACGTGTCTTTTTCGAAGTCTGATCGTATTCCGTATAGTATCTTACGTCGGTGAGCGAAGGCGCTTCGAAGTCGATATAGAGAGGGAAGGTAAACACGTTTCTCGCGTTTTTCTGCTCCTCGTGCGTGCCGTAGTCGATATACGTCGTCATCGTTACGGTGTAGCGGGTATTATTCTTCAAATTATGTTCGAGCGCGGAAAAATCCACGTCGATATAACCGGGATACATCGTACTGCCCGAACTGTTGGATTTGCGCACGTTGATTTCCGTATGGTTGAACACCTCTTCGCCCGTCGAATCCTCGACGATCGAAATATACGCCTCTTTTACGTTACGCAACAAACCTGCGTTTATCGAATAAATACTGCTTACGGTAAAGTTCGTTTTGCCTTCTTCGTCCCCGTCTTGATTGGAGATGGCAATACGGTCTTTACTCGCCGCGATCTGCGTGTTGGAAGGATCTTGTTTGAAATAATACGAGCCGAGCGCGCTGATATAATCGCTGTAAAGCCCACCGATAGCGCGAGTCGCATAAGCGTCCGCCATCAATTTATCCTTCACGTCAAGACCCGCGTTGAGCTCGTCTTTGTGCGTATCGTAGTATTCTTCGTCGAGAATAGGGGCTTCCGTCCAGTCCCCGTAGAATGCGAGAACGGGAATATTCATATCCACCGTCGCGCCGCTGACCGCTTTGAGGGTTATGAACCCTTCTACGTAATAACCGTTTTCGAAGTATTTGTCGATATATTGCTTATCCGCTTCGGAAATCGTGAATTCCAAGGATACCTTCGCCGTTTGACCTGCCGCTACGGTCACTTTTCTATTTGAAAGAGTCCCGTTCTGACAATCGAGAATGCTCGTCGTCGTAGTCAAAAGATAACCTTCCTGCGAAACCGTCTTTTCTCCGTGTCCCGTAAACGTTTCGCTAACGCCCTCGGTGATCATAAGCGTGTCGATATCGTAGGTGATAGCGGAATCGCTCACGTTATGTATCTCAAAGACGATGCCGCCGTATTCGCCCGTACGGTTTTTATCGTCGCCGAGTTCAAGTTTGGTTTTATCCATCAAATTCCCCGATTGATCGTAGGTCTTGATATACGCCTGCGATTCGATCGAGTCTTTAATACTGATCAGCCCCGCGCCCTGTTTTCTGACCGCGTAAGGCAAGCCGTTTTTATTGTATACGATATCTGCCGTAGACATCATAAGTTGATTAACGATCGCCGTGATCTCTTTGTTGGTGAGGTTGCTTCCGAACTTGCCGCTCTTAACATACTGACGAATGAGAGCGGTCGCGCCTGCCTGATTGGGTGCAGCCATCGAAGTACCCGACATTCTTTCGTACCCGCCGCCGGGAACGGCAGAATAGATCTCGCCGCCGTGCGCGGTGATCTCGGGCTTGATCCCAAGGTTAGAAGTGGGACCCCACGACGAGAAATCGGACATATACGGCCCTGCGACCTGACTGCGACTGATGCGGATCGTCCCCGTCCCCTTTGCAGCCAACAATTCGCCGTCGTCTTGCGAAATCGAGCAAACCGCGCCGTAATCCTTTCCGACCGACATAGAAATCGAACCGGAAACGTTGTTATAAATGATGATACCTGCCGCGCCCTTTTCTTGAAGCGCGACGCGGACTTTGTCTTCAAAGGTCGTCGTACCACGTTTGACGAGCACGATCTTGCCCGCGTAATAATCGGATTCCGCGGGATAGTCGGACGCACGCCCGATGCCGGGAATCGTCACGTATTCGAAATCGTAGGTATTCGCATCCGTGCCGAGTTTTTTAAACAGATCATCCACGAAATCTTTGGTTTTCGCCGCGGAGTTCATCGCTTCGTTAAAGTAGATGATCTCTTCGCCGTAGAGAAGATACGGGGTCTTTACGCCGTCTACGGAAGCGACCGATAAAGACGTTTCGTACGTGGAAGGCGCGCCGACCGTACCGGCGTCGGGATTGGACGTGAGCGGAAGACTACCGTTCTTTTCCGAGCCGGAAGTCGCAACGCCGTCGTTCGAAGCCGCAACGATCAGGGAAATCCCCGCTTCCTTGATGCTGTCGTAAATATCGTTTACTTTTTCGCCGTCCTCTTCACGCGAGAAGCCGCGGGAAGAACCGAGCGACATATTGATCACGTCTACGCCGAGCACCACGCAATCTTCAAGCGCGGATAAGATCCAAGAATCCTTCGCACCCGTCTGCGAATCGGAAAACACTTTCATTATCGCAAGCTGCGCTTCGGGTGCAACACCCGTGATCTCGTCGTCGTTACCCGCGATAATACCCGCCACGTGCGTGCCGTGTTCGGAATTGATGGGAAGTACGTCGGGATCTTTATCCGCGTAATCGTACGCGTAAGGCACTTTGGCGTTCATATACACGTCTTCGCCCGTAAGCCCTTTGCTGAACTTCGCCGCCGTCGTCGAACCGACTTTTGCAGAGACTCCCGACAAGGTAAACGCAAGATCCTTCGAATGGAAATTCGCTACGTCGAAAGCGGAATGGGTATAATCAAGACCCGTGTCAAGCACGGCTACGACTACGCCCGCACCCTGATATTCGATCCCTTGGCTATTGAAAATACCCGTATCGTAAACTTCTACTTCGTTGGTGACGACCTCCGTCGCCGCAGGTTCGTAGGTTTCGCCCAGAATCAAGGAAGCGCGGTCGCCGACGGCTTTGCCCACCTCCTCGAAATCAGACGCCTTGACAACGATCTCGAAACCGTTCGTAATCGTGTCGTAGCGTTCACCAATGGTGTAGGAAATTCCCGCCGCCGTCAGCTCTTTCAAAAGGGCGTTCTGCTCTTTGCTTGCCTGTGCCGCAAGTTTTGCCGCTTTGGCGCTATTCACATATTCCGTAAGCGAAAGCTTCGTGTTTTCTTGTTTATACGCATCGACGATCGAACCCGTATCCATCGTTACGATGACGGAAATATCGTCGTCTTGTTCGACGGCTTCGGGAAGCTTATACACGACGTTGCTATCGAAATAATCCGTTAGATGCGTGTTGATCGAAGCGTCCGTTTTCGTGATGCCCGAAGCGGAAGCGACGGTTTGCTTCGCCCGTTCCGTGCTCTCTGCGCCCGCGGCGAAGAAAAACCCGCAAGCGCCGAACAACGCTACGCCTCTATACAACGTTTTCAACATTTTCTTTTTGAAATTCTTTGTCATAGTATTTTTCCTATCTATTCGTTTTTTCGCAAACGATCATTACGCGTTGTCTACTTTTTCGGAAATTTCCACCGTTCCTTCCGCCGCGTCCACTTTTACAAGGAAAGTCTTTCCTTCGGTCGTGGTCACGGTATAGGTCGAGGTCTCGGCGTCGTAGACGCTGCCCGTCGCGTAGTAATTCTTATTGATCAAACAGATCATAAGAACTGCGTCGCGTTCGGCCGCGATATCTACGGAAAGCTTACCGTCCTTAGAATACTTCTTGGTTGCCGTTTCCGAGGTAACCGTCGCCGATTCGTAGGTGGGAACGGAAGAACCGCCGACCGATTCGCCTTCCAATTCCTTCAACGTGATCTGATAATAGGTGATCCCCGTAATCTTGCCGTTTCCGTCGGTTTCTCTCACGACGTAGTAGTATGCGTTGTCGATCTTGAACAGTTCGTCGGCTTTAAGTTCCGTATCGTTCCGATACAGTCCGACGCTCCAAAAATCGCCTTCCTCCACGTTCGTGAGCTCCGTTTTCAGAACGTTTTGCACGTCAACGGTATATTCACCCACTTTCACTTGCTGATGGGAAGTGAGCGCATATACGTTGTAACCATACACGCCAAGGTTTTGGAAATATCTCGCGATGAAATGGAAGCTGTACGTTTCACCGTCTGCCCCCACGAACGTCGTCGAATAAGAACTTTCGTTCTCGTCGTATTCGTAGCTACCGTTCTCGAAAGTGAGAAGTTCGCCGTTTTGATCGTAGTATTCGCTACCTTCGAAGAATTCGCCCGAAACGGAGAAACCCGTTTCTTCGCCCAATTCGTTATAATTTCCGTGCACGGTGACGATACCCACTTCGTTTTCGATCAACGTACCGTAGAACATTGCGTATACGTAGTAGGTATACAGATAATTATACGAAGGCAATTCGCGATAGAACGTGAGGTCTACGACTTCGTAGGTACTTACCTCGCCCTTACCGTTATACACCGCGTTGATATAGAAACGGTAGTAGTAGCCGTCAATCGTTACGTACAGAGCCGTTTCGCCCGTTTCTTTATTGACGATCTCACGGGTGACCGTACAATCGTATTCTTTGCCGTTATATACGACATCACCCTCTACGGAGAATTCCGTTTTGCTGGAAGGCTTGAATTTCAGTTCTTGGATCGCGTGCTTGACGTCGCCGGTAAGCGCGACGGGATATGGATACGTAACCGTTTTATCATCGCCTTCACCCGATTCCACGCCGTCCGAACGCGAGAAAATGATCGTATTCCCTTCGCTCTCGATATATTCTTTTTCAACGCCTCCGACCGTCCAGTTCTTGTTCTTATCGAACTTGCCGAAGTCCTCCGCTACGAACCCGTATACGTTTGCCTCCTTCGCCGTCGGATCCTGGCGGTAGATGGTCACGTTATCGTTTTCGTCAACGCTGTAATAATAAGTGAGCGTATCGTTAAACACCGCGAATCCGTATTGCGTGAACAGGAGCGATTCGAAGTTTGCCGTGTAGTAAGATTTCTGCGCATAATCAACGGGCGTGATCACGCCGTTGTCCGCATCGTAGAAATACAGCGTCGCGCTCGACTGATCTTCGCTCGTGTAGTAGAAGAGCGATTCGGTGACTATCGTATAACGCCCTTCTTCTTTCTCGCCTTCATTGCCGTATTTCGTTGCGCCGCCGAAATCGTCAAGCAAGAGCATCGACCAATCGGCCTCGTTCACGTATACGTACGCTTTTTGTCCCTTTTCAAGGATAAACGCGGGAATCTTGTCGTCGTCGGTGAGCGTCGTGCCGAGCTTACCCGTATGCGTTACGGTCGTGTTGCCTACCACGTAGCTCAAAACGTAGCCGTCGCCTTTCGCTTCGTACGTTCCATCCTCGGAAATATAGGTCTTTTTGCCGTCTTCGTCCTTCGTGTAAACGGAAAGCTTACCGTAGCCGTCGAGCTCTACGTAGGTGGAGAAATACTGGTTTTCGGTAAGGGCGTATTCGCCGTATTCTTCGCCGCGTACGGTGAAGGAGTCGCCGCTGAGATCAAAGTAGAAAGACTTGCCGTCTTCTACGTTCATTTGCACTACGTTTTCTTCTATAACAACGTAGTTGCCTTCGTATTCGTTTCTGTTTTTATCAATAAATTTCGCGCCGTATATATAACCGTCGAGCGTCAATCTGCCCGCCGTGCTCTCGTACGTGCCCGCATAGTCCGCATTGTAAGGAATAATATAATATCTCGAACTCATCGAAACGCGGATATAATCGAAGGAAGCGTCCTTTTCCGTCGAAGTAAACGACCAGATCGGCATATTGTAATCCGTCACCTTTTTCGAGTCGCTCACCACGCCTTCTTTCGTGACTCTTGACAGTTCGTTGCCGTCTTCGTCAAGCGTAAGCGTTACGCGCGTCGCGTTTCCGGCGCCGTCGAAGCTCAGATAGTCTACCTTCGAAATCATACCGTCGTCGGTAACGAGGTACGCGTCGTAGGGCGCATAGTCGAGCGCGAGGAACTGCTTGTTTTCCTCGTCGATACGGATATAGCAAGTATTGCTTCCCGCATAGATGGTCATAACGTTCTCTTCGATCACGTATGCACCTTCGTAGGTGATCTCGTTCGCCGCTTTATAGAAAGCAAAACCGCTGACCAGTTCGAGCGTCGCGCCGTCCGCTTTCGAGGAGGTATACGAAACCTCGTAAGGAGTGTTGACGTTTTCGATATCCGTCGAAGAATACCAGTAAGCGACTCTGTACGCCGTCGAATCTACGTCGATATCGAATACGATCGATTTGATCTTCGTAAGGTCGAAGGGTTCGGTCAACAAGTTCGCCGTAGCCTCCGCGTCGATCACGTAATCAGGCAGGACGGTATAGATATAACGTCCGTTTTCGAGCGCGTACGTACCTTTGGATACGACCACGTATTCCTGCGTTTCGCTTTCGATACCGTATAAAATAGCGATCCCCGCTTCCTCTTCGTCAAAGACGATCATCGGCGCGTAGTAGACCAAACCGTCGTCAAGATAATAATATTCGGCGTAATCCGCAAGTTTTTCAGTTGCTTTATAATCGGTTACCGTGACAGCTTCGCCGTCTTCGATCACCGTTCTATCCGTAGAAGAAACGACTATACGGTAAGTTTCTTCGCCGAGAAGTACGTCGACGATCGTACCGCCGAACGCAGAAGCACCGATCGTGACGAATACACCTTCTTTCGTCGAACCGTTTTGCGTGTAGACTGCGCTGGAAGCCCCGTCGAGCACCAGCGAACCGTCGCCGATCTCAAATTCGTTATCCAACGCTTGGGCATACGCCACGTAGACGGTGGATTTTCCTTGTTTGACGAGCCGTGCGGTAAGAAGGGTCGAACCATATCTCGAAGTGAGCGTGAGGATCTCGTCCGTAATCGTATAATAATAGTTACCCGCCGAAGATCCCTGCGTTACGTGCGCTACGCCGAACCCGTTCAAAGTCACGGAATATCCGTTCGAATCCTGCGCAAGCACGCCGTCGATCACTTTATAGCCGACGATTGTACCGAGCTCGATCTCCTCCTCGTTTCTTATCTGAAACGCGTTCTTTCTGACCCCGTTCACCGTTACGTAGCCAACGACAAGCGTCATTTCTTTTCCTTGAAGCTCGCCTTCGGTGAAGGTCGCCACGTAATAGCCGTCCTCGTTAATCTCGTAAGTACCCGAAGAGGTTTTCGATTCGTTGCCGTCAAGTCCCGTCGTATATTCTATGCCGTTGTATTCGTCAAAGTCGATACGCGTGCCTTCTGCAAGCCCGACCCCGTTTTCGTACAACGTGCTCCACATATCGTTACGAGTGCCGCTGGAATAGGCGAACAAGTCGCCATCGTACATTTTTCCTTCCAACAGCGTGTCGCCGTTCGCCGCGTCAAAATAGAAAGTTTCGATGGTCGCGTCGTAAACGCCCTTAAAGAACACGCCGCCGCGGGAAAGATAGATCACGGAAGAGTCCTCGTCGAGGAAATAAATCGAGTCCGAACCGCCGAACATATCCACGCAGCCTTTCTGCCAAACGGCGTATAAGGTCGCGTTTTCCGCGGGCATCTTCATCGTTGCCGCCGCAGGTTTTTCCCCGTCGGACTCGTTGAACACCAAACGTTCGATCTGATTGGTAAGATATTCCGCTTCGCCGTTTACCGTCGTTGCCCAACCCACGAGAGCGTAACCTTGACAAGAATAATCGGACGGAATCTCAAATTCCGCGTCGTATTTTTTGTTTATCGTCGTTTCGTTGCCTAAAGCGCCGTCGGGATAATTGGGACGGAATTTCAATTCGTAGGAATTACGGCTATAATACACCGTAAACACGTTTTCCGAAGCGTTCTCGGAAAGAACTGCCGTCTTGTGCGTACCGTCGTGCGCGATTTCCGTGAAACCCTCGGGAGCAACGGAAACGGTAAGATTTTTCTCCACGTAGTCGCTCAGCGTTTCTTGTTTTTCCTCGTACGTGCCGCCCGAAAGAGATTCGAGCATCAGTTTGACCGTGTAGTTTACTTTATATTTCGCGGTAAGCGTCAAGCCGTTCGCAGGCATTTTCTTGTTTGCATCCAGCTCGGTTTCGCCGTCGAACCACGCGCCGAAGGTAAGCCCGCTCTTGGTGGGAACGTAGTCTTTCATAAACTCGGCTACGTTCGCGCCTTCTTTTAAATACAGCGTTTCGTTTTCCAACTCACCGCCGTTAATCAGCAGCGTGATCTTCGCAAGCTGCGTCCACTTCGCGTAGTAGGTCGTGCTCTTGCCGCCCGCCACGACTTCCGTTACGGGAGAGCCCGAAAAATCCGAAGTTGCGTACCAGCCGTCGAAGCTGTATCCTTCTCTTGCCGCGGGTTCGGGAAGCGCGTACGTTTTCCCCTCTTTTACGGTGATCGAGGAAATCTTCGCCCCGCCGTCCGTATCAAAAGAAATTTTAATGGATTCCTCTTCCCCGCAAGCCGTCATCGCGCCTGCGGATAACCCTAACGCGAGAGTTGCGCTGAGCGCTAAAAGGATCTTTTTACTTTTTTTCATTTCCTATTCCTCCTGAATATAACCAAATGCGCATTTTTTAGCTTTTGCGTCGTTTTTTATGATTGCGGCTGTTCCGCGACGATTTCCTTCCACCTTGCGTAGAGCGTCGTTCCCGCGGGGGTCTTAAAGACCTCGCCCGACGCGTAGTCCACTGCGCCGGTTTCACTCGTCGCCCAACCTAAAAATTCGTAACCTGCACGAACGGGTGCGGTGAAACCGCCTTCGCCTTTCAGGTTCGCAAACGTTTCTTCCGTTACGGCGACGGAATCCACGTAGAGTTCGCCGCTATCTTCGTCAACTACAAGGTTCGCACCCCAAACGGTGGGACGGTAGGACGAATTCCAGCGGGCATCCCAGCCCGTTTCGTCGCTCGTTGCCGCGGCGTAGACGGTTGCACCGTTACAGCCGTAGAACGCGTGTTCGCCAATCGCGATCACGTCGGAAGGCAAAACGATTGAAATGAGTCCGTTCCAGCCCTTGAACGCGTAGTTGCCAATCGTTTTCAACGTTTGCGGCAACGCGAGGCGTTCCACTTTATCAAGGCCGAAGAAGGCGTAGTCGCCGATCGAAACGAGAGAGTTTCCAAGACTGACCTCCTTGACGGAAACGCAGTTATAGAACGCGCTGGTGCCGACGGATTTAACGGAATCGGGAAGCACGACGCTTTCTAAAAGCTGATTGCCGTTGAACGCGTGATCGCCGATCGTTTCCAAACCTTTGCCGAACTCGATCTTTTTAAGACCCGTGTATACGGTACTCGTTTCGGCGTCTTCCCCTTCGCCCGTCGTCGTTTCGTAAGAGCCGTAGCATTTATAGAACGCGTAGTCGCCGATCGAAACGAGTGAATCAGGGAATACGAGCTCTTCGACCACGGAACACTTATAGAACGCGTAGTCGCCGATCGAAGTCAAGGTCCTGCCGAAGTGGATCTTTTTGAGGTTGCCGCAATACGTAAACGCGTAGTCGCCGATGCTTTCGAGCGAACGGCACGTCGAGAAATCCAACTCGTTGAGGATCTGACAGCCATAAAACGCCGAACGTCCGATGGATTGAAGATTGGTAGGCAAGCCCACGCTGAACAGATTAAAGCAAGAGTAGAACGTATAGTCCTCGATTTTGTTCATATTACGGTTCAAATTGATCGTACCAAGACCGATGCAACCGTAAAATGCACCGCGTCCGATATATTTGACGTCTCTCGTCAAACCGCTGACGGTCTGCAAACTCGTACACAAATAAAACGCATAGTTGGAAATCCCGACCGTATTCGCCTTTATGTTGACGACCGTCGGCGCGCCGCTGAATCCGACCACCCAAGTCCCCGCGTAAATAATACCGTCCTCCGAAGGATTATCCCAAAGCCCCGAGTTGTAGAATGCATACGTTCCGATACTCGTAACGGTTTCGGGAACGAGAGAAAAGCCGCTCGACGGATTTTCCAAACTCGAACAATTCATAAACGCATACGCGCCTATACTTTCCAGCCCTTTCGCAAGGTTTAAACTGGTAATATTATTATCGTTCAAAAACGCGTATTCGCCGATCGTGACTGCGCCTTGAGTCGTGACGCTGGTCACTTTCAAACATTCGGCAAACGTGTAGTTACCGATATATTTAAGCTTTTTATTGAGCTCGATCGTGTTGAGCATCAGACTTTTGTAGAATACTTCGTCCGCTATCCCTGCCGTGGAATCTTTAAAAGTGGAAGGCGTGATCTCCGTAACCGTATCCTTATAGGAAGCGCTCGCATAGATCAGCCAGTTTCCGATATACATCAGATCCACGTCTTTATCGATTTCCTTAACATAATACTTCGTCGCGCCGAACGCGTTCGCTCCGAGGTGCTCAACAGTCGTGGGGAAGTCGATGGTCTCAAGCAGGTCGCAACTCAAAAAAGCGGAAGAGCCGATATCCACGACCCCTTCGGGAATGGTAATACTCGTCAACGCGTCGATATGCGCAAACGCCAACTCCCCGATCGATTGTAATTTGATCCCTTCTTTGAAGGTAATACTTTTTAATTTCGTACATTCGTAGAAAGCACGGTTTGCGATCTCCGTCAAGCCGTTGCCGACCTCTGCCGTGAGCATTTCTTCACAGCCCGCGAACGCATAGCTACCCATTGACGTTACGCTATTTGGAATATTGATCTTCGTAAGAGCGGAACATTCGTAGAATCCGTATTCGCCCAACGCTTGCACGTTGCTGCCGAGCTTCGCCTCCTTTAACGATCTGCAATACGCAAACGCGTAAGTGCCGATATTCGTAACGCTGTCGGGAATCGTCACCTTTTCAAGCGAGCGACAGTTCTGGAAGGCATTTTCACCGATGGAAACGAGCGTTTCGGGGAGCGTGACGCTCTTCATCTGCGAACAGCCGTAAAAGGCGTTCTTGCCGATCGTTTCCACGTATTTACCGACTTCTACGCCAAGGATCGCCGTGTTTGCCTTAAACGCGGAATCCGCGATACTCGTAACGGGTTTACCGTTATATTCGTCTTCCAGCACGACGTATCCTTTCGCCGAGCCCGAACTGGTCAATTCGTATTCCACGCTGTTGACGAGCGTGTAGACGCAACCCGATTCGTATTCTTTTTCAAAATCGTACGCCGCAGACCATTCGGAATCGTTCTCGCCCGAGTCTGACAAAGCTTTCACGCGGATCTCGTAGTCGCCTTCTTCTAATTCAAAGTCGGAAACGGCAATGCTTGCTTTTTGAGATTTCCGTTCCGTCGTTTTGCCGCTTTCCTTGTTTTTCATCTGCACGAGGTATCTATACGCATCCTTTACGGGCGACCAAATCACCTCTTTTTCCGTCGTAACGGTCACGCCTTTGGGAGCGGAGAGCTCGTCGCCGCAACCGACGAAGCCGAATACCGTACAGATCAAACAACATAACACGGCTAAAATTTTCAGTTTTTTCATAAATCCTCCCGATTGAGAACTAACCCGAAATGCTTTTCAGCCGTTTCAGTCTTTCTTTGCATTTTTCTTTTCTCTGTGTTCGCGAATGATTTCGTGCGGCCATTTAAACTTGAACTTACGCACCGCTACGTCAGCCAAGAACAATACGATGGCAAGGATCATAAACAACCATCTCGGGTCGAAAGACTCCGCCAAAGCCGTTACGAAACCTTCGAAAACGTGCTGAGTATCTTGCAGATCTTCCAGTAAAGATCCGTTACCGCGGGTCGCCACCGCTTGCACAAGCGCCGCCGCAATCGCTTCTTCGTCTTCCGTCGCCGCGACGTATTCTTCCGAATATCCGAACGATTTATAGAATTCGATCGCAGAGCCTTCAACTGGTTGCCCTTCGATCGTCTTTTCGAGCACAATCTTATACACGCCGCTCTTTTTTACCACGAAGTTACAACGGGTATACCCGTTTTCTTCACCGAGCGCCAAAGTGACGTAGTAGGCAGATTCGCGCAACTCCGCCGAATCCCCAGAAGTGACTTCATTCATAGAAACCGCTGCGCTTTCCCCGTTCGTAACGTCCATTATCCGAGCCGAAATCGTTTCGCCTTCTTTAAGTTCGGCGTAAACGCTGAGCTGATTGGTATAATTTTCTTCGGTCAAGGAGTAGGAAATATCTTTCACGCGGATATCCGAAGAAGGCATTAGGTTATTGATCGCCCGACGGATAAACTGAATACCGTTTTCGCTTTCCATAAACGTTTTCGACCAGTCGGTTTTTTGTAAATCGCACATAAAACTCCCGACCGTGCCTTTCCCGTATTTCCATTGCGCGTATAACGGAACGCCGTAGTCGCTCGTCAAGATCACGTCTGCATTCGTCCGCGCTTTTGCGCCGTAATAGCCGTAGAGTACCGCGGATAATTTATTGAGATCGGTTACGCCGGAACCGTCCACGTAGCGATCAAGCCCTTTGACGAGAGAAGAAGTCACGTCGGAAATCGTTGGAGGCAAGCCCTCTTCGTTGATCATAATCTGCGTGATCTCTTTAGAGTTGAGTTCTTGTTGGAGAACCGTCAAAAGCCTCGCCCCTTCGATCGCGTGAATCCTACCGCCGCCTGCGGTCGTAAGCTCTTTCATATTATAGTAAGGCGAGCCTTTCGTTTCGTCTACTTCCATCGTGATCCCAATGAACGAGAACGTCACGCCGTCCTCTTTGTAGAAATTTTCGATAAGCGCTTTATTGGTTTCCTGATCGCCGGTTTCACCGTCCGACAATAAAACGATGTGACGCTTGGTGATGTTCTGATTGGCTTTCAACATCTGCGCCGCATATTGCAACGCTTCGGGAAATACCGTACCGCCGCTTGCGACGTCGAAGTCGAGTTGATCGATTCCCTCTTTGATCGTACTATCCTGCGTACGGGGCGTCAGGTTCAAAAGGATTTCGGGATTATCGTCAAGCGTGACGAGCCCGACGTAGTCGCGTTCGGAAAGCACGTTCAACGCAGAGGTTATCGCCGTTTCCGACCAACGCAAAAGCGTTTCACCGTAAGCATCCGTAGCCGTCATAGACCCTGAACGGTCCACGATGAACACCACGCCGAGGGGGGGCGTATAGTTGATCGCCTGCACAGGCAGCATTTCCTGATAGAGCGTGCCGTACATATCTCGCTCGTTATACGAATGTGATTTCGAACCGTCCTCTTCGCTTCCGCCTGCGGTGAACAAGCCGCCGCCGTAATCGGAAACGTAGGATTGCAGCGCTTCGTCGAAGCCCTTGGGCATATCCGCGTTCGCAATATCGTTGAGGATAACTTGATCGTAAGCGCGCAACGCGGTCGCCGTCATCGGCAGGTCTTGCGCAGAAATGAGCTTGATCGTAAGTTCGTAGGGTTGATCGTTGTTCTCGTTCAAAAGATCGACGAGCGCATTGGACGCCCCTTCCTCACGATCGATCACGAGTATCCTATTATATACGTCCACGTAATAATACGTCGTATACGCATTGTTTTGGAGGAGACCGTCTCCGTCCATCGTCGCCTCAAACGTGAGCTTATGCAAGCCGTTGTCTGCAAAGACGTGTTTAAATTCCAACGTTTGTTCGCCGACCACCAAATCCAGCGTCACCGACTCCGAAGAAGCTTCGCCGTTGTCTAAAAGCCGAAAGCTCGCCTGCTTTTCCACGTTGCTCGTCAAGTTCAGCGTGATCAAACATTCCTCGCTCGCGTTGATATGGTATTCGGGAAGCGTGGCGTTTACGATCCGCACGTCGTACCCTTCGTAAGAGGAAGGGATATGCGCGACGTCGATCTTCGTGCCTTGCGCGACGATCGTACGGATCGTCGATTCGGCGGTTTTATCCGTTTCCTTACCGTCCGTTACGAGAACGATCTTCGCCGTCTTAGGGTTGGTGAATAAGCCGCGCGTATATTCGAGAGCGTCGGCGATATTCGTCGCGCTCGTATCGGGGAGGTCGGAAGAAAGATATTTATTATAAATGCCGTTGACCTCGTAGGTCATAGGAACGGCGTATTCCTGATCGTAGCCGAACGTCACGACGCCGATCTTGAAATTACCGTAGCGACCGTCCTCAAGCACGGTGCGGACAAACTCGTCGCGCGTGGTTGCGGAAGTTTCTTCGGTATCCGAAACGTCTACGAGAAGAATGATCTCGTTCTCTTCGTTGGGCACTTCGTAGTGGAAGCTCATACCGCAAAGCACGAAAATAGAAAGGGTCGCCACGAGGATATGCAACACCATAGAGGTGATGCGGTTACGCGTTCTTCTATACCGTTTTGCAAGGCGGAAATAGGAGAGTAGCGTGAACCCGACTGCAGGAATCAGCAGTAACAGGAGCCACGGGTGCGTGAAATGAATTTGGAAATTTTGCATATTCGTCCCGCCTCCTTACATTGTATCGCGGCTTTGCAGCCACCATTCGATAAACAGGACGGCGACGAGCACCGCGGCGATATATAACAGCAAATCGTCGTAATAGTCCTTCTCGTCCACTTTATGATACGGCTCACTTAAAGCGTCCCCTTGCTCCCAAATATTACACTCCGAGGAGGGAATAGTTACGTAGATATAATCATAAAGAGTGTTGCCGAACGCGTCTATCTGCGTCAGCGCGTACGTGCCGGGAATATCCAGATCCAACACTGCGGGAAATTCCGTCAACGGCGGGAAATTATAGTTCCCGCGCGTTACGAGAAGCTCTTCGCCGCGAGCGTTGAGAATCACCTGTTCGTTGACCTCGAACGAGTTCGCGCTCGTCGTGGTCGGGAAATAATATTCGAAAATATTATACATCAAAATAGGGAACTCTTTGGTTACGGCAATGTTGGAAAAATGAATATTGAACGCCATAACGAAAGTCTGTTGGTTTCCCTGTTTTCTCGCCGCCATAATCGGGTGACTGTCGAAAGACGCGATCACCTCGTAGGCAGGATCTAATTTAAGTCTAGTATATTGCGTTACCGTAATATTCGAAAAGTTAAGACCCGAAGTCAACAGATCAGACGCGTCCTCTTCCGCTGCGAGCGATTCGCTCTTTTGCAAAGCAGTGGGAGAAGAAAATGAAGTGATCCCCAGTGCGTCGGACGACCTGTTCGGATCGACGATCAAACAAACCCCGTCCTTAGGCATTTCTTGTTCTGCGGGAACGAGGTGTTCGAATATGTAGAAATCGAACCCTTCTCTTTTTCCCGTCATTCCCTCTTTGACTTCGGTGATCCGAATGTCGTAGCGATCCGCATAAACCGATTGAAGGTTGAACAATACGGCGTTAAAGAAGGGGTTAGGACTCACACTCTCGTACTGGATCTTGATCACTTTCCGCTGACCGTCGTAAATTTCAAAGTTGTCGTCAAGATCGAAGGAATCGTCCTCGTTCAAATAGACGGTGACCGACTCGTAGGAAGTTATCCAATATTCTTGTTCGAGAGGAATATAGGTCAACGATTCGGTATTCAACATCGTTTCGGAATCGTACTGCTTTTCGGGAAGGAATACGAGCGTTTCCGTCTGGTCTCTTTCACAGAGCACCGAACCGCTGAACGACACTTCTTTTCCGGCATCAGAAACTTTCTCGGCGTCGGGATTTGCATTCTTGATGAAAAAAGACACGAGCAGGGGGCGATCTTTGTGATAGCACGCGACGTCTACGTAGAACTGATAATACCCGTCAACGCGTACCGTGTACGCGTTTAAGATCGCTGCGTTCCATTCTTCGTCCTCGGCAACGCTCTCCACCTCGATACAGTCGGGATAGTAGGAATACGACACGTCCGTATAAAGATAGATCTTCGCCTTGGGGTTTTCCTCCATAATTCTTTCGCAAAGCGTGATCGCGCCGTCGATATCCGAAGTGGTATACGAACAAGCGAAAGTATCCTCTTCCACGAGCGCTCTCAATTCACGCGTTAAAACGCCTTTATTTTCCGACGTTACACGTTCTTCCGCAAGAAATTCCGCGGTTTTGTCCGCAAGAATAACGGACACCGTGCCGTTTTTCGCAAAGGTGTTTTCCGAAAGTATTCTCGTTTTTTCCACCGCTCTTTCGAAACGGGTATCCCCGCCCGATTCCGTGCGCATACTCGCCGAACAGTCGATGATCGCAATGACTTCGGGTGCGGTTTCCATCTCTTTGACCACGAGCGCAGGTTGCGCCAAAATCGCCGCGCAAGCCGTTAAGATCAAGATCTGACAAATAATGATCAAAATATTTCTCAGCTTACTGACGGGAATTTTCTTTTTTCTGTATTTTAAACTCAGTTTCCAAACGAAGGTACTGGAAACGAGCTTTTGTTGATAATTGGGCTTGAGTATGTAAATGATGATGAGTACCGCAATACCCAACAGACCCAGTAGCCCCAAAGGAACTAATAATCTCACGATTCCATAATACCTACCTTTAACAATTCGCTGAACAGAACTTTTTCGATCGGAGAATCCGAGGAAATGGAAATATAATCCACGCTTCTCTTCGAACAAAATTCTTTAATATCTTTTTTGAAATCCGCAAGCGCTTCGTCGTAAGCTTGTCGCATACTTTTCGTAATACGGATCTTCATATTTTTCGGGTCGGATAAATCGACGGATTCCGAGTCGATCAAGGTCACGCGGCCGTCGTAAGACGGGTCGGTTTCCTCGGGCGTTAAGATCTGCATTAAAAGTACTTGACGCTTTTTATAACAAAGGTAATCCACCGCTTTTTTCCAGTTGCTTTCCGTCAAAAAGTCGGAAACGATCAACGTGAGCCCGTTCGCCGAGCTCGTATCGGGACTGCTCGTAACGCATTCACCGATATCCGCGTCGTCGTTAAATTCCAGATTCTCCAACTCGCCGATCGCGCGGAAAAACGCCGTTTTCCCGATGATCGTTCCAAAAGGATTTTCCGCACGGTTGCCTTTCATTATGTGAAAAGTCACCTTATCCATATTATGTACGGCAAGATACCCCAAAGCCGCCGCCGTCGCGATCGCGTACGCCGATTTTTTCGGGTTGTCCTTACCCATAGAAGCCGAACAGTCGAGGAAGATCTGCACCTGCATCTGCCGCTCGTCGGTAAAAAGCTTCAAAAAGTACTTTTCAAAACGGCTGTACAGATTCCAGTCGATACGACGAATATCGTCCCCCAACTGGTATTCTCTGAAATCGGCGAATTCTACGGTCTGCCCGTATGTATTTACAAGGTGTTTTCCCCCGAAATATCCCGCGAGATTAGACCTTAAATTGAAGGCTAACGCCTCTAAACGACTGAAAAACGCGTCGTTTAAGTAAGAATCTTTCATAATTGACTCCGAAAAAGATTATTGTGAGTTATACGTTGTATTCCTGCTTATTTTTAGGATTGCCGCTCACTTCCGCAACGATCATCTTGATCACGTCGTCGGGAGAGATACGCTCTGCCACCGCTTCGAAGTTCATCTTGATACGGTGACGGAGTACGGGATACGCAAGCTCGTCGATATCCGAGAAGGAAACGTTAAATCTTCCGTTGATCAGCGCCTTTACTTTCGCCGCGGAGATCATTGCCTGTCCCGCACGAGGACTCGCGCCGACGCGGATGTACTTCTTCGCCGCTTCGGTCGCACATTCGCTGTTGGGGTGCGTTGCGGACGTCATAATCATAGCGTAGCGCATAACCTCTTTCGCAACGGGGATCTGATTCGCCGTCTTTCTCATTTGCAAAAGCTCCTCGCCCGTACAAGCGCAATCGGCAACT
The DNA here is from genome assembly GCA_017471945.1 of Clostridia bacterium. Classification (GTDB taxonomy): domain Bacteria; phylum Bacillota; class Clostridia; order Christensenellales; family Borkfalkiaceae; genus Scatosoma. The sequence goes on along the minus strand of JAFURH010000038.1, from coordinate 25,980 downwards.
TCCGCCATCGTCTTTTGCGTCATATCGACGATTTGCATAAGCTCGTCGAGGCTGGGGTTGGGTACGATCAGCTTAAACATAAAGCGGTCCATCTGCGCTTCGGGCAGAGGATACGTACCGTCCTGTTCGATGGGGTTTTGCGTAGCGAGGACGAAGAAGGGTTCTTTAAGCTTTCTCGACGTACCCATAACGGTGACCGTGTGTTCCTGCATCGCTTCCAAAAGCGCGGACTGCGTTTTCGGCGTAGCACGGTTGATTTCGTCGGCGAGAATAATGTTGCTGAAAATAGGACCTTCCTGGAAGCGGAACGTCGAATTACCCTTATCGTCTTTTACGATGATGTTCGTACCCGTAACGTCCGCAGGCATAAGGTCGGGCGTGAACTGAATACGCGCAAACGGCAGGTCGAATACCTTCCCGAGCGAACGCACCAAACGCGTTTTGCCTACCCCAGGTACGCCTTCAAGCAATACGTTACCGCCTGCGATCATCGCGATGATCGTTCCTTCTACAACGTCTTTTTGACCGATAACGTCGCGAGAAACTTGCGCGAAGATCTCTTCGCATTGTTTTCCAAACTGTTCAATGTCTTTTTCCGTAATCATAATATTTTTCCTTTTTTATATTGTTTTTTCTTTTTATTTTTAGACTTCGTAATTAGGGATTGAAGCGGTCGCGTTGCGCCCTTGCAATGACGGAAGGACGTCAAAGGGGCTTATTCTTCGCCCTCTTGATCCTCCTCGGCGTCCTTCGACGATTTGATCGTGTCGAAATAAGCGCCCGTCATATCCTTTTGATCCTCGGAAATCTCTTCGTCCTGATCCAGCTCTTCAAGAGCTTTTTCGTACGCCGCGTCGTATTCGTGACCAAAATAAGTCTTGTTGTCTATGATCTGATTGCTCGGAACGTATTGCCCGCCGTGCTGATCGTTCGGATTTTTCGGAGGATTAGGATTCGGCTTTGGAATCCCCTCGCCGTCTGTCGGCGGCAAATCGTCGGGTTCGTCGAAAACGTTGTCGTCGCCCTCCGAACCGCTGATCTGCGCGAATACCGCAGAGATCGTAATATCCTTAGTGACGTTTTTCACCGAATACGAAGGCGTTTGATGACCGTCCGACCATTCGATAAACACCCATTCGTTTCCGCCCGAAGCGTAAACTTCCTCGGCGTCCGCACCCTTTTTCACACGCGTTTGATAGGTCGCGCCGCTTTCGATTACTTCGCCGTTTTCCAAGATCAACTGCCCTTGCCCATCGATCACGTAGGTAACTTCGTAATATACGGGAGGTTCTCCGAACCATTGATTCCAAAGCTCTCCGCCGCTCGGCAAGATCCCTGCGCTACTCAAGCCCGTGACCGTCGCCATTCCCACGCTCAACGTTCCGACTATGGAAACGGCAACCACCGCCGCCGTCGAAACGATTATTTTGAGAAGATCGGGTCCTACCTTTTCCATTGCGGACAACGCGTCCTCGCGTTGGCGCTGAGCTATGTAGGAATCGTCTCCTTCGAGTTCGACCATCGTCAACAGTCTTTCTTGGAGACCCAGATCGTCCACGCGCCTTGCGATCGCTTTGATCGTGGGCTTATATTTTTTATAATACAATATCACGGTGACGCCGCCCGTGACGACGCCGAACGCCAACACGGCGACCCAAAGCAGGTCGGGCTTCGCCATCCAGAACACAAAGGCCGTTAAAAACAGAACCCCCGCGCCCGCGAGTAAGCCCAAAATCAAAGATTTTAAGACCCCCTCCCGCACCATTTTTTTATGATATTTTAAAAATAATCCGTTATCCATTTTTTGCTCCTTTCGGCAAAAAGCACGCAATTTTCGACAATAGCCCATATTGCCAAAGTCTATTATATCACAAAATGTCAAGCTTGTAAATAAGAAACGCGTAAAAAAATAAAAAAAACTGCCGCATGGAGAAATTTTCACATTTCTTCGCCTGCGGCAGAACCGTTATTTATTCAGTTTTTTCCAACAGAGGAAGATTATTGAATTTCTTCTTCCTCTTGCGCGGGTTCTTGATAATCGAATACCCAGTTTGCATTGCAACCCGTAAGCGAGTCATTTACCATTACGAGGTAGATGCTCAACGCGTCGCCCGTAACATTGATCGTTTGCTCTGCCGTCCAACCGCTGAACGCGTAACCCTTCACGTAAACGTTTTCAGGGATCACGATGGATTCGATCTTCGCGCAGTTTTCAAACGCATTTGCCCCGATCATATACAGATTGCTCGGCATATTGACCGTGGTGAGATTTACGCAATCCTTAAACGCTTCGTCGCCGATGATGTATACGGAATCGGGAATATTGATCGTTTGAAGGGAAGTACAGCCGTAGAACGCACCGCCCGAAATGACTTCCAACGTGGAAGGCAGGTTGACCTTCTTCAAGCTTTCACAATACAGGAAGGTGTAGCCGTAGCTGCTCAACGTATAGTAAGGATAATCCTTTTGATCCTTACCGAGATACTTCACGCCTTCGGGAATGGTGATCTCTTCAAGCGAAGTACATTCTCTGAACATCTGGCTGCCGAGATCGGTGATCGTCGCGGGAAGCTTCACGTTCTTCAAAGAGGTGCATCCCCAGAAGATATAGCCCTGTAAGCCGCCGAACTTTTGAACGCCGTCCTGGAATTCCACCGTGACGAGTTTAGTAGCGTCTTTGAATGCATATTCACCTACCGACAGGAGCTTGTCGCCGAACTTCAACTCGATGAAGTTGCTTCCACGGAAGCCGTTATCTTCGATCGTCGTCAAGTTAGGCAAGCTGATCGTGGTAAGCGCACTTTTTTGGAAAGCGTAGCCGTCGAGCGTGGTAACGTTTGCCGCACCCGTGATCGACGTCAGTTTCAACGTCGAATCGAACACGTTCAAGCCGATCGTCGTTACGCCGTCGGGAATATGGAACGTCGTAAGACCCGTGGAGTAGAACGCGCCGGAGCCGATCGTTTTCAGCGAGGTTGCGTTCGAAGTATCGACGCTGAGCGTACCCTCCGCGTTCGTTTCTCTGAACGCAAAGGTTCCGATCGTCGTCATCGTCGAAGGAATATTCACCGTCGAGAGGTTAGGACAGTATGCAAACGCATAGTTGCCCATCGTTTCAACGCCTTCCGCGATTTCCACCGTCGTAAGACCGCGCATTCCGCTGAACGCATACGAGGGAATTGCCTTTACGCCTTCCGCCACGACGACCTTGGTGATCGTGGTGTTTCCTGCGAACGCGCCCTGTGCGAGCACCGTATCCGCCGTAAGGGTGAATACGCCGTTTTCAAACGATACGTCTTGCGCAACCCAAATGATATCGCCCGTAACGTTGCGGAGGATCTTGTCTTCTCCAAGAGCGAAGATCCCGTTAGATTCTACGGAAACGTTTGCCGCCGAAAGCGCAGCACAGTTCTGGAACGCACCGACGCCGACCGAGTTGAGAGCCGCCGAAAGCTTGAGGCTTTCAAGCCCTGCGTTGTCGAACGCATATTGACCGATCTTAGTAAGCGTTGCAGGGAAGTTGATCGACGCAAGGGACGTACAACCGCGGAACGCATAGTTGCCGATCGAGGTGAGCGTGTCGGGAAGCGTGACGTCCGAAAGAGCCGCACAACCGTCGAATACATAGTTGCCGATCTTTTGCAATTTTCCGACGAACTCAACGGAAGCAAGTTCTGCGCAACCCTGGAAGGCATAGTTGTCGAGCGACGAAACCGTCGCGGGAAGCACGATCGCCTGCAAGTTCGCACAATTACGGAACGCGTACGTACCGACAGCGCTGAGCGCCGTGGGAAGCGTGATGTTTTCCAAAGCCGTACAACCGTCGAACGCGTAGTTGCCGAACTTCGAAAGCGAAGGGTTCAGGTTGACGTTTTTCAGCGACGCCGCGTTTTGTGCGAAGTAAGTACCCATCGAGGTAAGCGAAGGCAACGAAACGCTTTCAAGGGACGTACAATTTCTGAATACGTAGTTCCCTACCTTCGTTACGCCGTTCAGACCTTCGACCGTCTTCAAAGAAGTACAACCGTCGAACACGCTATTGCCAAGCTGCGTGACCGCGCCTTCGAATACGACCTTTTCCAGACTCGTACAACCCTGGAAGTCGTAATTGTAGAGTACGGTGATCCCTGCGGGAATCGTGATCTCTTTGAGCGAGGTACAGTTGGCAAATATGTAGGACGAACTCTTGCCGAACGTCGCGAGTTTATCGCCGAGCGTCACCGATCTGAGCGAGGAACAGTTACGGAACGCATACTGACCGATAGAGGTTACCGTGGACAGATCGATGGTTTCGAGCGAAGTACAAGATTCGAACGCATAGTTGGCGATATAATCAAGCTTCGCGGAATGTTTGAAGTTGATCTCTTTAAGCGAAGAGCAATAACGGAAGAAGGATACGGGGAGTGCCGTTACCTTGCCGTTGAAGGTGATCTTTTCCAGCTTCTGCGCGTTCGCGAACGCATAGTAGCTGGGAGCGCTCGACGCCATCGAGGTCAATTCGAAGGATTCGGGAAGCTCGATCTCTTGCAGAGCCGAATACGCGAAGGAATAAGGACGAATTTCTATCAGCGTCGAAGGAATGGTAATCTTCGAAAGCGAAGGACAGTAGGCGAATACGAACGCCTGCGAACCCGCGCCGCCGATCGTTTTCAGACCTTCGTGGAGAACGACTTCTTCCAGCTTCGGACAGTTATAGAACAAGTAGTTGGGAAGCACGGTCAAGTTGTCGTTCCCTTCTTCGAATACGACCTTTTTGAGGTTAGGCATATTCGCGAACGCATAGGCTCCAAGCTCTTTAACGGTGTTGGGAATGAAGAGTTCAACGATATCCGACTGACCCATAAACGCGAGCGATTCGACCGTTTCCACTCCTTTGGGGATCGCGTAGTAGCCTTTTTCGTCCGCTTTGACGGTATCCGTCAGATATTTGATCGAAGTGCCTTCGAAGTTTGTAAGCATCGCGTCTTCGAGCTTGAGGTTCTTATTGCCTGCGGCAATTTCCACCGTTGCAACGGATACGCCTTGGAACGCAAAATCGACCGAGGTGACCGTCGAAGGGATATACACGTAGTCGAGGCTCCGACATTCGCCGAACGCCTTGGAGCCGATCGAAAGCTCGTTTACCGTTTCAGGAAGAACGATCTCTTCGAGCAAGTAGCAATACTGGAAGGTGTAGCTACCCAAGCTTTCAAGATTGCTGAGTTTCTTCTTGCTGCCATCCTCGCCCGTCACTTCTGCCGTCGCAAATTCGATCGTTTTGAGCGTAAAAATGGATTGGAACGCATAGTTTTCGATTGTCTTTACGGAAGCGGGAACAGTGAAGGAGGTGAGCGCCGTCGTGCAGAAGGTTCTCGACTGGATGGTTTCAAGCTTGATATCGTCGGGATTCGTCCAGTTGACTTCGGAAAGCGCGGTACAGAGGTAGAACATATACTTACCCGTCGCCAAAGCCTTGGAAGGAAGAGTAACCGACGTAAGGTTTCTACACTTATTAAAGGCATAATTGCCGAACTCGATCTGGTTATCGGGGAATACGAAGGAAGAGATATCCGATTCTGCGAACGTGTAGTTACCGATCGTTTCGAGCTTGCTGTCCTTGCCGCCGTTCGCAAATTCGATCGTTTCGATGCGCTGCACGCCGTAGCCGTTCGTATCGATGCCCGCAAACGCGTAGTCGCCGATCGTTTTCACGGACGCGGGAATCACGACTCTCTTGATTCCGTGCATCCAGTTATAAGAAATTTCCCCGAACGTTGCGTACGAATATGCACCGGAATAGAACGCATACGCGCCGATCTGCACCGTTCTTTCGGGAAGGACGACTTCCGTCATCGATTGACAACCGTCGAAGATAGACCAAGCGTAGTATTTCTGCTGAGAGGACGAAAGAGAAGAATCATAGCAGTCCGCAAGCGTAAGGTCTACCGCCGTCTTACCCGTAGGCGTAGCGTCGAAGGTGAGTGTGGAAAGCGAACGGCAGTTGAAGAACGCCGCGCGATCGATCACGCTGACCGTGTAGGGAACGTTGATCTTCTTCACCGTTGCGCAGTTGAAGAACATCAGCTGAGAAATATTTTCCGCACCGACGGGAAGCACGATCTCTTCCAGCGAAGAAATCTCGTTCGCCGTCTTGACGGAATCGTAATAGAACGCGCTGTTATCGAAGTAAATGCTCTTTTCGGAGTTTTCGAATACGACTTTCTTCACGCCCGTAAGGTTATAGAACGCGAAGGACGAAACGTAGTCGAGGTCGTAGACGTCGTCGCCCACGGTCACGGTCGCGCCGATCGTAAGCGTACCGTCCGTCGTTGCAACCGCCGCAGGTACGTAAAGAAGTTTCGCAGTTCTCTTCGTTACGACCGTTTGCGTTTTCGCTTTGCCCGTTTCCGCGTCGATAACGGGTTCTTTGGTTACGGGGTCGATCACCTGTTGTTCTTCCTCTACGAACGAGAGCTCGTACAGCATACCGTTGACGGTCGCGTACTTGGTGTTCTTTTCCGCAACGACGATACTCTGCAAAGAGCCACAGCCCTTTACGAGGTCGAATACGTTGTAGGTGAGATTAGGCTCGTCGCCGTAATCGGGCTCAGCGCTTACACACACGAAGCCGTCCACCTGCCCCATCGGAAGACTGGTCATCTTTTCGGGGATGGAAATGCTCGTGATTTTCGTGTTCGCAAACGCACCCGCGCCGACAGAAGCTACTTTGTCGGAAAGTACGAGCGCGCCCGAAATGCCGCTGCCGTCAAACGCGTAGTCGCCGATCGAAACGGTTCTTGCAGGCAACGTGAAGTCCGTGAGGACGGAGCAACCCGCAAACGCGTCCGCGCCGATCGTCAGATCGACTTCTTTCGTGCTGTCCGCCGCCGCAAGGAAGGTAACCTTAGTAAGTTCGGGGCAGTTTTCAAACGCGCCGTCGCCGATCGAGGTCACACCCGCGGGAATGGTGATCTCGGTGATGAATTTTCCTTCGAATACGCCCGCGCCGATCGAGGTGACCGTCGAAGGAATGATATACGCGCCGTTCACGGAGGAAGGAACGTAAAGGATCGCCGTCTTATTCTGGTCGTAAAGCACGCCCGCGTCTAATTCGAACGCCGCGTTATCGGCAGCCACCGTAACGCTTGCGATCTTGTTGCCGAAAGGCGAAGCGATCGCGAAGAAAGGAGTGCTGGAACCGATGTTTACGATCTGCACCGAAGCTACGCCCGACGTGGAAACGAAAGCGTTTGTCGCAAAATCCATTCTCGTAGTCGTCGTCGCGTCTACGGTAACTTCCAAAAGCCCCGCGATGTCGCCGAACGCGTTCTTTCCGATCTTCGCAACGTTGACGGGAAGCGTCACGTGGCTAAGGCTCTTACAGCTATAGAACGCCTGCGCGCCGATATTGATATCCGTCGTGATGCTCTTGTTCTGGTTGAAGTTGATCGTCGAGAGAGCCGTACAGTTCTTGAAGGCGGTCTCACCGATTTCGGTCACCTGCGAACCTACGGTAAGCGTAACGAGGTTAGTTCTGCCGTAGAACGCGTTCGCGCCGATCTTCTTGATCTCGGTGGGAATGGTAAACGCGTTGTTTTCAAAGGGGAACGCGTAAGGAACGTAGACGAGCGTCGCGTCTGCGCCCGTACCCTTACAAAGCATACCGTCAACAGAGTAATAAGCACCTTGATATTTGCCGTCTGCTTTCGCCGCGACCTTGATCTCGGTTACGTATTTCAAATCGTTGAATACGGTTTCGAAATCTACGGTGTCGGAGATATGCGAAGGCAACGTGATGGTGGTGGTCGAATTGTTGTTATAGAAAGCAAGCGATTCGATCATAAGCGTGGGAGCAGTTTCTCCTTCCTTCAACGCCGCCGCTTCTTCAAAGACAATCTCCGTCATAAGCGTACAGTTACGGAACGCGCCTTCTTCTAACTTCTTCACCGTCGCAGGGATCGTCATCTTCGTAAGCGCCATATTTCTGAACGCGTGCTTACCGATCACCGTTACGTTCGAAGGAATGGTGAATTCCGTCTTGAAATGAGGAACGAACACGAGTTCTGTTTCGCCCGTGAATTGGTTATGACGGATCAAAGCGCCGTCGTAAGATTCGTAGTATCTCTTATGCGTGCCTTCCGTTTTATAGATTTCCACAACTGCGGAATTACAATAATAGAATGCGTTACCGATACCGTTATACCCGCCGTCGCCGATTTCGATATATTCGATGGTGTCGGGAATACGGATCTTTTGAAGGCTCGTGCAGTTTTCAAACGCGCCCGCGCCGACTTGAATGACCTCCATTCCGTTGTAGATCGTGGGAATTTCGATCTCCGTGACGTTTTCGATATCGCGGCCCGCAAGTACCTGATAATAAGTGCCGCCGTCTTCGCCGGTGATCTCTTCGTAACGGAGGAATTCACCCCAACAGCCGTAGAGCTTGACGTTTTCGGTATCCTTGAATACTTCGGAGAAGCCGTAAGAATTACCGAGGTCGTTGACGTAGCGGTAGCCCTTACCGTTCGCTTCCGTATACCAGCCCGTGAAGGAAAGGCCCTTGCCCGAAGGATCTTCCGCGCCTTCGATATAGTAGCCCTGATCGTAGGTTACTTCGATCGTCTTATAAGGCTCTTCGTCGTCGATGGAAAGATAGACGGAAACTTTATATTTGTTCGCCGTCCAGCCCGCGTAGATAAGGGTGGTCGCCGTGCCTTCGAAGGTGAATTCGGTATCGTATTTCTTGCCGCCCGCTGCCGCGTTGTACCAACCGCTAAACGTGTAGCCGCGGCGGGTCGTATCGGAAAGCTTGATCTTATCGCCCGTAGCTTTATAAAGGGTCGTGCCGTCGATACCGCCGTTACCGAGCAGGTAGACTTCGTAAACCTGTACGTCTACGCTCACCCATTCGGAAGCCTCGCCGTTCGCGTCGTAGCAACGGACTTTGATCGTGTTCACGCCGCCCTTGACGAAGGTGATCGCCGCGGAGGTCGCCGTGCTGTCTACCTCGAACGCCTCGTCGTCGTTGAGCTGTACTTCGTATTTGGTTACGTTAAGTACGGGATCCCACGAAACGGAGCCTTCCTTATAGGAAAGATTGTCCGACATCGTGCCGAAGTTCACGGTCGCCGCGTCGCTCCAAAGGGAGTTCTGCGCCGCATCCGCGTTCTTCGCCATTACGGAGATAGCCACGGAATCCACGCCCGAAGGAATATTTTCGCTCGTGAGTTTGAAGGAGTTGGTGGTCGTTTCATAGGTTTTATCGCCGATCTGCACTATGTACGCGCTCGCGCCGTCTACCGCCGTCCATTCGAGGGTCTGCCAGTTAAGCGTAGGCGCTACGGGCGCAGCCAGTCTGGTTTTTACGTGGGTCGTTTCGGTCGCCGCCGCGGAATTGTAGCCGAACGCCTTTGCCACGACGGAAACCTTGATTTCCCCCGCGTTATAGTTTTTCAGCGAATAGCTCGCTTCTTTTACGTTGATCGTTTTCGTCGTTTCGCCGATCGTGACCGTCACGTCGTAGGATTCCGCGTTTTCCACCGCTTTCCAACTCGCGGTTTCCGTATCGGAATTTACAGTCAGATTTTCGACTTTCGTAAGGTTTCTCACCAACACGTATTCTTCCGAAACCGAAGAAACGTAGCCGTCCGCCACCGCTTTTACGGTGAACTTGATACCCTCTACGGGCATTTCGCAGCTCGAGAAATCGAACGCGTTCTTGTCGCCAAGATCCACGTCTACGTGGCTGTGCGTAGGCTCTCCGCAGTTTACGGTGATCAGATAGTTGGTCGCGTTCGCTACTTTGTCGAACGTGAGTACGTTGCCCGTCACGGCGAAGTGAGTAACCGAAGCCAAGCCTTTATTATTATAATATACCGTGGTAGAGCTACCGCCCATAATCATAACGGTAATACTGTATTCGCCTGCGGGTTGCGCGGTGAAATCGTAGTCCCATCTGCTTTGAGAGGAAGTCGCTGTCACGGGCGTTCCGCTCGGTCCGATCGCAATGATCGTATAAAGATTATTGCTGCCGTTTGCAGTCCAAGTTGCGCCCGAAGCGTTGACGGAAACGACGGGAGCGTCGCTCTTCCAAACGGCATAGAGCGTTTTGTTCTCGTCAACGGTATCGCCGTCTTTTACCTGTGCGGTAAGTTTATTCGCGTTGTCGAAATCACTCGTCCACCAGCCCACGAAAGTCTTACCTTCCTGCACGGGCGTAGGCAAACCGTAGATTCCGCCGTCTACCGTTTGCGCGGTATCGTATTCTTTGCCGTCTACTTCGTATGTAATCTTGAATTCTTTCTTGCTCGCGTCCACTTCCACGAAGCGCGCGTACAGCGTTATATCGCCCGATACCGCTTTATCGAACGAATAGGGAATGGTATACGCGCCGTCTGCATACCAGCCTACGAACGCGTGCCCCGCTTTTTGGGGATCAGCGGGCTTTTGCGCCTTTTTACCGTTGGTGACGGTTTGCTTCGTCGCTTCGTCGATCGTGCCGTCTACGTTAAAGGAGACCTTAAAATCTACTTTCGCGAGGAAAGTGTAGTCCGTGCCTTCGTACGTTAAGTTCAACACGCCGTTTACAAGCGTTGCGGCGATGATCACTTTCTTGCCCTGTTTGAGCGTTAAGGCTTCGCCGTCGTAGCTATATTGCCCTTCGAGCGTAACCTCGCCGATGGTGAGTGTGAAATCACCGTCTGCCAGAACGACCGTGTATTCAGCCTCACCGACCGTAACGTAATACGTGCCGTCCTCCTGATAGTCCGTGGGTTTGTTTACCGACGGCTTTTTATCGTCGTCGTCACAGCTTGCCATCGTCGCCACCGTTCCCGAGAACGCGAGCGCCAAGCACAAGCAGAGTAACAAACTCTTTTTCTTCTTCATAAAGATACCTCCTTAGATTTTCCTTATTCATATTTTAACGATTTCCCCGCTTTTTGCCCCTTACTTTTCTTTTGCATCGAAAAAAACGGGAGAATAACGCTATTATGATAGTTACATCTATTTTAATACATATTTTTAATCAAGTCAATCGATTTAACGGCGTTTTTCGAATCATTTTTCGAATCGACGCGATTTATTATATGATTTGTTGAGGTATTTTTTGGAAAAAATCCCCTCGCGACGGCTTCGCGAGGGGTGAACGGAAGAATAAAATCAACCTTCTTTCAATTCTTTTAAGGTGTGTGTTTGTTGGTTGGGGTCTTCGATATATTCGATCAGCGGTGCAATTTCCTCACTCATATAGAACAGATCCATACAGCCGCCGCGGATAAAATTCTTTTCGGTGGCTTTTTCGAGCGCGTGCACGAGCTCGTTATAGTAGCCTTTTAAATTATAGATCGCGATCGGCTTATTGTGACGGCAAAGCTGCTTTAAAGTGAGAATCTCGAAAAACTCCTCGAACGTGCCGATACCGCCGGGAACGATCACGAACGCGTCCGCACGATCTTCCATAATCTGTTTGCGTTCGCGCATCGTATCGGGCTGAATGAGCTCGTCGCAAAAATCGCAGATCGCCTCGATTTGTTCCTGTTCGAAAAACTTGGGGATCACGCCGATAATGTGTCCGCCGCCGTCGCGAAAGCCTTCCGCCGCCGCGCCCATCAAGCCGTTTCCGCCACCGCCGAACACGAGCGAATGACCGCGCTCGGCAAGCCGTTTGCCCATTTCCTTCACCTTTGCCTTATATTCGGGGTCGATCGTAGGCGACGCCGCGCCGTATACGCATATTCTCATTGTTTTACTTCTCCTTATTGATTTAGTTTGATGATTATCTTTATATTTTATTAGAAAGCTTTGAAATTTGTGATTGTTTTCTTAATTAGGATTCTTCTTTTTTGAATAGCGCAATAAAACCGAAGATCAGCGTTATGGGAACGGACAAAGTAGATATCCCTATCGGTAGCATCATAACAAACGGCTCAACACTTTTGAATTTTTTAGCGTTGATTTCTGTAATCCACCACGCACAAAGCCCTATGGCAAAAAAAGTGGCAACGATATGTAAAATATAAGGTAGTTTTTTCTTCATTATAATCTTAAAATTTTTCATACGCACCCCTTTTTGCGATACTCTCCTTCGGCAAAGGTTTTTTCAGTCCGCCTTGCGCGCAAGGCAGACGAGCGTCTCAACGTGTTTGGTTTGGGGAAACTTATATTCCCTTTTGGGAATGTATATTCCTCTCGCGCCGAGGGCGAACCCAAAACACACGCATACCCTCGCTTTCCGTTGTTGTCACAACTCATTAAAAATAAAATCGCTTTCACGCTCGTGCAAGCACGGCGTGGGGCGTTTCTATTTTTAATCTGCCTTGCGCGCAAGGCAGACGAGCGTCTCCACGTGTTTGGTTTGGGGAAACATATCGTACGGCTTGATGCTCTTGATCGTATAATACCCCGCCAAGCCTTCGTCGGTGTAGTTCCCGTTCTTTAACAGTTCGCCGTCTTGTTCTACTAAACTCCCCGCCAAGATCCCTAAATCCCGCGCGAGCGTAGACGGATTACAGCTGATGATCGTAAGCTCTTCGATCCCGCTTGCCAAAAGCGCTTTCAACACGCTTCTGTGTATCCCCGCGCGCGGCGGGTCGAGGATCAAACGCAACTTCTCCCCTTTCTCTTTTTTAAGTACTTCGGGCAGTTTTTCTTCCACGAGCCCACAGATATTCGTCATATTTTGTAAGCGGTTTTTGGCTTTGAGCGCGTCCGCGCAACGCACGGCCTCTTCTTCCAGTTCAATCCCGTATACCCGTTTGGCTTTTTTCGCGAGCATCGCCGTGAGCAAGCCGCCGCCCGAATAGGCGTCGATAATCACCTCTTCGCCCGTGCCCGCGACCGATTTGATCGCCGCTTTATACAGTTTCGTGCGCACGTTTTCGTTGACTTGCAGGAAGGTCACGGGACCCGCCTCGTAAGATATTCCTTGCTCCGTCGCTTGGAAAATGCCCGTACCGTGTACGAGTTGAAACTCTTTTCCGAAGATTACGTTGGTCGGTTTGTCGTTGAAATTCAAATACAGCGTGAACTCGGGGAAGTTCCCTTTTAAAAGCTCGATAAAATAGTCGAGGCTCGGCAATTTCCGCTTCGCCGAAACGAGGGTGATGATAAATTTCCCGCCGAGCTCGCGGACGACGATATGCCGAAGCGCGCCCGTGCCCGTTTCCTCGTCGTATCCCTCTACCTTACATTCGCGCGCGTAGCGTTTGACGATCGCCACGATCTTCCCCGACCAGTCGGGGTGGATCGCGCAGGACTCCACGGGCACGATGCGGTGGCTTCGTTCGGCGTAAAACCCGACCACGGTGTTCCCGTCTTTATCCACGCCGATCGGCATTTGCAATTTATTGCGGTAGCCGTACGGCAAATCGCTTGCAACCGCTTCGGGTACTTCGATCTGTATCCCCGCGATCTTTTTGAGGCAATCTTTGACCCGCGCCGCTTTGAACGCGAGCTGATCGGGATAGCCGATATGTTGCAGATCGCACCCTCCGCAACGCAGGAAAACGGGGCATTTTGCCCGCGCGCGCGTTTCGGCGGGCGTTAAGATCTCCTCTACCTTGCCGTAGCCGATATTTCCTTTGAGCTTCAATATCTTGAAGCGTACTTTTTCGCCCGGTAAACAAGCAGGCACGAAAAAAGTTACCCCTTCGTGCCTGATAACGCCTTCACCGTTCGAGCCGAGCGCTTCGGTTACTGCGCATACAATATCGTTTTTTTTCATAGAGCCTACCTCCTCGTCGGAAGTGTACGGCGGCGCGCCGTTATTTCTTGATCAGTCTGTTTACGACCACGTTCACCGTGTAGCGACATTTATAAGTAAGATAATCGTAAAAGAAAAAGAACGCCGTGCCCGCGATCAAGAGAATGGGCAGGAAATATTTATCCACGAACGCGATCGACGTGGTCATATCGAACACGAATTTCCAGATCAGATACATCGCGCCGTCGAACCACGCGGCTTTGACGAACCCCGCGACCCAGCGGTTGACCTTGTATTTAAGCTGCAATTCGTTGACGAGCGGGTGAAGCCCGAAAAACACGATAAACGGCAGGATATCGAAAAACCTCGCGAGGCTGAAAAGCAAACTGAGCAAAGAGGTCGCCAGATACGCCAAAATATACCCCCGATAGCTCTTTTTCGCAAGCGGCAACATCAGCGCGATCCCCGAGAACAAATACCCCGTCAAAAGCAAAATTTCCGAGTAGATCCCGATCGTCAGCATTATCGTTGCGAACGCGCAAGCGAGCGCCGCAAGCGCCGTTTCATAAGCCGTGATCTTTTTCATTTCACACGCTTACCGACAACCGCAACAAAGGCTGAACAAACAGTCTACGCAAAGATAGGTATAACAACAGGAAATACAGTTCGAGCAAGCGTTTCCGCCCATCTGTTCGTCGCCGTAGGGAGAATTCGGCTCGCCCGCATAGGGGTTTTGCTGTTGTTCTCTGCGGCGGGCTTCCTGCTCGTTATATTGCGTTTTTGCGTTGAGCTTGCCGTAGGCGTCGCGGTATTTTTTATTTTCGGGGTCCATCTGCATCGCGATCTCGAGTTGTTTTTTACTCTCGTTCGACCAGTTTTTCTTCCAAAACACGACCGCCTGCAAATAATGCCACTCTGCGGTCCTCTCGTTAAAATCGTCGAGTTTTGCTTGTGCTTCGGAAACTTTATCCGCTTTTAAAAGCGCGGCGATCTCTTCAAAAGAGCTTTGCCCTTCGGTATTCTGCTCGCGCTCTTTTCTCGACTCGATAATCTCGGCGTACGCCACGTCGAGTTTATTTAACATTCTCGCCGCTTCGTTCCCGGCTTCGCCGTCGAGCCATCTTTCTTCCTTATACTTGGCTTTCAGCTCCTCGTAGCGGGCTTTGAGCTCTTCGTCGGTCGCGGATTCGTCGAGTCCGAGCAATTCGTAGTATTCGTTCATTTGCATAATAAACTTTATTCCTTTTTAGTATTCTCGTTATTTTGTTTTTTCTTTTTACAGCCCTTGCACCCCTCGCCCGCCATAATGCGGTTGGTCATCGTCGGCAACCCGCGAAGCAGGATATTATCCGACAAGTCGCGGTTGAAGCGGAACGGGATCTCGCAAAGATTTGCGCGGATATCGAAAAACAGCGTTTTGAACGCGAACTCCACGCTCTCGCGGTGCTTTTCTATCATTTCCGTGCGGCAAGCCGCGGGGAACTCGTTCAAAAACGGGTTGTACGCGCCCTTTTTCAAATCCTTGTCGTAATCGTCCAACGCGTCGATCAGATAGATCCATTTGCCGAGCGCGTAAAAGAGGTTATGCGTATAGTTTGTGCGTTTTTCGCCTAAAACGTAATCGGAAAATTCAGCCAACATATTCGCCGTGGCGTCCGCCGAGCGGTCGAGCCCCGCGCCGCCTTCTTTTTCCAGCCTTTCTTGCGCCGACATATTCTCTTTGACGATCCGCGCGATCTCGGGGTATTTTTGCGTCGCGCGCTTATGCCCCTTTTTGAACCAAAGCCGCTTGCCCCTGCCTTTGTCGCCGTCCGCAATATCGTCCGTATACTTATAATACACGAGCTCGGTGTTCAACGCGCCGAGCATTCGGGTCAGCTCGTCCGTTTCCGCCATCTGACGGGCGCGGATACAATGGGTCAAACAATGGGATTTCTCGATCTTTACGTCCTGACCCGCGATATTGTGCAAGATCACGGACAAAAAAGTCACGTCGTAGGAAAGCCCCATTCGGGCGCGGTGCCCGCAGACCTCGGCGATCCCCTTGCATACCCCGCAATACATCGCTCTGTATAAAATATCGTCTTTGATATATAAATACGGCGTGTCCGCGCGTACGTATCCGAACATAACTGCCTCCGCTTTCTTATTATTATAACACGCCTGCGAAAAAAAGGCAATCGCAGGGCGCGCTTTTTAAAAGATATAACGGGATTTTCACCCTTTTAACAAATTTCCCCTGTTTCACGGGAAACAAAAACGCAAAAAAATCGCGTTTGCGCTATTCTTTTCGTTTATTTCTGATCGGGTACGGGAATGATCTCCCCGCCTACGAACTTCATTACTTCCGCCGCCATCTTTTCAAGGTCGTTCGCGACCACCCCTTTAAAGCGCAAGGGGCGATAGCGCAAAGCGACGAGCGCTTTGGGCGGCTTCATCGCCGTTAAAAGGTTCAAGCGCTTGATGCCTTTAAAGCTGTCCTTTACGTCGTTCCCCGAAAGGGCGTAGAGCACGTCCTGCGGGAATTTATAAGGATTCGCCGTCGAGAGAACGACCGTCGGGCGCTCGTCCTTTTTCTCCATTTTTTCGCGATATTTATTGTATACGGCGAGCGCGACCCCCGTGTGGGTGTCCATAGGATAGCCGTATTCGTCGAATACCTCGTACATCGCTTCCACCGTGTCGTCCTCGCTCGCAAACCCGCCGAAGAAATCGCGGTCGAGCTTGACTCTTTCCTCTTCCGTGACCGAATAGGATTTGGTTTCCGCGAGCTGTTTCATACGCTCTGCGGTAAGCGCGGCGTTGCGGCCGCTGATCTCAAAGAGCAAACGCTCCAAGTTGGAAGAGATCAAAATATCCATCGAAGGCGACATCGTGCGGAAGAAGTTGCGATCGATATCGTAAACGCCCTTTTTGAAGAAGTCCGCGAGCACGCGGTTTCTGTTGGACGCGCAGACGAGCCGTCTTACGGGCAAGCCCATTTGCTTTGCGTACCAGCCCGCCAAAATATCGCCGAAGTTGCCCGTAGGCACGACGAAGTCCACTTCGTCCCCCATTTCGATTTGGCTGGAAGTTATGAGATCGATATACGCCGAAAAATAATACGCGATCTGCGGCGCAAGACGGCCGAAGTTAATGGAGTTCGCGCTGGATAAAAGGGTGTTTTTCGCTTTTAAATCGGCGTTGAATTTTTCGGAAGCAAACAGGTTTTTCACCGCTCTTTGGCAGTCGTCGAAATTGCCCTTAACGGCGGAAACGAACACGTTGTTGCCGTCTTGAATACTCATTTGCAAGCGCTGCATTTTGGAAACGCCTTCGTCGGGGAAGAACACCGCCACTTTCGTGCCCGGTACGTCTCGGAAGCCTTCGAGCGCGGCCTTGCCCGTATCCCCGCTCGTCGCGGCGAGGATCAAAACGTCCTCTTTGATGCCGAGCGTTTCCATACTCTTTTTCAAAAGGTACGGAAGCACGGTGAGCGCCATATCTTTAAAGGCGCAAGTCGGGCCGTGGAAGAGTTCGAGGATATACATTCCCCCGTCGATCTTCACGAGCGGCGCGGGGTCGGTGCTCTCAAAGGTGGAATACGCCTTCGTGCAGGACTCTTTCAAAAATTCCTCGCCCAGATCGTCGAGGTATTTAGAAAGGATGAACGCCGCGCGTTCGGGATAGTTCATTTCCGACATCTTGTCCATTTCTTCCCGCGTTACGCAAGGGAAAGCTTCGGGAACGAACAGCCCGCCGTCTTTTGCAAGACCTTTTACGATCGCTTCCGCGCCCGTGACTCTTTCTCCGCCTCTCGTGCTGATAAAATACATAGTTTTCTCCTACTTTTGAATTTATTCTTAAATTTTCCCGCGCCGAAAATTGCTCACAACGCGACAAAACGACCGTCTTTCGACCGTCTACCAAAAATCCCCCGAAATTACTTTTGAAAAGAGAGCCGAACGGAATCCGCTCGGCTCTCGCCGTTCGCTTAGAGATACTTCGCTACGAAATCAGGAAGCTCTTCTTTGGTTGCCGACACGGAAACGGTGATGGTAAGACCGTTCTTTTCCGCGACCTTTTCGAGCATATAGAAGAATTCCGCCATTTCCGAAACGGGTTTGCCCGCGATGCGGACGACGCCGTCGATATATACGTACTCGTTGTCGTGATTGCCCGCGATAACGCCTTTAATGAATCCGCAGAGAGCGACTTCGCCCGCCACGTTGTATTCGCTTACGTCGATGAAACGCACTTCGCGTTCCAGATCGTACATACCGCGTTTAGTATCGGTGATAAAGATCAAGTGTCCTTTTGCTTCTTTGACCGCCGCGTTTGCCGCTTCGATCATAAGCTTGGTTTTGCCTGTTCCTTTCGCGCCGTAGATAACTTTAATCATAAAATAAATCCTCCCGGATAGTCGTACTTCCCGAATTTAGCGAGTTACCGTATTCGGGTTAATTCTATTTTATCAAATTTTTCGTATAATTTCAAGGGTGTGGGCGAAAAAATTTCTCAAAATCCGAAAAATTTTTTTAAATATTAAAAAACAGGGTCGTTTTTTCCCTGTTTTTTGAGATTTTTGGAATTTTCAACGGCTTGGGTCAAGGGGCGTTGCCCCTTGCGGATTGTAAAGGCAGAGCCTCTACGACCCTTTGTCAAGAGCCGCCGCGAGGAGGAAACAAGTACCCATAAAAGAAAAGCGCAAGCTTTTCGTCTCCGCGGCTGTGCCGCGTAATCGCCTCTCGGCGAAAGGCGCAAAACTGCGTTTTGCTTTATTGGGTCCGATAATGCGGGGCGTTGCCCCTGCACCCCACGAGGGGATAATCCCCTCGACCCTTACTGGGTTTCTGGACTTCCTATATTTATAAGTTAGTCGTATTGTTATCGCCTCATTTTTCCACACAAAACCAAAATTATAACATTATTTGTTATAAGTGAACTTTTCGGTATTTTTTTATGTTACATTATATAGACAAAAGGAGAAAAACTATGAAATCTATTGTAGCGTTCAGTAAGAACTTAAAAAAGCAACTTGAACAAAAAAATTTGACCGTAAAGCAGTTGTCCGAACAATCGGGCGTAAGCGAAAGTACCATTCGCGCGATCTTGAACGGAAAAATCAAAAATTTGCAGTTGAAAACCGCTTATTATTTATGCGCGACATTAAAAATAACGATCACCGAAATGAGCTCCGAATAAAGGAAACGCGCGGAACAAGTCCGCGCGTTTGCGTTGCGTTTGAAATTAAGGAGATAATTTTATTTCAACGCCGCGACGAATCTCGCGATCCTCGCTAAGCCTTCTTCGATGTCTTGATCGCTCAAAGCGTAGGAAAGGCGTACGCATTCGGGAGAACCGAAGGATATCCCCGGTACGGTCGCGACCTTTTCTTCGTCGAGCAGGATATCCGCGAACGAGACCGAATCTTTGATCTCTTTATCGCCGTATTTCTTACCGTATAAGCCGTCTACTACCAGCATTACGTAGAACGCGCCGTCCGGCTCGACTGCCGAAACCCCGTCGATCTCTTCGATCAGCTTCAAAAGCTTCGCGCGGCGGGCGTCGAATACCTTTCTCATTCCCTCTACTTCTTCGTCGGGGGATTTGAGCGCTTCGATCGTCGCGTACTGCGAGATCGAACAGGCGTTAGAGGTCGCGTGGCTCTGGAAAGAGTCGATTGCTTTCGCTACGTCCTTGGGTGCGGCGAGATAGCCCACGCGCCAACCCGTCATTGCGTACGTTTTGGAAACGCCGTTGACGGTGATCGTCAAATCCTTCATTTTTTCGCTGCAAGCCGCGATCGAGAAGGGCTTTACGCCGTTATAGCAGAGCTTTTCGTAGATCTCGTCGGCAAGCACGAAAATTTCCGCTTCCTCGCAGACCTTTGCGATCGCGCGGACTTCTTCTTCGTTATACACCGCGCCCGTAGGGTTGGAGGGAGAGTTGAAAATCAGCATTTTCGTCTTGGGCGTGATCGCCTTTTTCAAGTCCTCTGCGGTGAATTTGAATTTGTTTTCTTTCTTACATTCAATATACACGGGCGTTGCGCCGCAAACCTTCACCACTTCGGGGTACGTAAGCCAATACGGCGCGGGAATAATTACCTCGTCGCCCTCTTCGAGCGTGGCGTAGCAAGCGTTGAAAATAGAATGCTTCGCGCCGTTGGAAACGACGATCTGCGAGGGCTCGTAGTCAAGTCCGTTGTCCTTTTTAAACTTTTCGCAGACGGCTTTCCGAAGGGGCAGAAGTCCCGACGAGGGGGTGTACTTCGTTTGACCGTTATCGAGGGCGGTTTTCGCCGCGTTGATAATATGTTCGGGGGTATTGAAATCGGGTTCGCCTACGCCGAAGGATACGACGGATTCCCCCGCCGCCTTCATCGCCTTGGCTTTTGCGGAAATCGCGAGGGTCAAGGACGGCGAGATCGCCGACATTCTTTGCGCTACTCTGTTCTGCATTATTCTTTCTCCGTTTGTGATAAAATTTTTTTCGTATTTATTTTACATTGTTTTGGAAAATAACGCAAGCGCAAATCACCCGTTTTTGCAAAAAAGTCGAAAAATAATCGAAAATTTTAAAATTTGGCGGTGTTTGCATTTATTTTTTCGATAAATACAGGTAAAGAAGAAGCCCTTCGTAGGGCTTCCTTATTTTTTACCAAATCACGAGTTCACCGTTAGGCAAATAATACGAAGAGTTGTTCCAAACGAAGGTCAATTCTTCGTTTGAGAATAGACCGCTCTCCCAGCCGATCGGCTTTTTCGCCGCCTTGCAATACACCGTCAAGTATCCCACGCCCGAAATCGCGCTACCCGAAATACGCTCCACGTTCGCACCAATCATCAGTCTGCCCAAATTATCACAGTTTGTAAACGCACCGCCTACGATCTCCTTAACGCTACTCGGCACAATAAACCTCGTGTCGGGCTTTCCGGCTGCGTATCTGATCAACGTTTCCCCGCCTTTCGTATATAAATTTCCGTCGATCGATTGGAATACCGTATTCCCTTCGTCCACTTGGATCGCCTTGATCTCTTCGCCCAATGCGCCGCCCGCCACTACCTTACACTCGGCGGGAATACGAACGCTATCCACGTTGCTAGTGCCGACCAAGCATAAATAGGGATTGCTTTCGTTGCCTAAAAAGCTCAGCCCGTTTTCCTGCGTTTTCGCCACCGTAGACGGGAACGCGCCGGAACCGACCTGCTCTATGCTGTTTGGAAGTGAAACGCTCGTCAAACTTTGGCAGTAATCAAAAGCTTTATTGCCGATCGTTTTCAAGCCCGCGGGGAAAGAAATTTCCGTTAAAGCCGTGCAACAATAAAACGCCGAAGCGCCGACCATTTCCAAGCTATTCGGCAACGTGACGCTCTTCAAGCTATAACAATAGGAAAACGCGTCGTTCGTCAACGTTTTCACCCCTTCGGGGATCACCACGCTCGTTAAATTCTCGCATTTGGAAAAATTTCCGACGATTTTGCAACGCTCGTCGATATTTGCCTGTGTGATCGTTTTCGGCACGGAAGCCAAATACAAATACGGGTTGTTTGCGTTGCCCAAGTAGCGATACTCCCCCGAAGCCGTATAATTTAATTTTTCGCACTTATCAAAAGCGTTGGGAGCCACGTATTGCACGCCGTCGGGCAAGGAAATATCCGTTAAGCTCTCGCACTCTGCGAACGCTTCCGCGCCGATCGTTTTCACGGTTTCGGGAATCTCTACCGTCGTCAAACTACTGCAACGTCCGAACGCTTGATCGCCTATTTCTTCCACGCTGTCGGGGAACGCGAGCCAAGTCGCGCCTCTGCAATAGCTGAACGCGCCTCGACTAATCGTTTTAACGGAGTTTGAAATATTGATGCTCACAGCTCTGTTGCAAGCGCAAAACGAGAAGGCTCCGATACTTTCTACGCTTTCGGGAATATCGATCCGAACTAAATTTCTACAAGCGTAAAAGGCGTAATCGCCGATCGTTTTCACGCTTTCGGGAATGACGAGATTATGCAATTCTTCACAGCCATAAAAAGTCCAAGCTTCGATCGCGGTTAAATTGTCGGGAAGAGAGATATCCGTTAAGGCGTAGCATTTCTCAAACGCTCTTTCGCCGATGCTCACTACGCTATCGGGAATGGATATTTCGATCATCTCGTCGCAGTAATAAAACGCTTTCTTACCGATACTCGTCACCGTGTCGGGAATTTCCAAGCTCCTGATCTCGTTTGCGTTTAAAAACGCCCTGTCGCCGATTGCGGTGACGGGTTTCCCTTTGTGCTCGGCGGGAATTACAACCTCCGTTTGACTTCCTTTAAAGTCAGAAACTTCGTAAGTACCGTTCTCCAAAAGCTCAAATTTCAGCCCCGACGAGCTCTCCTCGCCGCAAGCGATCAATCCGATCGTCAGACAGGCGACGGCTACGAATAATAAACTCCTTAAAAATCTTTTTCTCATTTTTTTCCCTCGATTGGAAAGTATTGGTTTTGATACGGCAGTCCGTAAGGTCTTTGGGATTCTTCGACTCCGCTTACGTTCCGCTCTAAACGACGGAGATTACGGCAATTTTATATCGATCAATTCTTCGAGCGTGATCCCGTAATACCGCGCAAGCGTCACGCAAGAATCAATGCCGGGCATTACCCCGTTTTCCCAACGGGAAATGTTTTGTTGTTTGATTCCCGTAGCTTTTGCCAATTGTAATTGAGAAAGCCCAACGCTTTCCCTTTGTTCTTTTAAAGCTTTTCCTATATCCATTTTTTCACCTTTTGTATATTTAACACAAATCGGCGTAAAAGGCGCAACCTACGGTTGCTTATTTGAGTCCGATAATGCGGGGCGTTGCCCCTGCGCCCCACGAGGGGATAATCCCCTTGACCTGTGCCGTTTACTCTTTTTCGCTTGCGAGCAACGCTTCGCGGTCGGCGATCGTGAGGGCTTCCACCATTGAATCGATATCCCCCATAATAAAGGAATCCAAATTATATTGGCTCAGCCCGATACGGTGATCGGTCACGCGGCTTTGCGGGAAATTATAGGTGCGGATACGCTCGCTCCGATCCCCGCTACCCACCATACTGCGGCGGTTTTCTTCGCGCTCTTTGTTGTTCTTGCCGTTATAATAATCGTACACACGCGAGCGAAGGACCTTGAACGCGCGTTCTTTGTTTTTGAGCTGAGAGCGTTCGTCTTGGCAGGTCACCACGATTCCCGTCGGGAAATGGGTGATACGAACCGCGGAAGCGACCTTGTTCACGTTCTGACCGCCCGCGCCGCCTGAATGAAAAATGTCGATACGGATATCCTTATCCAAGATCTCCACTTCCACTTCTTCCGCTTCGGGAAGGACGGCGACCGTCGCCGCCGAGGTATGGATACGGCCTTGCGTTTCGGTAGCGGGAACGCGTTGCACGCGGTGTACGCCGCTTTCGTACTTCAATAATTTATACGCGCCCGCGCCCGTGACGGAGAAAATCCCTTCTTTCACGCCGCCGAGCTCCGTTTCGCTCACGTCGATCTCTTCTACCTTTAATCGGTGCGCCGCGCAGTAGTTTTTATACATCTGGCAAAGGTCGGCGGCAAACAGCGCCGCTTCCTCCCCGCCCGTGCCCGCGCGAACCTCCAAAATACAGCTTCTTTCGTCGTTTTTATCCTTAGGCAAAAGCAGGATTTTCAGCTCGCTCACGAGCGCGGCGAGCCGTTCTTTACAAGCGTACCCCTCGTCCGTCAAAAGCTTTTTCATTTCCCCGTCCGTTTCCGATTCGGCAAGCGCGAACGCGTCCTGCATTTCCTTTTGCGTGGCGAGGTATTGCTCGTATTTTTCCACCGTTTCGGTGAGGTCGGATTGTTCTTTGGAGTATTTTTGCCAAACGCTCATATCCGCAAGCACTTCGCTATCGGAAAGCTTTTCGGATAAAAAACGGTAGCGTTTTAAAATTTCTTCAAGTTTCGTGAACATTCCTCTCTCCTTTCGGCGTTAAAATACGATCTTTACGAAGCGGTCTACGCCTGCGAAGTCTTTGACGATCATTGAATAATCGCAACGCTTGAACAGCTTCGCCACTTCTTTCGCCTGTCCCGCGCCCACTTCCATTATCAACGTGCCGCCGCGGTTTAAGCATTTGCCGACCTCTTCGGCGATCTTGCGATAGAAATCAAGCCCGTCCGCGCCGCCGTCGAGGGCTAAACGGGGTTCGAAGTTCTTCACTTCGCGCTGTAAGCTATCGAGCTCTGCCGTCGGGATATACGGCGGGTTGGAAACGATAATGTCGTATCTGCCGCGCAAACGACTGAAAAGATCGGATTGCACGAATTTGATATCCGCCTCGTTCACCTCTGCGTTTTCTCTGGCAAGCGCAAGCGCCTCCGCGCTGATATCCGAAGCGACGACGGTGCATTTTCTGCCGTTCTTTTCGAGTTCTTTATACACGGCGATCGCGATCGCGCCGCTACCCGTGCAAAGGTCGAGAATGGTATTTTCCTCTTCCGCGCAACCCACGACCATCTGCGCGAGCTCTTCCGTTTCGGGGCGCGGGATCAACACGCGTTCGTCTACTTTGATCTTATAGCCGTAAAAATCGGTGTCGCCGAAAATATACCAAAGCGGTCTGCCCGTTAAGCGTTCTTCGACGATCTTGTTGATCTCTTTTGCCTGCGAGAGCTTTAAAATGCGTTCCTCGCTCGCAACCGCGCTCTTGGGGATATTGAGCGTAAGCGCGAAGATCCATTCGGCTTCGTCCTCTTCGATCCCATCGGCCGCAAAGCGTTTTTTGACCCGTTTTAAAAGTTCGCTCATCTTGCCCGCGGTGATAAAATACCGCTCGGGAATATTCGGGTCGGCGTCCATTGCGAGCACCGTTTGAAAGGCGGTGATCGCACATTCGATCATTTTATCTTCGGGCTCGCGGGTGGTGATCTTTTGAAGCAACAGCCCGGGCCATTTGAAGATCAAGAAAAATTTATTCTGCGTTTTGGCGAGAAGCTTTAAAATTTCGTAGGAGATCCCCGCCACGACGGGCAACATCAAGATCTTAAACAAGAACCGAAGCAAGGAGTTGAGCGCGTCGCTGTCGGTATACAGCCAACCCGCCACCAGCACGTTCACGAGCGAAAACACCAAAACGCTCACGATCATTACGAGGAATAAAAAGGTCGTGCCGCACCGATCGTGCAGGCGCGAACAGCCGCGCACGTTTTCCACCGTAAGCTCTTTGCCCTCTTCGAAGCAGGTGATCGTTTTATGCTCCGCGCCGTGGTACATATACACGCGTTTTAAATCGGGAATGAGTCCGATCAAAAGCACGTAGAGAATGAAGATGAGCATACGAATACCGCCTTCGACGAGGTTAAACCAAAAACCTTCGAGCCCGCGGCTGGTCTTATCGAACGGAAAAAGCCCCGTAAGCCATTGCGGTACTAAAATGAAAATGGCGAGCGCCAAAATCACGCCGAGCACCGTGGCGAGTACGTTGAACACGCCGTTTACGTTGATCTTGTGTTTTTCTTCCAGCCATTTCGTCGCTTTCGAGGGCTGTTCGGCATCCTCCGTTTGCACGTCGGCGCTCCGCATCAAAACGCGATTGCCCACCACGAGCGAGGAAACGAAATTCACCACGCCGCGAAGAAAAGGAATGCGGGTGATCTTTTTGCGTTTTTCGGGGGGCGTGAGGCGTTCGGATTCGATCTGAACGATTCCTTCGGGGTCACGGACGGCGGTTACCATCGCGGTTTTTCCCCGCATCATCACCCCTTCCATTACGGCTTGCCCGCCGATATAAGTACAGTTTTTCGTTTTTTTGGTCTTTTTCATAGAAATTACGCTTTATTTATAGTATAGAGTTGATATAGGGTTAATTTTTTCACGTTGTGAAAAGTGAATTTTGGCTATCGCAAGTGAAATTTAATAAATTAAGTGAATTTTGCGCCGACAGCGCAAGTAAAGGTAGAAATCTTACCGTTAAGGGCGCGCAAGCGCGACGAAGAAATGCGTACAATGAGTTTTAATCGTAGAAGCAAGCAGTTCAAGGAGCGACGAGCACCCCGCAGGGAGTTTACTTATCGTAAACGAGCAAGGGGCGCGCAAGCGCGACGAAGAAATGCGTACAATGAGTTTTAATCGTAGAAGCAAGCAGTTCAAGGAGCGACGAGCACCCCGCAGGGAGTTTACTTATCGTAAACGAGCAAGGGGGCGCGCAGGCGCGACGAAGAAATGCGTAGCTTATACGATTAAAACAAAGGGCTTTAAAGGAACTAACCCTTAAAGCCCGAGCGTTTCTACCATTATAAGCCGTATCTCTTTTTGAATCTGTCGACACGTCCACCGG
>JAFURH010000037.1 GCA_017471945.1 Clostridia bacterium | reverse complement strand
CTCTTCCATCGCCTTGATCGCCGTGACGACGGGATTGCCTTGATTATTGCCATACCACGAATAAAGCAACTCGCCGTCTTTGCCGACGAGCGCGAGCTTCGTCGTCGTAGAACCCGCGTCGATTCCCAAAAAGCATTCCCCTTCGTAAGTCGTGATCGCGCCCTTTTTCACCATCGCTTTTTTATGGCGGTCGTAGAACGCGAGGTAATCCTCTTTGCCGTTAAAAAGCGGCTCTAAACGCTTGATTTCGGACTGCATTTGCACGCCCTGTTCCAAACGTTCGATCAAACGATCCAACGCGAATTCTTTTCTCTCGTCCGCGTCGAGCGCCGCGCCGAACGCCGCGAAAAGGTGGGAGTTCTCGGGATCGATCACCGTTTCGTCCGTCAGCTTCAAGGTGCGGATAAACGCCGCTTTGAGCTCCGTTAAAAAGTGTAAAGGTCCGCCCAAAAACGCGACCCTACCCCGTATGGGTTTGCCGCAAGCAAGCCCCGAGATCGTCTGATTTACGACGGCTTGAAAAATAGACGCCGCCAAGTCCGCCTTGGTCGCGCCCTCGTTGATCAAAGGTTGGATATCCGTCTTTGCGAACACGCCGCAACGCGCCGCAATGGAATAAATTTCTTTATAATTTTTCGCCGCCTCGTTCAGCCCGCTCGCGTCCGTTTGGAGAAGCGCCGCCATCTGGTCGATAAACGACCCCGTGCCGCCCGCGCAAACGCCGTTCATACGCTCTTCCACGCCGTTTCCGAAATAAATGATCTTCGCGTCCTCGCCGCCGAGCTCGATCGCAACGTCCGTTTTAGGCGCGACGAAACGGATCGCAGAACAGGTCGCCACGACTTCTTGCGCAAAATCGACGTCCAGAGCTTTGCCGAGCCCGATCCCGCCGGAGCCTGTGATCTGCAAGGACAAAACGCACCCGCCAAGCCGTTCTTTCGCGTTCTTTAAAAGTTCGCAAAGAGTCGCCTGCGTGTGAGAACGATGACGGCGATATTCGCCGTACACTATTGAATTTTCCTCGTTCAGTAAAACGAGTTTAACGGTCGTCGAACCGATATCGATACCCGCTTTATATTTTTTCATTCGTTCGTCCTTATAATATCAGCGTTCGTTAGTTATATTTTAATTTTTTTGTCGAATTCTGTCAAGGATTTAAATTGCTTAAAATGATTTTCTCACAAAAATTTCATTATTTTTCAGCTCTTTCGCCGATTTGTCATAGCTTGACGTGACATTATTTTCTTTCCGAACTTTTCCGCAAAAAGTTTTTCTCGGGAATTTCGTTAGTCCCGCGAAAAAGAATTGACTTTTAAATATAGATTTGTTATAATGTTAGCGTTTATTAAGAAATCGAGGCGTAGCGCAGCTGGTAGCGCGCAGCGTTCGGGACGCTGAGGTCGTGGGTTCGATCCCCGTCGCCTCGACCAAAACACGGCATTTATGCAAAAAATTAACGCATAAACGCCGTGTTTTTTGCATATTTGTATGAAAATATTAAGTTGTTTTAAGCTTGACTCGTTCAAATCGACGAAGTATCGACGAAGAAACCTGCTTTAATAAACAATCTTATTTCCTTGTGCGATAAGGTATTCGTCGGATAAATCGGTGTAAGCTTTGTCCACGGATTTAAGCGAATGTCCCATAAACGATTTATACGCCGGTTCTTCCACGCCGCATTCTTTGCAACGACTGTAAAAGGTTGTCCGCAGATCGTAAAGGATATGATTCGGTAAAATCATATTGAGAATTTTCCGCAAATGCTTTGGCGTATACATATAAGGTTGGGGATTTGCCTCTATGTAAGGTCGCAGCATCGGTGTGATCGGAATTTTTTTATACACCGTTTCATCGTTTCGTTTTTTCTTTTGCTTGGAATTTTTTGCGATTATAAAGCCTTTATTTCGGTCTATTTCGATACTTTGATACTCGTTAGGACGAAGTCCCGTGTAAAGCGCAATCGCGAAGCATATCTCGAATCTGGAGTTTTTAACACTAAATAAAAGTTTCTTCTCCTCTTCTTTCGTGAGCGCAGTACCGCTTGCTTTCTCGTGCTGAACACGAAATACGGCATCGGACGGACTGTTTTGAATAATGTGATTATCTTTTGCATATCGGAAAATCCCGTTCATTAAGAAGAAAATTTCATCGGCTGTTTTGCCTTTCCCTTGTTCGATAATGTCGTCAATGCGTTTTTGGCATTGTGCAAGCGTAATCTTTACAAGCGGCGTTTCTTTAAAATATGGTTCAAGATATTTTTTGTATCGGATTAAATCCTTTTTATAAGTTTCCGAGCAAACTTTCTTTATCCGATAGTTTTCAAAATAGTAGGTCGAAAACGAGTGAAAAGTAATCGGAATGTAGTTGAGAACTCCATTTTTCGGCAACGGATTAACTTCCAGTTTCTCTAAAAACTTTTTCTTGACGATTTCGATTGTCTTTCCGCAAACGGATATATCATAACCGTTTCTTCGATATCTAATTTCCCAAGTAAAGGTAGCTTTACCGCTTTTGTGTGCGTGGGCATAAATGTTGCGCCCCTCCTTTTTATACACTTTTTTAAAATTGTTTGGCATTTTTTGTATCTCCTGTTTTGTAAAATCTACAATAATGCCTTGTTTCTTATCGTCTGGGACAGATTGTTCTGCCTTTAGTTGTTCCTGTGCTTTTGAGGTCGGAACAAGTTTACCTTCTTCAATAAGAGTTTTCAACGTTTCAGTTTGAACGGAATTGTCCGCTAGCTCTAAAACGAATTGAATATTCTCATCCGAGTTTGGGTGTGCTTTAAGAGTTTCAATAATTTCGTTTAATTTTTGTAATTGCTTATAATTCAAATCTCCTTAATTTTATATTTTATAGGTTATATAAGCGTACTTTTAACGGAAAGATAAGTACGCTTATCCTATTACATAATTTTCTCCTTGCGAATTCCCGATATTACGAGTATGTTAAGCACGTATGTGTTCCGCTGTTATTTTACTTTTGAGTTAATCCAATACATAGAATGTTAATACGATATTATACTCAATTGTAAATGTTTGTCAAGTGTTTGGACGATTGTTTTTAAGAAAAAGGGAATAAAAAGTGGAAGTGAAACGAGGCAGGTTTCCTGCTCGATTTAAGCTCGAAATTGCCGTTTGTGGCAATTTCCTTATCCTGCTGGTAAAATATAGGCAAATAGCAACACTTTTTAGGAAAAAAGGATACCTTTTTCTTTCTTATTTCGTACTTAAAAATCGCTACGTCATTATGATCACCTCCTTAAATTTGCTTGACTTGATTTCTTATAAATGATATAATTATCTTAATAATGAACAAACTAATTAAAGAAAATTAGCCGCACTCGGCTTGCAAATTTATTTATCTAAGGGATATTATAATATCATAATACTGAACGATAGTCAAGCGTTTTTTGTGATATTTCTAATTTTGTTAGGAGAAATTTTATGGATACCTATCTTTTAGAACAACAGCTTGCTTTTTCTAAAAATATAGAAAGTTGCCGTGAGGTGATATTTGGCTTACGGTATATTGACGTCACGAATTATACGGGACTTGCGGAATCTACTATGATTTCGTATGATACAAAAGCGGTGTCGCCATATATCACGGTGGCGAAGAAAATAGCCGATATGTGTTGTACAAACATTGAAAGACTTTGCGGTGATGAGATATACTTTGATATGGAAAAAGTATTGTCTTTGCAAGTGGCGTTTATTAGGCGATTGGGTGGAATTGTTATTCAACCATATAAAGAAAAAATACTTGCCGAAATAGACAAGTATTTAAGTTTATCCAAATATGAAGTATATAAACTGTTATTTCGAATCTTCCGCGAGATAATATCCGATTTACACCGTAGCGGGAAATATATCAGGATTGAAAAGGACGAACAAATCATAGAAAACTTCACAAAGAACTTTCACGACTTACACGCTTTCACAAAAATTAACTACCGAAAACTTGGCAAGGCGATAGATATGTCGATAGGCAATTTAACAAGATTAGCACAAGGCAACGAGCCTATGCTTTCGGCAGTGATAAAGCTTGCGGATTTTTTCGGCGTATCTATAACGCAAGTGCTTTCGGATAATCCAAACTTTGATTATGAAAAGATACAAAAAGAGATAGAAGATAAAACAACGATAGCAAATATAGGTCCGACTATAAGTGATAAGAAAATACAAAAAGACCGTAAGTTGAAAATAGAGTTGCTTGATAAAGAGCAAGTAAAAAAGTTGATTATGAGGTGGTTAAATAAAGTTAATATTATTTAAAATTTATTCTTTTAAATACCACTTAACGGTATCAGTCAAGCCCTCGTCGAACAACGTTCTCGGTTTCCAGCCGAGTTTTTTTATTTTTTGCGAATTTAGACTATAACGCCGATCGTGTCCCTTTCTGTCCTCGACGAATTGAATTCCGATCTCCGTTTTTAAAATGCTCAGAATTTTTTTCGCTAAAACAAGATTGGGCATTTCGTTATCCCCGCCGATATTATAAATTTCGCCGATTTTTCCTTTTTGTAGAATCATATCGATTGCGGAACAATGATCGTTTACGTATAGCCAATCCCGCACGTTTTTCCCGTCGCCGTATATGAGTATTTTGATACCTTCCCCCGCTCTTTTTATAATGTTGGGAATAAATTTTTCCGCGTGTTGATATTTCCCGTAATTGTTCGAAGAACGGCTGATCGTGATCGGCAAACCGTACGTTTTATAGTACGCCAAAACCAACAGATCCGCCGCCGCTTTGCTGGTGCTGTACGGCGAACTCGGCTTCAAAGGCGAACTTTCCGTAAAAGGCTCTCCGCTTTCCAACGGCAAATCACCGTACACTTCGTCCGTAGAAATTTGGTGATATCTTTCCACGCCGTACCGCAAACACGCGTCAAGCAACACCTGCGTCCCGAGCACGTTGGTTTTTAGGAAGATATCGGGGTTTTGAATGGATCTGTCCACGTGACTTTCCGCCGCAAAATTGACGACGGTATTCGGTTTTTCCGTTTGAAATATCCGATCTATTTCCGTCCGATCGCAAATATCCGTTTTATAAAAGATAAAGTTAGGATTTTGAACTAACTTTTGCAAAGGTTTTTTATTTGCGGCATACGTTAAACAATCCACGCCGACAAGGGTATCCTCAGCGTGGCGGTTAAGCCAATACTTGATAAAATTTATCCCTATAAATCCCGCGCAACCCGTGATCAGTAATTTCATTTCAGTCCTAATCCTTGTAGCATTGCTTTCATTTTTTCGCTTTTCCCCTCGTCCATTTCCGATACGCTCTTTAATTCTCTGACCGCACCGCTGATTTTTACTCCGCCTTTTTTGAATAATCGAAACCACCTGCGAACCTGATAAAAAGGAAACAATATCGGGCATTTTTTCAGCGAGGGATACAACAAACACAAGCTCCGATACGGCAGAAACAAACGTTTTAAAACGTACCTGACTTTCCCTTTCTTTCTCGTCGTACCAACGCCGATTTTATTCTCCAACGTACCGTATACGCCGCCGCATAAAATATATTCTTCAAATTCTCGTAATTCTTCGCCTACGTTCCCTTCGCCAAACCAACGCTCAGATAGAGCCACCGCTTTTTGCGCGAACGTAGTTAAGCCGAATAGCGAAAGCGCGTCCTTCGCTTGCGTTAAGGATATCCCCATTTTTTCTTTCATAATTTGAATATCCAAAAAGGGCTTGACGCCGCAACCGCCGCCTTCTAAAATATGTTGCGCCATATGCGCTATATGATAGGCAAAAAACAAATCGCTCGGCAGTTTTTTCCGATACGCATACCCCGCCTCGTCAATCGCGGTTTCCCAAACGCGTTTGGTAAAATCCTCCCCCGATTTTTCGTGAAAGACCAATATAAAATGCAACTCGATATGTACGCCGCCCGACGAATATAAAGAATAATCGTGCTGCGTGTGGATCACGTATTTATATCCGTATTTTTCCGTCAAGATCCGCACGATATTTTTGATCTGATCCCTACGCACGAGAATATCGATATCACAGCTCGTCCGCATCCAAGGTTGGGGATAATACTCACGGAGAATTGCGCCTTTTAAGGGTATATTTTCGATCTTTTCCGCCTCGAAAATACCGCAAATTTCCTCGAACGCGTAGTTGATTTGCTCGTAGCGATAGATCGCTAAATTGCGCTCGGCGCGAAATTTATTACAAATTTCCGAATCGTCCAGCGAGCCGTTTTTATCCAAGGCGTCGGCGACGAGGTGAGCCAAATCGTGAGATTTGGAAAGTTGATAAAGCGCAGGCAAGCTTTCCGCCGTTGTAGGTTCTTTTTCAATTTCCCCGCCAAAAATTTCACTACCCAATAGATCGAATATGAATTTTTTTTGATTTTGTATGCTCAATATATTATTTCCTTCTTAAAAATTGTTTTACGCGCATTTTAAAATCTTTATTCGTTAATAGCACGACCGCAATAAGCAAAGTAGCGTACAACACGCCTATCACACCGTTTACTAAAATTTCAAGCCAAATATTCCCTATGGATACCGTCGAAAAATGCACCGCGATTAATCCGAGCGTAAATAAAAGAATATACGCGTAATTTTTAATACAAAAACTTTTTACTGAAATTTTAAAAACATTCTTATGGAGCACGAACGGCTCTACGATGTGGCAAATGAATAAATTCGTAAGAATGGTCGCCAAAATAACACCTACGACCCCTAACACGGACACTAATACGATCGATAAAACCAAATTGCTCAACCCTTCAAACAACGGCTTCCAGCGATCGTTATAAAAAGAACCCGTAGCGTCTCTAAACAATAACGTTGATTGACGAATAAATTGTATAAAATAATTCAAAGTAATCACGAACGAAACGCTTTTCCCTAACAACAAATCTCCGCCAAAGCAAATCGCAATTACGTTATCAATCACCGCGTAATACCCCAGAAAGAAAATCGCGCCTAATACGTAATTTACTCCGTAAAAGAAATGGTAGTAGCGTTGAATTTCTTCGGTATTTTCGTGTTCTTCTACGCAAAAATGACCAATGACAGCGGTTAGGGGAGTAAATACCAAGCTTAATATAACCACTCCCGCCGTGCAAACCAAAACATAATTTGAATATTTTCCCAAAATAGCAATGCCGATAAAAGCAGAAATAATCATACTATCCAGAGCGTTAACCAACACGCTTCCAAATTTATGCATAAACATTGCTTTGATACTTTTGACTACTCCTTTCTTCGTTTCTTCGTCCAGCTTACTCGACGCGCCTAAAAGATTTTTATAATCGTGCCTAAACACGTATTCCGTTGCCAACCATTGCAACAAAGACGAAACAATACAGCAAATCAAATAATAAACGAAGGATTTAGTCAAGATTAAAACGACGATTTGTAATCCGTATTCAATCAACCGACCAACGGAAGAAATTGTCGTCGTAATATAATTATTTTTATACGCGTTGATTAAAGACGTTTTTGCCGCAAAAGCGTACGTGATTAAAATAGAAATCAACAGTAAGAAAAAGGTTAAATATAAATTTACGTTCGTTTCTTCGTAGCCTTTTGCAAGCATAGGCAAAAACGGCATAATGACAAAACCGCCAATCAGGATCACCGCTCCGATAATTACGTATAACTTTTTAAACAAGTTAAATAATGCGTTCACTTTTTGCCTATCGTTCTCTACGATCGGCGCATACATACAAAACGTAATTGCGCTCCCTACACCAAGCTCGGCAACCGATAAAAAACCAATAATGCTATTGTATAAAGAATGTATTCCGTTTGCTTCGTTGCCGACGAAGTCAATCAAAAATCGTCTGACTAAAAATCCTCCTATTAAAATAAGGATTTTAAAGACAATTGAAACGCTGATATTAAAGATTCCTTTTCGTTTATCCAATGTTCTACACCTTTTTTAAATCAACCTCGTTTTCACTAAAAACCATACCACAAGGAATTTAATTACAACTGATAATTTCCCTTGTTTAAAAATATTTTTTAAAGTATAATATCGATATAATTCACTTTTACGAATTATATCAATATTATTTCGCCATTTTTTACATCGAAATTTAATCTCATTCACAATACATAAATGACATAAGATTGTTCCATATAAATACAACACCTTCTTTTCAAAAAACGGTAGCAATAAATCTTCTATTTTTTTATATAACAAAATTTGTCCCTGTAAATACTGCTTACGATATGTATGAACTGCCGATTTTTTATTTATCCGATAAAAATACAACTCTTTGTTTATAAATGACAAGGTTTTTGCTTTTTTAATCACTTGTAGCACAAACAGTAAATCTTCGGCAATCCTTATTTGCGTATTAAAACTCAAACCTCGTAATATCTCTCTTGAAAATAAAATTCGCCAACACGCGCCCATAATATTGTTTTTCAAAGAAATAAATCTTGAAAAGAATTTTATAAAATCAACAGAACTTGTATCGACGATAATTTTACTAGGAAAATGCTCCTTGCTATTTTGCATATCATTTTCATACTTATGCGCATATTTACAAAACGCCAAATCAGAGCCGTTTTCTTTAAGATTTTCGTATAACGCTTGCACATAATTTCCCGAAACATAATCGTCGCTATCAATAAAAGTTATATATTCTCCTTTCGCTAAATCTAAGCCAACATTACGCGCCGACGATACACCACCATTCTCTTTATGTACAACTTTAATGCGCGAATCTTTTTCAGCGTATTCGTCGCAAAGATTTCCGCTTCCGTCCGTTGAACCGTCGTCAATCAAAAGGATTTCTAAATTTTGATAAGTTTGTTTTAAAACGCTATCTACACATTCGAATAAATATTTTTCTACGTTATGCACGGGAATAATTACAGAAATTAAATCTTCCATTTTAAATTTGCGCTCCGTTATAATATTTTGCTTACTTATTGTCAGTTAGAAATAATCTCATTAAAAATACGTTCACAATTTTTAGAATCTTGAAAAGGGAAGAATAAATTTATTCTTTCTTCATATTTTTTGTCCACTTTAAACTCATTAATTACATTCTCTTTTATTTTTAAATATAAATTATCTATTGTTTTACAAATATCTCCAAATCCCATATTTTCATAGTGAAAATATCCTTTCCCGTAGTGCTGATTAAAAAATTCTTGAGAATCGAATTGAAAGTATAATATAGGTTTTCTCATATAAGCAAAATCAAAAGCAACACTTGAATAATCAGTCACCAATAAAGCAGATTCTTTTAACAACTCTTGAACGTCATATTTTTCAAAAGAGGCTAAAATAATATTCGAATCATTCGAGCGAAAATCATCTAAATATTTTTGGACTTCATAATGCGGATAAAATATTAACTTTATTTGATATTTATTTAATAATTGTTTTAATCGTTCGTCCTTCAAAAGCGC
Organism: Clostridia bacterium; assembly: GCA_017471945.1. GTDB lineage: Bacteria > Bacillota > Clostridia > Christensenellales > Borkfalkiaceae > Scatosoma. Next base: position 70,891 of record JAFURH010000037.1, on the reverse strand, counting down.
TTGCCAAATTTGAAAATAACTTGATTCAATAAATTTATTTTTTGTTAATATATAAGCCCGCCAAGTTGGCATAATTAGAATCTGCCGTTTAATGGTAAACGGAAATAATTTATCATATCTGGCAAGTCCTGTGCATTTTAAAACATTACTGGAGTAGCCTGTCGTTTCTTTTAAAAAGTTATATTCGGGAATTGCTGTACATACACACATTTTCATTGGAGTTTTTTTATAATTTAAATTTGGAGTAGTATTTTGAATAATCCCGTGTTGCAACCAATAGAATTTCTTATGTAATCTACATATTTTTGTAAAGAACCCCGCACCTATATGAGGAACACACATTCCCAAATGAGTTGAAATTATTTTTTGCGCATTTGCTACTACCCAATAATTTTTTATACTACCATAATGAACTAAATCTGTCTCTATTCGTTGCGCATCTGGAGACTTTTTATCGATTATATAGAAAACTTTAATTTCGGGATGTTCTTTTTTTAAAAAGCAATAAAAATTGTATCCATTATCCCTCGCGTCAACGCCTCTTTCACATAACACAAAATAAACAGCTTTCTTTTTAAATAGTTTAACAAAATAAAACACCCATAACAAGACAAAAGCTTTTAAGCGATAATAAATTTTCTTAAACAATTTTTTAATTGTAATAGTTTTTTTCATTTATAGTCCCCTTTCAAAGGTTCGGCGATGTTTGTCGAAGCCTTTTTCGCTAATACGGCAGGTAAAATAAAAAGAATCCAAAGGGAAGCTTGGCGGTGATTGATAAGCGTCAACATTTCCGCAAAGATTGCCAAATAAACGCAAATATCCGCTTTCGTTTTATTTTTTAAATTGTCTTTCACCCAAATACATAAGAGCACAAAAGGAACTATCCCGTAATAGAAAAGCAAAGCCAATATACTACTGTGTAATTCATTTCCAGAAGAGCCTACTGATATAAATCGATCAAACGCCCCTTCGCCCGAGCCGAACATTATATAATGCGGTGCATTGAAAAACGCTTGCAAATTTCTATCTTTTACAAATCCTTCAAAAGCGTTTTCTCCGCTCATTTTATTAAATTTCCCCTCTAAACGATTAAATAAATCCTCTGCAATTTGAATATCCAAAGCAAAGGTATCGACGAGCAAGAAAAATCCAAATACGGCTACGCCAACAATGAGTGCAATAACTTTCCCCGTCGCTTGTAAAGATAAAAACGTATGAATAAGCCAAATAGCGGCAAAAACACCCATTCCGAGCAACATGCCCGTAGAAGCTGATTTAACGATCAATAACATAGTCAATAAAAACGCAACGAAAAGAAATATTTTCTCGTAGATTTTCCCCGCTTTTAAATGGTTATAAATAATATAAAGGATGAAAAATCTGGACATCACGAAAAACGCCAACTGATTTGGATCGTTAAACGTTCCTTGATATCTATCCGTTGAATACCAACGCCCTGTCCCGATTAAATATATAACAGCTTGTATGAAAATACAAAAAAACGTCGTAAAAAAGAAATTGCGTAAAAAATCCTTTTCTTCGGCAAGAATACGAAATTCGAATATGACCAAGAAATTAAAAATAAAATAAGCAATAGACAACAACAAATTATTATCGGCATAAAAAATTCGATTTGCCAAATTGATTATGATAACGAACATAATAAACCAAATCAAATAGCTATCCTGATTCAAAGATAAAATCTTTTTCTTTTTCGTAAGAACAAATCTTTCAATCACTAAAAAACCAAAAGAGAGCACGAAAATATAGTCGCCTATCTGCAAGCCACCCGATTCGCTCATATAGAAAGACTTTAACAACCAATACAACAAAAACAAAAACTGTGCCATTTTATCCGTTCACCACTTTATAAATTTGTTCATTTATCGCCCTTGAATCAAAGTATTTTTCTGCAAACGTCCGCGAATTTTTGCCCATTTCGATGATTTTTTCTTCGTTCGCAATAATCTCTAAGCATCTTTCCGCCAACGCACTATAATCCTGTTTCTCGACCAAAAATCCGTTATATTCGTTTTCAACCGTATCACGGCAGCCTACGTTATCACTCGTGATAATTGCTCTGCCCGTTGCCTCCGCTTCCATTATAGACATCGGCATTCCCTCTCGGTAGCTTGGCAACACAAACGCCGAACATTCCTCTAAATACGGTCGAACGTCTTTGGTCGTACCCAGATAATTCACGCTTCCGTCGTCGATATATTCTTGGATATCCGCGAGCTTCACCGTCCCTTCTGCACCGAGATAGTTAAAAACCGCGTCGGGGTATTTTTGTTTTACAATCCTTGCGCACTTACAATATTCGTAAACGCCTTTCGTTTCCAACATTCTTGCGATCATTAAAAAAGAACGTTGGTTTTTAATCGGTTTACAGGGGAATTTTTCCAAATCCACGCCAATACCGTGCACGACTTCGCATTGTTCTTCCTTAACGAGCTTACGCGCCAAGAAGTCCGTTTTATCGTCGTTATTGAGGAAAAACACTTTTTTTACGTTTTTGAACGAAGATTTATACAATCGGCAAACGACGAAACGCACGGCTTTCCATTTCAAAGAATTATGTATAAAAACGTCGCCCGCGCCCTCGACCATAGAATAAATATTTTTTATCCCCGCTGATTTCGCCGCTTTCACACCGAAGGTATTCGGTTTCAACATAAACGTAAAAACGGTGTCAGGTTGAATGGTTTGGATAAGTTTTTTATATTTGCCTTTTAAGGAAAGAATTTTCAACGGATTCATTCCGCGATTTTTTTCTTTAATGCAATAAAAATCTACGTTTAGCGCTTTGATTTCTTCTTTATACTCGTCGTCAAAGGCAACGACGCTTACGGCACAACCGTTTTCCTGTAAAGTTTTTATAAGTCCTGCGCGGAACGTAATCACGTTTTGCGAGGTCACGCAAAGCAATAAAATTTTTTTCATTTTTATTCCTCACTTATTTAACTTTTCAGTTGCGTTCCCCTTGCGTTTTAGCACAACTGCTATCGTTTGAAATATCAGTTTTAAGTCTAACCATAGCGACGATTTTTTTACGTATTCCGCATCCAAAATAGCTTTATTTTTGTAGTACACATCATCTCTACCGTGAACTTGTGCATATCCCGATATACCAGGACGAACGGAAAATACGCCTAATTTTCTGCGCATTTCATTACAATTTTCTTCCGTCAACACGAGCGGGCGATAACCGATAAACGACATTTTTCCGCACAAAACGCACCAAAGCTGAGGGAGCTCGTCTAAACTCGTTTTACGCAAAAATTTTCCTACTTTCGTTATATGTTCTTCGGGATTCAACAAAACGGAAGTGGCGCAATCGTGCGGCGCGTCCGTTTTCATCGAACGGAATTTATAAAAATTGAAAGCTTTCCCGTCTTTGCCTACTCGCTTTTGTTTAAAAATTACAGGTCCTTTTGAATCGCATTTTATCGCTATTGCAATTCCCAACATAATCGGGGAAAGAACCAACAAAGCCACAAAGGCAAAAAGAAAATCAAACACACGTTTTACAAATCTATAAAACCGCTTTTTCTTTTTCGAAGGTTGAAAATTTTCGACGTATTCTTGATAAAACTCGTCCGAATACTTTTCAGTAGATCCAAAGCTTTCTTCGAATGATTTTTCCGTTTGTTTTTCCACACGTATTTCCTCCAACTGCCTACCACTTCATTCCTACGGTTTCCAGCTTTGCGATCTGTTCACCCGTAAGATATTTTCCCGCGCGGTTGCCCTTATAAATCTGTTTTTGTTCGTTCACCCATTTATTCAGCCAAACGCCTTGCACGATATAATTTGTCGGCACGTTCAAATTCCCGTGAGAGAGGTAAAATTCCCTTGCCAAATCAAATCGAGTTTCCCAAGAATCGGGTTTTCCCCAAATCATACCGATTTCGTCCAAACGTTTCCGTCTGGACGGGGCGAGTTTTTTATTCGCCCTTTGATCTACGATCCACCCGCCAAGTTTATAGCCCGCATCCGTGATATACCCCGTAGGCACGTTCAAATCGCCGTACCGCTCAAAATAAGTTTTTGCTTCCGAAAAGCCCGTTTCCCATTGTCGTTCGAATTTATTCGCCCAAATCATACCGATTTCGTCTAAACGCGCAATCTGCGAGCAAGTAAGTTCCGCGCCTATTGCCGAGCCTTTTCGCAAGCCTCGCAATTTACGAATCCAATTCCCGAGCTTGATCCCGCCTGCGGAAACGTAGCCGAGCGGCACGTCCAAATGCCCGTGTTCACGGTAAAATTCCAGCGCAGCTACGTAATTCTTTTCCCAAAGATAATCGGGCACGGTCCAGAGCATCCCTATTTGCTCCAAGTCCTCTATACGCTTTTGCGTGAGATAATTTTTTTGAATACCGCTTTTTCGGTAGGTACGCAAATTATTAATCCAAGCGCCTAACTTTACGCCCGTTGGCGTTGTGTAGCGTGCAGGCACTTTCAGATCTCCGTATTTTTCGTAATAGCTTTTTGCCTCGAAAAAATATTTCTCCCAAGCCAAATCCCGTACGCTATCCCAAATCATACCGATCTCGTCGAGTTTTCTTATCCTGACTTCGTCCAAATTTCCGTATTGCTCGCCGCTACGCACTTTGCGTTGGGTAAATATCCACCCCCCGAGCGAATAACCGTCGGGCGTTTTGTATCTTTTTGAAACCTCTAAATTTCCGTTTTGTTGATAATATTTTTTCGCCTGCAAATACATCAATTCCCACGACGCAGTCAAAGATTCGTTCAACCTTTCAAATAACGCTCTGCAATCGCGTAATTCGTCCTTTATTTCAAATTTTTCATTGACGATCTGCTTTTCTAAGCCCCGTTCCCGATAATAGCTCACAGCGAGCGCGACTTCTTCTTCAATCGTGCCGATACTGTATAGATTTTCGATATTATTCACGATGTCGAAAATGACGGGCATTTTACTTTTACTTGCGGACAACGCTCTCCCGATTTGCTGTTTATAGATGATCGGAGAAACGGTAGGTCGAAATAAAATCACCCCGCTTACGTCGTCCACGTGCACGCCTTCGTTGAGCATATCTATACAAAAGAGCAATTTTAAGTGTTCGCTTTCGTCCTTTTTAAAAGAGTCAAATTCTTTGCTCGTTTCGGGATTATCTGAATACGCGCAATAAATATGAGCATTCTTATCGACTAAGGCAAACCACTCCGACGATTTTTCTATCATTTCACGCATATGCTCGACGTTCGCGCAAAACGCGATATATTTCCCGCGACGATCCTGCATATGCTTATCGAACACGACGTCCAATCCGTCCGCTTGTTGCAAGGCGCGACGAAGAAGCTCGTAATATTTTTCCGACTCGTCGAATACCGCTTTGGATTTAGACTTTTTTATCCTCGTTTTGTATTTTTCCAGATCTTTTTGGAAAGAATAAACAGAGAGAACATATTTAGGAGGGTTTAAAATTCCGCGCACGATCGCTTCGCCGAGCGTCATTTCGGAGGCGACGTTATTATCGAAAAGTTCGTCCGCCATATTGCGTTGGTTGTCCAAATAGCGGATAGCCGTTGCGGAAAGTCCGAGTATTTTTGCCGTAGGAGATAAATCAAGCAATCTCTGAACGCCTGCGCCCCACATTTCCGCGCCGCAACGGTGAAATTCGTCAAGAACGATATACGCCGAGTTAATCTCCTTTAATTCTTCCCGCGACAAAAGCATAAGCTTTGCGTACGTATAAAAACGAATATTTTCTAACTTGCTTCCACCCGCTTTTTCCCAGTTTTCCGTTTGCGTTTTAAAGATATATTCGGAGGGTGCAAGCCAACAAACGACGGCGTTCGGGTGATCTTCGCACAATTTGAAACCGATAAAAGATTTTCCCGTACCCGTCGGGTGCACTACGGCAGCTTTTCCGCACGAAGAAAGCATTTCCAGCGCCGAACGGTAAGCTATTTGATTATGCGAAAACAATTGAATTCCCATAGCGACTCCTTTCGGGTTCTCTTTTTAACAATAAAGTTTTTACCTTTATTGTTTACGGCTTTTATCGTCAAAAAGTGAAAACAAGCTGTTTTTCTTTGTCAACGTACAACTTAGTTTACAGTATTGTATCACATCTTGTCGGAAAACGCAAGTATTTTTTATATTTTTCGCCTAAATAGTCGGTAATTTTGTTTGCGACAAGTTTTTACGCAGTCAAATTTACAGTCGATAAAATAATAACAAAGGAGAATACAATGTCAAAAAAAGGAGAAAACATCACGAAAAGAAAAGACGGAAGATGGGAAGCGCGGGTTTTAAAAGGTTATCGCCAAGATGGGCGGGCTATCTATAAATCGTTATATGCTTCTTCTTACTCACAAGTGAAAGCCAAAAAAACGGAATATTTGTCTGTTTTTAACTTTTCCGAACTCAAAAATAACGAAAACGGTATTTTCGATACCGTATTGTCGCTGTTTTTACAGTATAAGAAATATCAAGTAAAAGAGTCTACGTACGCTTGCTATTCCAATATTATCGAAAAGCACATCAGACCTTCAATCGGTATATTAAAGATAAAAAAGATCGACAGCACCGTGATAGAACGGTTTATTGACGAAAAGCTCAATTACGGTAGGATAGACCGTAGGGGGGGATTATCCAGAAAGACCGTTAAAGATATGTTAACTGTCTTATCGCTCGTACTAAAATATGCAAATAAAACGGGTCTTATGAACGTGGGGCAAATACACTATTCTCTGCCAAAAATCGAAAAACAGGAAATAGAGATTTTTACGGCAGAGGAGGAGCTTACCTTGATAAATTTTGCGCTAAGCGGTAATGATTTTCAGAAATTCGGCGTATGTCTTGCCCTTTATACGGGATTGCGGATAGGCGAACTGTGCGCGCTACAATGGGGAAGTATAGATCTGGAAAATTCGTTAATTTTCGTAAAAAATACTTTGATGAGAATCTCGGATACCGACAAAAAAAGTATACGTAAAACGAAAATTATCATTGATTCGCCGAAAACCGTCGCTGGCAGGAGAGCCATACCTATTCCGTCGTTTTTATTGCCCAAACTCTACGACTTGTATGGAGATTATAAAAACAAGCAGGACTATTTTTTAACGGGAACGTCAAAGTATATCGAGCCGAGTAATTATTATGTAAAATATCAAAAATGGCTACGGGATATACATTTATCGGAGCGTTCTTTTCACTCCTTACGACACACTTTTGCTACGAGGTGCGTTGAAAGCGGTTTCGACGTAAAAACCTTATCGGAAGTATTAGGTCACGCGGACGTAAACGTCACGTTGAACCGCTACGTTCATTCGTCTATCGAACTGAAAAGGCTGAATATGGAAAAGCTATCCGTCTTTTATCCGCAGTCAATTCCGTTGTCATAGTAAAGAGAAACGCTTTGGTTTTCAAGGCGTTTTTTCTTTTTTTCGTAAAGGTAAAAACTTTATTGTTTTTTATATACCTAAAAAATTGAAGATTTTTTCGTAAATTTTAGATTTTTTCTATAAAAAATTATTTTTATTTGTTTTAATATGTATAAATAGGCAATCACAAAATCCTTCCTCAAGCTTTAATTAAAATATCCACCAAAAATGATACACACCCAAAAGTTAGGCAAAACTTTTGGGTGTGTATCATTTTTTTGTATTAAGGTTTTTGAGTTTGATTTTTTAAGATAAGAAACAAAGCATTTGATAGTGTGTGTTTAATAGAATTTTTTTTATTTTGAAAATTGACGAAGAACCGACGAAGTATATTTTGAACCCCTTTATTTTAAAGGCGTTCGGCGATTTCCGAAGTGGGTTCGATCCCCGTCGCCTCGACCAAAACACGGCATTTATGCAAAAAATTAACGCATAAACGCCGTGTTTTTTGCATATTTGCATGAAAATATTAAGTTGTTTTAGGGTTTATTCTCGATTTTGGGGCAGTATTTGGGGCAATTTCGCATATTTTTTTAATACGCAAATTTCTCTCCCTCTCTTAACAAGAACACATCCGATAAATCGGTGTATGCATTACCGAGTTTCCCAAGCGAATGTCCGACAAACTCCTTCATAGCGTGTTCGGAAATCCCACATTCTTTACACCTTGAATAAAAGGTCGTCCGCAAGTCGTATAGTTTGTGATTGGGCAAAATTTCTTTTACTTTTTCACGCATATACCGATAGCAGGGAATATTCAGTTTCCGTCCTTCGAGATACGGCGCAAGCATTTTCGTGATGGGAATTTTCTTGTATTCGATCTTCCCGTTTTTACGCTTGGAATTGATCGCAACGATAAATTTTCCCTCTATTTTCGCCGTTTTCAATTCATTCGGTCGAAGCCCCGTATAAAGCGCCAATGCGAAAGCAGAACGGTAAAGATTATCCGCCAACGCAGTAAACAATATACGTTCTTCTTCCTTTGTAAGTGCCTCGCCGTGTTCATTCTCGTGCTTGGTATAGAACACAACATCAAGCGGATTATGGTTTATTAAATGATGGGCAATCGCCATTTTGAAAATTACCATCAGCAACGCACGTATTTCTTCCGTCGTTTTGCTTTTTCCCGTCGCTTTAATGTCATCCAATAACCTTTGACAATCATCAGGAGTTATTCTTTTTAAGGGCTTTTCTTTGAAATAAGGCTTCAAATACAAGTTATACCGTGACATATCTTTTTTGAACGTTTGTGGCGTAACCTTATGTATTCGAAATTTTTGGAAATAGTAATTGGAAAAGGCGTTGAACGTATAGGGAATATTTCCGTACTGTTTTGTTTCTTCCGCCATTTTTAGTGCTTCGATAAATCTGCGTTTCCCGTTTTCGAGATTCTTATCCGTTATCGTGATATTATAACCGTTTCTGCGATAGCGAATCTCATAAGTAAAAGTTTCTTTGCCGCAAGGTCTTTTGCGGATGTGTGCGGTGCATCCTTCCGCGCGAAATTCTTTTTTGAATGTTTTAGGCATTTGTCTAATCTCCTCGTTAGTGAATTTTAGACCGACTTTTGCCTGTTCATCTTGTTTTTGTTCAGACGGTTGTCCCGTCGTATTCCCGTTCCGCATAAGGTCTTCCAACGTTTCGGCTTTAATAGATTTATCTGCTAAATCCAAAACGAATTGAATATTCTCTTCTGCGTTAGGGCTCGCCTTCAAAACTTCAATAATTTTATTAATCTTTCTTAATTCCTTATATTTCGAATCTCCTTAATTTAATATTTTATAAGTTTTTATATTATATCGTATTAACACGCTATTGTCAATTGTTTCGTGATAGATTTTTGGGATTGGTATTCTGTTTTTTATTCCGTTCGGATTAGCTAATTGCGTTTTATTTTTCTAAAATCACCTCCTATTATTCTTTTTACGTGGTTGTTAAACGAGGCAGGTTTCCTGCTCAGTTTTTACTCGAAATTGCCGTTTGTGGCAATTTCCTTATCCTGCTGGTAAAATATAGGAAAATAGCAACACTTTTTACAGTCATTTTCCCTTTTCATTCGTGATATAAGATGGCTAAGTTTTTGGTAATCACCTCCACAAAAAAATGGTATTTCAAATCACTTGACATATTCGTTAATATTGGCTATAATTATCTTTATAATGAACAAAAAATTTGAATAAAAAACGCCGAGAACGGCTTTATGGATTTGGAACGTTGGAATATTATAATATCATAATAGTGAACAGGACGTCAAGCGTTTTTTTCAATTTTTAGGAGAAAATTTTTATGGATAGTTATGTTTTACAAAAACAAATTATGTTTTCAAAAAATATAGAATGTTGCCGTGAAGTGATTTTTGATTTACGGTATTTGGATATTACGGCATATACGGGGCTTGCAGAATCGACAATGATTTCGTATGATACGAGAGCCGTTTCGCCTTATATTACGGTAGCGAAGAAAATAGCGGATATGTATTGTACGGATATCGAAAGATTATGTGGAGATGAGATATACTTTGATATAGAAGAAGTGCTGGAGTTGCAGGTGAGTTTTATAAAGCGGTTGGGCGGTATTGAGATAAAACCGTATAAAGAAAAAATACTTGTCGAGATAGACAAGCATTTAACTTTATGGAAATATGAAGTATATGAACTATTGTCTAAGATTTTTCGTGAGCTTATATCCGACTTACACCGTAGAGGAAAATATATCAGGATTGAAAAGGACGAACAAATCATAGAAAACTTCACAAAGAATTTTCATAATTTGCATACGTTTGTAAAAATTAATTATCGAAAGCTAGGCAAGGCGATAGATATGTCGATAGGAAACTTGACGAGATTAGAAAAGGGCAACGAGCCTATGTTGTCTGCGGTGATTAAACTTGCGGACTTTTTCGACGTATCTATAACGCAAATGCTTTCGGAAAATCCAAATTTTAATTACGAGAAGATACAAAAAGGGATAGACAATAAAAAAAGTATTGCGAATTTAGCTCCTGCTATATCAAATAAAAAGATAAAGAAGGATAGAAATTTAAGAATAGATTTGCTTGATAAAGAGCAAGTAAAAAAGTTGATTATAAAATGGCTTAATAAAATTGATATGTAATTATTTTGTGAATATAGAGCAGACAAATTTTGTCTGCTCTATATTCATTATTTTGAATTAAATTGTCTTACTGAATTTTTTCCATTGAAATTTAATTCATTGTACATTGTTTTTGCAGAATCGTCAAATATTTCAAAAAAAACGAAAAATCTGTTCTCAATCAAAATTATAATTTTTTTGGATAAATCTTAAATCTTCAAATATAAAATCGCATTCCCGATACGTCTTTTGCAAGTTCTCCAACGTTCTTATAACGTATTCGTCGTCGATTTTTTTCGGCTCGCCGTATTCACGCTCGGCATTCTGCATATAAATTTTGTCGAGAATATCCGCTTCTAAGTTTATGCCGAGAAATTCTTGTTTCCCGAATTCGTACTTGTCTGCCGTTTCAAAAAACCGTCTTTGGAAATACGGTCTGCGCGTGGATAATACTTTCAATTCTTCCTCGTCTTTCGCCTCGAAATTATAGGTATCCGCGCCATACTTAAACCTGTCCGAATATTTTTTAAAAAACGCGTGCCACGTTTCCCAATCCCCGAGCATATCGAAATAGCTTTCGGTATTCGGCGTAGTGTCGAACATCGTATATTCATATCCACCCAAAAAGCGTTGCGCTTGCTCTATATTATCGCCCGTAAATCCGAAATGTGCAAGCGTTAAATGCAATTTCGGATGTTTTTTCATTACCTGCATCACGTCCTCGAAAAGCTCGTCTTTTGAAAGCCCGTCGCCGCAATACCACCCGTGTTCCATCGCATAAGGAGTCATTTTGGAAATATCCCAAAATTGCGCGGGGTCGGCATTATGCAACGTGATCGGTAACCCGCATTCTTCCATAAACGAATAAAATTTATCGTAAACGGGATCGGATAACAGCCGCTTATAAATACGCCGCATCGAAGGCTTTCCGTCCAATATTTTCACGCCGTCGAAGCCCGCGGAAAACGCCTTCTGCGCTTGCCGTAAAAAATCCTTTTCCGTTTCCGCGTCGGTCAAAGAGGTATCGTGCGAAAGCCCATAAAAACCATATCCGCCGAAATACTGTTTGTAAAACAACGTTTTCAAGTTTTGCGAATGATCGGTATGGCCTTTGGAATCCTGCGGCAGACCTAAAAACAACGCCTTTTCTACGCCCGTCCAAGTAAAAATTTTCTGATAAACCGCTATCGAATTTTCCACGCTTACCTTTTGCGTGCTGTGTATATGGGTATCGAATACTTTCTTCATTTTTATTCCTTGATCTCAATTTTTGCCAACGAGTAAAATCCCTCGTCGTTTTCCGCTTCGATTGCTATCTGCACGATGGGATATTCTCCTCCGCCGATCGCACAAGCGATCTCGTAATTTCCCGCAGGCATATTCTCGGGCAAAGCCGCTTCAATCATTTCTGTATGTTCGCCGGGCAACCATTTCGTAATATCCGCATCGGTTACAAATTCAAACGCTTGTTTTTCACCTTTAAAACGCAGTTTGAGCGGCAATTTATTGTAGATCGGAGCAACGCCCTTGTTTTCGATTTTTAAAGAAATTTGCGCAATTGCTCCCGCGTTTACCGTTTCGGGATATTCTATCTCTCGAATTACGAACCGATAACCCATTTTTTCAAGCCAACGCTCGATCTTATCCTTTAATGCGTATTGAATGGGAAAAGATTTCGTATTGAACGTACTGATATGCCATTCCAAGGTCTTTTCAATGATATTGTCGATATCCCAGCCCTGACGATACCATTCGGATATCCACCAGTAGCTTTCAAAGGATACGGGCGCGGTTTTCCAAATTTCTTTTTTGATCAACGGAAAACGTGCGGGAAATATCTCGTTCATATGCTTCGGGCTTCCCGTTCCGTCCGCCCGCCAACCAATCGTACGTTTTTCGCTGATATAATTCAGCATATTCACGTTGGCAAACTGCCCGATTAGCTTGGTGTTCGGGAATACGCGCACGTAAATATCCATCAACGCTTTCATATCCTCTTCGGGAAAGCTCTGACTGCCTTCGCCCCACGCCCCGCCAAGCGCTACGTCTACGCAATCGAGCGTCGGGTCTTGATCAAATCTTTCGCCGAGCTTTTCTATTGCTTGCCCAAACAACTTCAAATAGCGAGGATCCGTAGGCGAATCCTTTACCCGCATTCCCGCAGGACGAGCGGGGCAGAGCATAAGCTCTTTCAGCCAATCGGGTACGTCGTCGCGCGCGCACGTGCTATGTGGCATAAGACGGAACATCACCGTTTGCCCCTTTGCCTTTGCTTTCGCCAAAATACTTTCAATGAATGCGTAATTATATTCGCCTGGCTTGGGCTCGAATTCTTTCCATAAAATACGAATATACGCGACCGTGTTATCGGGATAGTAGCCTTGCTCTCTGCCCTTTTCTTCTACGCCTGCGGGTACGGGATAGCACTCGTAGTTTTCCGTTTCGCAGCTTGCCACGCCGCTGCTCCTGCCCGTGACGCAATCCGAATACAACTCTTCTCCTCTGAAATGTTGAAAGCTTGTAAAGCCAATATATGGGTTATAGATTACTCCTTTTTTCTCTTTAAATCTTTTTATCATAATACTTTTCCTTTTACTATTTCATTTATCGTTTGAATTGCAATTTCTTGTTCGTCCCGAGACACGGATTCGTCAAAATCGTTAAAAGTATTTTCATCAATTGAATTCCCCGTCAAAAACGCATACCAAGTAAGAGCCAACAAATATCTTCCTATACCAAACGCAGCGTGAAAAGAATCTCTATGCACACATTTTATTCCGTTTTTTTGTGCCCAATACATAACTTTTCCGCAAGGAATAATTCCGTCTGCACCGATACTTAAAGCCGCATTTTCATACGCTTTACTCAAATTTTCAAGCATTTGTTCGTGCGTTTCAAACCCTAATTGCGCAAGACGTTCACTTCTGTTTTCATATGCCCAAGTTTGATGCAATACAATTTTCGTTTTCGGGCAATATTTTCTAACATATTTCGCAATTTCTTCAATATACGGAAAATACGTTTCTTCTTTCGCGCTCAAAGGGCTTGCTTGTTGTAATGTTATATAGTCCCAATCGTCACTAACGAGTGCTTGACGAATGGATACTTTTATTCCCGTAGTCTCACCGTTAAACTCAAAACTGTAGGACGCAACATCGTCAAGCATATTCAAATAATGTGTTCGTAAAGTACAACCACCGATGTACAAATTTACAACTTTTAAATTAAATTCGTCGGCTTTTGCAACTCCGTGTAAATACCTATGTGCATCTTGTGAAAAGCTGTTTCCTATCGATAAAATCTTCATTGCAACCTCTGTTTTTTAATTTTTCCAATAGAACGTTCCTTTTTTCATCGACTCGAAGTCGTTTTTCATACACCACAAATTGTATCTGTCCAGCGAATTTTCGTCTACCGTTTCCAACATTTTTTCGCATCTTGCTATAAAATGATCGTAATCGATTGCGTTCGACTCGCCAAGCAGTTTGGCTAAATTTTCGTACAGGATTTTTTCCTGCGTTCTTTTCGTTAAGCCCGCGCCCGTATATTTTCTGCCTATATAATCGAATTCATCCGAAAGCTTACCCGTTAAAAAATTCTGCGCCAAAAGAGGTCTATTCCCCGTCGCCCGCAACCAATTCTCCTCGTTATCGTATTCGAAATTATAGCTGTCCGTACCATACGTAATTCTGTCCGCGTACTTCTCGATAAACGGAATCCAATATCCTTTGTCTGCCAAGATATTAAAGAAATTCTCCCCGCCGGGACATACGTCCAGCTTGGTATTCTCATACGACATAAACTTTTCTGCCGCGACCTTGTCGTAGGTCAAAAAGCCCCAATGCGCAAGCGTAAAATTGAGTTTGGGATTTTTTTCCAATCTCTTTAAAATCTCTTCGTGGAATTGATGAAAGGTAAGATACGTTTCGTCAAAATAGCAACCTCTCGCCTTCCAATAATCGCTCACTTTGTCCGCCTCCCACATATAGTCGGGATTCGCAAGGTGCATAAGGATCGGAAATCCTTCTTTTTCACAATAATCGTAATACGGATCGAAAATTTCGTCGTACAGAGGATAGCCCAAAAGCTTCCTGTGGTTGGGGTGTCCCTCGTACATTTTCATTCCGTCGTAGCCTACTCTTTTATATTCTTTAACCTGCCGCAACAAATCCGCGGCAACCGCTTTTTTATCTTTGGTATTAAGCCTTTTATATTCCAACCCCGCATAGGCGTAAGCGTTTGGCGAAAACACCGATTTGAAATACATTACGCGAATATTGTCTATCTCGTCCGTGTGCGCCCACTCTACTCTACCAGGACAAGCGTCGCAAGGTAACGCCAAAAAAGTCATTTTCTCTACGTTAAATCTCTCAAATTGTCTTTTGAATAAATCGATTGATTCCCGCATCGGCACTTTAAACCGAAACGTATGTAAATGTCCGTCAAATACTTTCATTGTTTTTTGCTCCTTAAAGTTTTATAGTTGTCGTTCTCCCTGTTTATGCAATACTGCTCTTCCAAACGGGAACGCCGCCTTCCAACGACCAATACGCCGCGTCGAACGCCGTATAATCGTTGCCTGCCGCCAACATAGCCGTCTGCGTTTCGTAACGTTTCACGCCGCCCGCGCTCCATTGACCGTAGAAGTTGTCGCCTTTGCCGTCCGCGTTGTTATCAAGCGAGTCTTTATCCGTTCCGTAATGCGTATCGGAAACGAATTTGTTTTCCCCGTCTACGATCCTGTGATCCCAAGTTGCATAAGCAAACGTTCCGTCCCCTTTGTCCTCGTAGACCGTTTTTTGCATACCCGCGCCCGAAGTATTGTTAAAGAAAGAGAGATACGCCGAAGAAAGCACGTATACGTCCGAACGGATATTAGAGGAAATGCCTGCCGCATTCCATTGACCCGTAATTTCCGTCACGTCACGGGCGCAAAGCGCACCGTAAGCCGCGTGATAATACGCCGTACCTGCCGTCGGCGTGAAATCGGGATCGTTCAACGAATAGGTATTGGCGATCTCTACGACGAGAATACAGTTTTTTAGAGTACCGCCCTGAATGGAGTCGGCAAGGAAGCCGCGATCGCCGCCCGCGTCCGTTGCATAATTGTTCGAGGGTGCGCCCTGTATCTCGTTCACCTGCGCGTATACGTTTTCCACCGTTGCTAAATGCAGCTTTTGTGCAAAAAGCGCGGTGTCCGCTCTGCTCACGACTGCGTTTAAAGTCAGATTGGTAAAGCCCACGTTTTTGATCGTACCGCCCACGACCATACCGAACAAACCGTGTTCGTTTACGGTCAAATTAGAAATGGTATAACCTCTGCCGTCAAACGTACCCGTTAAGCCCTTCAAAGTAGGCGTACTGCTCATCGCGACCCCGTCCAACACGGACAAAACGGGCGTTGTTGCCAGCGTTGCGGCAGGATCTACCGTGTGCGTATAGTCGAGCGCGTTAATATTGTTTGCCAGCACATAATATCCTGCAAATTCCGTTGTACAAGTAGCGTCCGACATTTGGAAAACGGAAAGATCCTGTGCTATTTTGATGTATTTCGTAACGGGAATCACGTTGACCGCATACGTAGCTTCTGTTCCTTTGATTTTCAAAGTAAGCGTTATCGTCTCCCCGTGCAATTCCATCGGAATATCTCCGATCACGTTATCGGTAACGTTAAGCTTGCTTGCAACCAACGCAGCCGATTCGAGCTCAACCGTTTCCGATTGGAAAATTTCCGCAAGCTGCGCGTCCGTGAACCCGTTTTCCATATCCAACTCATAAGTGCCGTCTACGGCAATCGAAAGCTGTTCAAGCCCCGTTTTGAAGTACGGAATAAATCCCTCTGTTACGTTCCAATAGCGATTTATAAAAGCAGAATAGTCGTTTGCCGCCGCTTGCATATCGGCAATGGATGCATAAAGCTTAATACCCTTTGCGAGGCGCACGAATTTGTCGTTCAAAGTGTTTTGCGCGTTATCCGAATTGAAGAAACGCCCCTCCATCAAACTGATAGCAATTTCCAGTTTCGACTTGCCGTCTTCCATTTCATTTTCCGCAAGGATAACGTGCGTATTCGCTTCTTTGGATACCAAGGAATCGTTTTGCACGGACAACGGCGCATTGGAAATTACGTAAACGTTATTGAATTGCAGTCCCGTTCTCGTTTCGTCGCCGTGTCCGAAAAATCCTATATCCGAACCGAATAAGCCGTAAGTATAGCAGTATTGTATCTTCGTGTTTTCGATATTATACTTAAAAATACTGTTGGAAACCGTCGTTTTGCCGTCCAAACCCAACGCAAGCAACGCGCGGTTGCCTCTCGCATCGGAAGTCTGCGCCGTTTGTCCCTCTCCGCCATAGAGCGTGTTGGCTTGCACGTAAACGTTTTCAAACGTCGCGTTTTTCGCCTGTTGAGCAAACAACGCGATATTTTTTCGATACGCGCTTCCGTTAAGCGTTACGTTTTCAAACCCGACGTTCTTTACCGTGCCGCCGTCGATCAAGCCGAAAAGACCTTGATCGATCACGGTAAGCCCGCTTACCGTATAACCGCAACCGTCGAATATCCCCGTTAAGCCGCCCTTGATATTACGGCACTCTCTGATCATAGCGCCTTCGCCGCCCTTGTTCAGATTTGCGTTCTGCGTCGCGTCCGAAACTGCTTGATGCTGATAATCGGTTGCGTCAATATCGTTCCCGAGTATATAATACCCGTCAAACGAAGTATGCGCTTGCAAGATATCGGCATTTTGCGTAACTTCTTCGATTTGGAAAACAGAAAGATCTTCTGCCTTTTTGATGATCTTCGTATAAGGCTTGATCTGCACCTCGTAGCCATAGCTTTCGTTAAAGATCCTGATAGAACGTTCCTTGCCTGCGTTGTCAACGTCTACGGGAATGCCCGTTATCTTTCCGTCCTTAACTTCGATCGGATCGCCCGTTTGCGTTTCCGCCGAAACGATCTGCGTAGTTTCCCCGAAAATATTCGCCACGGGCAAATCGCCGTCCATCGCCGAAAATAAGATCGCCTCACCGTCGTACACAGTATACGAGGGTTTTATCGTTACCTTTATATCGTGAGTTATCGTTTCACCAAAACCCGTAAACGCAAGGCGAACAGTTGCAACGCCGCTCTTTTTTGCTTCGGAAACGGAAACCGTCTTAGCATTTTCGTTATACTCGATCAGTTCCGTTCCTTCGACGACGGAAATTTCCACCGCCATCGTTTCACCGTTTATAGTCGCTTCTACGTCAAACGGCGCACTGACGGGAAACGTATTATCGCCAAACGTTTCCATCGTATAGACGATCGTATCGGAAAGCTCGGGTTTGCCGTTCAACAAAAGCTCTACCGAGTTCATTGCGGTAATGGTGAACGTTTTTTCAAGCGTTGCAAACGATTTTCCTTGCCACTTGCAGGACACGGTCACTTCCGTCGTGCCGCGAGCCTTCGGCGTAAAGATCCCGTCTTGTATATCTGCAACGGAGGGGGTCGTCTGCGTATACGTAACCTCGTCCGCAGAAAATTCCTTCCCGTTAAACAAAACCGTAGGCTTCAAGCTTATTTCGTCTTTCACCATAACGGAAAATTCTTCGCCTGCAAGCTGCGTAAATTGCAACGTCGGTTGAAGATTTCCCAACCCCACTTTTACGGAAACGGTCGCCGTTTCTTCGCCGTATATCACCTTAACCGTCGTTTCGCCTACGCCGACCGCTACGATCTTACCGTTCGTATCTACCGTTGCGACAGAGGGATTCACGGAATCGTAAGACAAAGAAAGCCCTTCCTTCGTCGTATAATTTGCCACGACGTTGGATTCGTCGCCTACCAAAAGATCTAAAAACGGAGTCGCTACGCTTAACTCGATATCGTTAGAAGGAATCTGTTCTATTGTTCCCCCATTACCCGAATCCTTTTTTTGAGCACACGCGGTAAAAACGACCGAGCTAAGCACGAACACCATTAACAATAATAAAAATACTTTTATTCTTCGCATAAACGTCTCCTTTACGTTGACCGAATCAAATATTCGTCAAAGAATTTTTAACCGTTACGTTGTTGCCGACCTGCATATCTTCCAGCCCGAGCAGTTCGAGAATTTCAAATACCCTGTCTCTGATCTCATATTTTTCCTGCGCGAGCATTTCCTCTTGATACAAATAAAGCAAGAGCCAAGCGGGAGCAATATATTCCGCTTCGATATGATTGCGGAGCGCAGCGTAATATTCAGGATCGACAGTCTTATATTTTTCCACCAGCTTTAACGCCTGATCGCACTTATCCATCCAGGAAAGCAACGTATTCTTCGGGAAATATTGCGTTTTCGTCAGTATCAGATAAATACTGTCCGTAACGTAAAGATCGTATTCGGTACAGATCTTCGCCATATGCGCGCGCTGTTCGTCAAACATAAGCCGCATAACGTCCGACGCTTCGCCGAACATCGCGTTAAACCAGTTATCCATTAAGTCTTCTTCGTCAACATTACAATTCCAAAGCAGATTTGCGTTCAAATACAATCTCAGCCGCGCCCAGTTCGTTTCAAACGGCTCGACGTATCCTCCGTAAGCGCATATATAGTACATACGCGAACCGATATCCATATAATAGCGGTACATATCCGAATTATAATAATTGAAGCAGTCGTAAGGCACCATATAGTTCTTATAATTGATAGCGTATACGTAATGATCCAATCGATCGGTAAGCGCCGCCCAGCCCTGCAAATTTTTTCTCGTCTTTTCGTTTACTTCGCCAAACAGAGAAGATTGATAATCTTGCTTGATGTCCGCATAGTACACCCCTACGTTACTGCGCAGATCCACTTTTTCGTCGATGGGGACGTATTCGTCCTTCTTTTCGTTGTATTTTACAGGGGCGTCGATAAAGTTGTTATACGCCAAGAAATTAACGTGAAAATCCTCCCGATAATACGCAGCGTTGGCAGGATCGTTCATCCACTCTTCGACAATCTCGCCTACCCGATTGACGAAGATACAAACCGCGCCGCTTTCCGTGCCGTAATATTCTTTCAATTCCGTGCACTTGCTACACGCGCAAGTGTCGTAAGTATCCTCCATACCGATCATACAATAATTGATATACGGATACGCCTCCGGAGTGTTTAACGACAAAGAATAGGTGATCTTTTTCGCCATCTCCTGAGCCATAGCTTCGAATTCGGTTTCGTTTCCCCGAGCGGTATAGCAAAGCTGATTGCCGCCCTCCGTCGTTACCGTGGTATACCAATCGGAATGATCTTTTTGATAGGTTTTCTTCGGAAGCAAAGAATTTGTCGTATGTACAGTCGTTCCGATCGCCGAGGTCGGCGTAAAGTCCTCGTATATCGGCAAAGCAAAAACCTTTGCCCCGCCGCCTGCGAGTTTAAACCGATACGCCATTTGCGAGTGGTATTCCGAAGTAGTAACACGCAGCTGCCCCAACCATTCTCCGTTACGGTCCTGCATATCGGGAACGTCGGTAACGTCATAATCAAGAAGCTTTAAATTCTGTACGTTTTTATCGATCTGAATACAGGTGGAATAATAATATTCATAATGAAAAGTAACCTGCATAAAGGTATATACGGCGTTTACCGTACCGTAATCCGTACCCCCGACAAGATAAACGGTATTGTCTTTGGTTCTGATACGGACTCCGTCTTTTGTCAACGCTTTCCGATCTACCGAAACGCCCGAGCTTTGCAAAAGCGTGGTTTCGCCAAGCGATATATACTTTGCGTTCGCGTCGTGCGTCAACCCGCTGTCCTTCATAACTCGAATCGTGATTCCCGTCGCTAACTTAAATAAATCGATAAATTCGTCCTTAGCGGTAACGATCAGATCGGAAGTTTGCTCGGGAACGACCAAAATATAATCGGTTGAGCCGTTTTTGATAAAATCTTTTTGCGTTGGTATCGCCGTGTAATCGTGTACGCCCTTCCACGCAACCCGTTCTTCGACTGAAACGCCGTTCCGGTCAGTGTTGGCAGTACAACCGTCACAACCTATTGCAAAAGCGGAAGCGTTAAGTATCGCAAGCAAAACAGCGGCGACTTTTATCATTTTTTTCTTATTGAAATTTTTCATTTCCGTTTCTCCTCCACTTTATTCCGCGATCACGGTATAGTAACGCGCAGTATAGTTACCCTGTTCGTCCATACAATAATAGTAGACTTTATATTCTCCTTTCAACTTCAACGCAAGATTCGTAGAATCCGCTAAGACAACTTCGTTTCTCGGCGTAACGATAACGATCTTCACGCTGATCTCTTCGGTTGCCGTTTCGTTGTCGGAAACTTTATAAGTCGCCAGTTTGAGTTGTCTACCCGCTTTCGCCCGTACCAGCATATTCTCCCCGTATCCTTCCTGCAACGTAAGCGTAGGCGCTACGTTATCCACGACGTTGAGAAGAATTGTTTCGTAGGTTGCTTCCCCTGCTTGATCCGTATAGCTATAACGCAAGGTATACGTGCCGTATTCTTTTAACTCGATTTCATACGAACGAGTCGGGTCGCATTGCGCGTTTAAAATTACGCCGTCTTTGGACTGCATAATCTCGTCTTTTTCATTCGATACCGTAAATCCGAAATTGGATTTTACGAAGGGACTTAACACGTCCGAAACCGTCGCGGGAAGAATCGTAATCGATTCCCCTTTTTCCAAAACGCCTATCGCGCTATACGTCGTGATCGAAGCATTGTATGCGTCCCAGCTAACGTCGGAAAAAGGTTGATTGTTGATCTGTCTAACCGTCACGACGCCGTTCCCCGTAAGCCCTTTCATCGCAATATGCATAAGAACTCTATCCGACGAGAAAGAGATTTTCCCGAGTTTTTCGCCTGTTCCGCCGATCGACATTCCCACCGTAGAGCTGTATTGCAAATCAAAAACACCGGTTTCTATTCCCTTCGCTACCGTCGCCGACCCTACTGCTCCGTCTTGATCGTACACCGAAACCCGCGTATTATTCTCTGATTTGGAGAACGAATAAGTATAGAACGCATCTCTGTTATAATAATCTATTAGCGTAATCTCCAACCCTTCGTATAAGTAGCCTCCGAGCGGAATGGTAAAAGAAAAATAGAAATTATTCAACGATATCGTATTGATGAACGCAAGTCGGTTATTTCCCGTTTGGACGTTCGAAGTGAAAGCGATATCGCTCGCCGTTTTCGTCGCCGTAAAATCGCCGACGAAATACTTATCCAAAGATAACGATCCGCCAAAGTCTACGTCTACGACTTCGATTTCCCGACTTCTACCTATTTCCGTGTCGCCGTCCTTGTAAATAAATTGAACCTTTTCCGTCGCGCCGACCGTATATTCCTCGTAGTCGATTCGTACCCCTTCTTTTCCATCTTCCGACGCGTATACGATAGGCTTTTTGGAAGCCGTCACCCCGTCGTAATACAAAATTTCGTTATAATCAAAGGTATACGTCATTCCTTTAATCAAATATTCCGGCAAAACGGGTTCTGTCAAAGATACGTTTTCGGATTCGCAAGTGGTTATTTCATAAGAAAACGTTTTTTCCATAATACCGTCGCTGCATACGAACGTCAACGCATACTTGCCTACGCTTTCGGGGAAAAACTCCGCCGCGCCGTTTTCGATCGAAAGCTTACGGGTACTGCCGTCGGGCAGAGTCGCCCACGCCTGTACGTCGATCTCACCGTTTAAACCGCTTACCGTATACGAAAGAGAATGGTTTTCGCCTGCCGCCAATTCCGCGTCCGATTCCAACGCAAAATCGATCGCCTTGCCACTTTCCGCATTGATCGCCGTCACGTCGATCGTTTTCACCGTTTGGTTTCCAAAACGATCGACCGCTTTGTATTCTATGGTATACGTTCCCGATAACAACGGAGTAAATCGTCCGTCCCGTAAGCCTATAAGAGCCTGTCTGTCCGTTCCGTAATTGATCCAAACGGTAGTTTTCAATTCGCCGATACCGTGCAGGTCGTTTGCCATTGCGGGAAAGGTTTCAAAAGGTTCTCCCTTTGCAACGTAAATTCGTTCCGTTTTGTCTGCGTCTACGTCTACCTCTATGATAGGCGCAACGTTATCCTTGACCTCTTTTTCACCAAGAGCTTGCCCTTTCACGCCGTAGATTGATCCAATCTCGAATTGTAATGTATTTCCGTAATATTCCGTGCCAAACACCGACACGTACACCTCACCCGTGGTAAAGCCTTTAAACGGCTCGCCCGTGACATATTCCAGATTGTTATGAAGAAGGGGCGCTGTGAAATATAAATTCGGGTCGTCTAAATCTGCGAGAAGATATTTTTTCTCATCTTGCACGTAGATCCTTTTCGTTGCATTTTCATAGTAAAAAGAAATGCCCGTACTTTCACTGTAATTACAGCTTTTGCCATAATTCCCCGACATAACGAGAAGATACGGCTCGCCGTCTACTTCTTTATTGGCGTACCATTTGTTTTGGCTCAGGTTCGGATTTGCGATCAACGCCGTTTTATCCTGTCCGCTTGCGCCTGCCATACAGGTAGCCTCCCGTCTTGTTCCCAAAATCGGATCTCCGGGACTGTTCAAGCTCCAATCGATCTGGATATCGATATAATTATTCGAATCGTAGCAATCGGTAATTCTCACGGTGATCGCTCGCGTTTGCGCAATCGCTTCTTCCGCAATCACTCTTACGTCCTTCCCATTTTCGTCTTTCACCCATTCGAGAACGGAATTTTTATGATAGGGATATAACTCGATGATAGGCGTTTGCAAATCGCTGTTCGTGATATCGATAGATTGATTATAAGTAAAAGACGTCCCCTCGGACAACGATACGGACAAACCGCCCTCGTCTTCGCCCGATTTTTTCGTCAAATCGTCTATCATTTCATAAGACGAGCCGTTGCCGACCTCCAACGCTTCTTGCACTACGGTAAATTCTGTGTTTGCCGAAAGATTTTTTCCCTCAACAGTCGCGTAATACACCAAATTATACTTACCGATGATATCTAGCGTATGAGTTTCTCCTATATATGCTCGTCCGTCGGGATAGATCAAAGTATATTCCGTTGCGGAATAATTATTCCCGTCCACGGCGATCTGCGCCTGCGGAATATTGATCACCTCGTTTTTAAAATAAACCTCTTTCAATCCGTTCTGATCGGAATATACGAGTTGTGCAGAAGCCTGAGGCAACGGTTGACTGTTTACCGATGCCAAGCCGAACAGCGCAGAGCATACGGCACAGCAAAAGAGCGCGCCTAAGATTTTTAATTTACGTTTTTCGAATTTCATTTATGCTTTACCCCTTTATACCGCCAATAGTTATATTTCCCATAATCTTGTCTTTCAAAGCAATAAACAAAATTAAAACGGGAATAGCCAACAACATACAAAGCGCAATTTTTCCCGGCTCGCCTCTTTCGGCAAAGCCGCCTGAAACGGTTTTGTTCGTAAAGTAATGGATCCCGAACGCCAACGTCGGTTTGGTAGGCATATACAGCAACGGCGTTTGATAATCATTCCAAAGCTGAACGAAAACGATCAACGTAACCGTAGAAAATATCGTCATCGACAAAGGAATGATCACTGAGAACATAATCCGAAGCTGTGACGCCCCGTCGATTTCCGCCGCTTCGCAATAAGCGTCCGATAACGTTTCGTAAAACGCATAAAACAACAAGAAATACATACCGCCGAAATGGAATTTTTGAAAGAAATATCCAAGCCAAGAATCGTATAAGTTTAACGAACGAAGCAAGGTAATCGTTGAAGGATACGATCCGACGGTCGGAATCGTCATCGTAACGATTACCATACCGTAGATCCATTTTGCCGCTTTTACTTTGTACTTTGCGCAAAGATACGCCATACACATCGTAACGAAAGCGCTAACCAACGAGCCCCCCAGAGCATAGAACAGAGAGTTGAACAGCATTGTCCAAACCGTGTTTTCACTATTATGTATAATCTCTTCGTTTCCCGCGAAAAAGCTCACCGATCTGGATAAATTGATGTCTTTGAACATAGAGGTATAGTTAGACAGCTTGAAAAACGTGTCGTTACTGTATTCCATATCGGGAAAACCGAGCACGTTGCGTAACGTATCGAAATCCAAGGAAGATTTCAAAGAAGTCAAGAATCCCCACAGTAAAGGAAACAACATCGAGATCGCATAAACAACCAAAATGACGAATAAAGCGATGACCACTACTTTATTTAATTTGTTTTTACTCTTTTTCATCGTTTCACCTCATCAGTCTACGCTCGGTCCGAGCTTCGTCAACAATTTTTTAAGAAGCATTGAAGTAGGCACGAGTATAAAGGTAAAAATTAACCCGAGCGCCGATAAAATACCCATAGAAGGCTCTGTCGGCGTTTTTACCATATCCGCAATACTCGCTTTCTGATACAAGAAATATCCGATAGAAGCAATTTCGAATTTACCACCGTCGCCAAACAAATCGTAAAGATACATTTGGTTGGTGAAAATTCCCGCAACGGTAATGATCGTACAAGATACAACCGTCGGCCAAGCGCTGGGAATCGTGATATGAAAAAATTCCTGTATGATATTCACACCGTCCAACTGCGCCGATTCCACAACGGACTCGTCAATGTTTCCCATCGCGTTGCTGAACATCAGTACGTTGATACCGAAGGATACCCATACGTTGAAAAACAATACGGTGCCGAACGTCGTGTCCGGATCACTCAAAAAACCCATCGCAGCTCCCGTAAGCTCTGTGTATACGGTACCCACCATATATTTAAACAGAGTACTGAAAATCAAGCTGGAAATGATTTGCGGTAAAAACAAAACCGTTTTAAAAAAGCCACTGAACGGATATTTCTTATAAATATAGAAAGAAAAAATCAACGCTAAAGGATAAGATATAAACATCGTCACCAAAAAACCGGTGAGCGAAATTTCCAGCATATAGCTTTTTTCACTAAGTAGCGTCCACGCCTCTTGGAAATTGTCAATACCCGCAAAGGTAATATCAAAACCTTTACCGGAAGCCGCGTTCTCGTAGTGTTGAAACGCCATAATGAACGAATTGGCGTTTACCCCTACGTACATCACAGCAAATTGCAAAAGCGGCAATGCCACCATAATCGCAAAGAAAATCTTTTTCGACCTATCTCTGCGATGATGCAAACGATTTCTTTTTTCAGCCATAATCTTTATCCTCAACCTTGATAGTAAGCGCCCCAATCGGCTGCTTTTACCATCGTTACGTTCATAATTTCTTCCGCCGTTAAGCCACCCGATCTAATAGCAGAAATGATCGTGGTATATTCTCTACCGTCCGTATCGATCGGTTGCAAGTACCGCTTTCCGCCGATAGATAACGTCGTACGCGCAGTCAAAAAGGTTTCGTTGCTCGCCGAAGGCAACACGAGATCTGCATTTTCAGCCGCTTCGAATACGCTTCTTTGGAAATAGTTCAACTTGTTGCTGTCCTCTTCCGCTACGGAGTGGCTGAGCGCCGTGCAGTAGACGCCGTGCATACCCACGCGCTTGCTCAATTCCTCGTCGGTATAAGTAAACTGCAAGAATGCTTTACACGCGTCGAGAACGCCTCCTTTATTTTTTGTTCTTGCGTTAATGAATGCAAAGGAACTGCCCGATTGCGTGAAAGTGTATCTGTTTCTTCCGCCATCCGTTCTTTCTTCAACCGTTTCGTTGACGGATACGGGCAAAGGCATCCAAGCAACCTTTCTTTCAGCTTTCTTTTCTCCCGTTTGCTTTTCTTTCAGAACCTGATATTTTTTAACTTCGCCGTAGTCGCTTGCTTCATTATACCAATAGCTACCTTCGATCAGCATAGCGACTTTTTCCTGACTTGTAAGACCGTTTGTAAGGAAGCGTCCCATCGTTGCAGTGTGGCTAACGTTCGTATCGTTCGTAAGCTGTGCAAACCAGCCCTCCTTCTGACAGATCTGTATAAAAGACAAAGCGTAATATCTCTCTACCGTTTGCGTCGAATAATATCCTTCCGCCTCACTGACGGTCTCCGTTTTGATTTTCGGTTTTCTGATATAGTTGATACCGGAGAACAAAGGCTCGTCTTCATAGCCTTCGACAACGTCTACGGTACCCGTAAAGTCATAGCCCGATCTGATTTTTTCATATCCCGCAAGCGACGCCCATAAGCCCTCAAAGAATAGACTGGTATAGTTTGCGTGTCCGCCAGGGAATGCGAACGGAACGTAACCGCTTTGCTTGATCTTTGCGCAAAGGATCATAAGTTCCTGCAAAGAAGTAGGCAAACCGTCGTCCGCCGTACCGTATTTCCCGTCAATACCACAGCTTTTTCTCGAAGTTTCGTTTTCCGCCGTTAAAAAATCCGCCGTACCGTAAGGACTGTTATAAGCAGCTTTGCTCGTTGCGTCGGGGGCGGCGAAATACAGCTTTTTCGCCGTAAACGCTTCCTCGTCATAAGTTAAGCCGCTATAATAATCCGCATAAGGCAATCCGTAATAATGTCCGTCCCCGCGATTTTGCAAAATCACGCGGTAGTCCTCGTCGATTTTATCCGCAATGGAATATTCTACGCCGTCGCGAGTATCGATCTTTTCCGTGACGATATCATTGATATCCACCAACCAGCCTTTCTGCGAATAATCTCGAGGAGTTGCGTTGCCGTTGGTAAAATATATATCCTCGGCGGACGAGCTCATCGTTTCTACGTCCGTATCCTTCGTAATCTTAATATCGACGTATACGCCTGTTTTCCCTTTTTCAAAAGAAGTGGTCGCATTCAGAGCCTCGAAACGTTTTGCAGACTCTTTTACCCAATTATAACCGTAACCGCCCTCGTAAGCAACGACTTTAATCGTCGTTTTTCCGCTGGCATCGTTACCGGATCCGCAACCTACGAATCCCAATCCCATCGTTAAAGACAGCAACGCCGCCAAGATCTTATTTGTTTTTTTCATAACAATTTCTCCTTATAAATATATTTTTTCTTTATTTTTATAAATCCTAAATACTTTCAACGGAACTCTCAAAGCCAAACGGATACCCGTAAATTTACGCCTTTGTCCCATTTTTTCCCTGCCGAAGAGTAATCGCATAGCAAGATACTTTTTCCGTTTTCCAAAGGCACGGAAAATTCCGCTAAGGCATTGAATTTTCCAACGCACGCTTTACGGCCGTTGACTCTACCGCCTTCGAGAATCGGGATTTGCACCGCTTCGTCAAAGCCGTCCTCATAACGTTCGTCCCGCGCCAACACGTACGCGCATTTTTTTAAGAGAACCTTGTTTCCTTGACAGATCGCGTAGATCTTCGTATCCGTTATCACCTCAATCTCGTCGCCGTCCTCAAACGATTCGCAAATTTCCAAATATCCGCCCGCCTTGGGGGTATACTGTTTTCCCTTGCACCGAACCGTCGTCTTTTTCGACCATTTGGGAATACGGAGCAAGAAACGCAAGTCTTCTTTTTCTTGCATAGAAAGGCTTATCTTTATCGCTTCGTCGTTTTCAAAGGGTTTACCTGCGATCTTCAAATCAAACGCCATTCCTGACGGAGAAAACAGCTTTGCGTGTCCTTCCTCGTATCCGTTGATCACGTAACCGTTTTCTGTTTTCATTATGCCGTATAGCGCTGAGATCGCCGTACCCGCAGAAGAAATACAAGTGCAACACCCGTATTTCATTCCGTCCTCGCGAAGGGTCAAACAACCGCCCACGTCTACGGCGCGACGCTGTCGCGCCAAAGGGCTATAACTGTCGATAGGCAGAAAATAGTGCGTTTCGATCAATTGAGGACCGCCTTCGTTCCATTTGAACGACGTTTGATTTTTCTCCGTATTGACTGCGCCGAACATCGCGTTATACGCAGATCTCTCTATGTAGTCAGCAAAACGGCTATCCCCCGTGAATTGCAACATTCGGTAGCAAAGATTCATAAACGTTACCGTTACGCAGGTTTCCAGCATCGGCTTATCTTTATAATAAATCTGATTTTTAACCGAATCGTCAAAAAATTCGTAATCCGTACCCAAGCCCCCGATTTCCGTAAGTTCCGTTTCCACGACCGCATCAACGAAATTGCAAAGCGCCGTCAAATACTTTTCCTCGCCGACAACCTCGTAATATTCAAGCAAGCCCTGAAAACAGCTCATCATCTCGTAGCCCTTTTTCGAAATAAGTTCGGGAATACGTTTTTGCTTTTTATAGAAGATCTCCACCAAATCGTCTTCATTGTTGGTAAAGCCCGTCTTGACGATCGCTTCCGCGTATTTTAAATACGCTTGTTTTCCCGTAAGCTTATACAGCTTGACGAAAGGTTCTAAGATCGAGCAGGACGGCAAGCCCGCGTGTTGCCAGAAGCTGACGGCGTAGGCGATCGGGTGCTTTTTCCCCTCTCCTACGTTCTCGACGATATAATCCGCGTGCTTTTCAAGCGCGGTTACGATACGTTTCTTCAACCCCTCGTTATCGCTGATCTCATAAAAATACTCCAAACCGAGCATTGCGTATTTTCTGCCCCACATATCCCAACCGGTAAATTCCTTTTCCGTCGTATACGTAGAGAATCGACCGAGTTCGTCCTGCGTCGTCAAAAAATCCTCCACCGCGTTTTCTAAGATCGTCAACAGCTTTTCATCGCGCGTATATTGATAAGTAAGACAAGCCCCGCGCATCATTTTTCCGAAAAACTCGCCGAGCCAAGTACCTTTTTCTCCGTCCTTGCGCTCCCGAAATTGATCGACGAAAATTTTCCAAAGCGTTTTATCGTAAAGCTGTTCTTTCAGCATAAACGAATTGATAAAATCCGCTCTGCCGACGTACTTTATCCGTTCGTCGTTTAAAGGAAACTGCTTTTCGGCTATCCTTTGCATTTTTCTCCTCCTTTTTTCAGCTTTATCGTTTTTCTATTTCCAAATAGGCGTATTTCTTTTTGAACGTCAGCTCGTCGCCTTCCGTTTCAACGTGCAACGCCTTCACGATTTCATAACCCGCTTTTAAACGGAATTTCAAACAGGCGTTTTTGTCGTAATTATTCAACATAACGGCGAGCTTACCGTCTTCGAGCTCGTGCGTGGTGACCATACACCGATCGCTCTCCACTGCGAACTCCTTTTCTTTCTCGGCAAAGAAAAGCTTGTAAATTTCGTGAAGTCCCGAATCTTCGGGCTTGTAGCTTTCCGTATAAAAATCTTCCAAGGGCGCGTTGAAAAACAATACTTTTCCCTTCCCTAATTTATTCTCGGAAAGCAATATCTCCCCGTTGTCGTCCTTGATCAAAACCTTTGCCTTGCTTGCCGTTATCAGCAATTTACCGCCACAGGCTATTTCATAACCGCGCTTGCCGATCTTAAAAGATTTTTTGCAGGAAACGCCCTCTCTCCCGTACACCTTTAAGCCCGTCAATTCCTCGAAACCGCCGATAAATCCTCCCGCGTTCGTGATCAAAAGCTTCGCACCGTTTAAAACTCGCTCTTTGAGCGCATCGATAATGAAAGCAGCCAACGCGCTTGACCCTCTGATACAGGGAAGAATATAATAATCGCTACTTTTTAAAAGCTGTTCTTCGTAACAATAATCCACAAATCTGCCGCTTTGTACCCCGAGCATAAACGCGCCGTACGCGGCTTTCCACTGATCGCTGGCGTGCGCCAAAACAACGACCGCGTCCGCCTGCGGCGTAGGTAACGCGCCGATCTCCTTCAGATCCGAAGAAACCTCTTTCAGTTTTTTGATAACGGGCTTAGGCTGATGATTTCTGTACATAAGACCTAAATTTTGCTCCATCGTCACCGTATCGTAGGGTGCAAAATTCAATCCGTTCTGCTCAAAAGCGCACCACCACAAAAAGCCCGGCGTTCCCACCGCCAAAGACGTGAACAACGCGCGTTCGAAATATTCGTCGGCATATTCGTCGTTCAAGTATACGGGACCGAGCGTTCCAATCTCCTCGACCAAACAGGGCTTACGGGCAATCGCCGCATAATACGCGGTTTCCGCAGCCGAATGTAGCGAAGCGCGCATTTCGCGCAAATGCTCGATCCCGCAATAGCTCGTAAAAGCGGGATAAGGGTGGGTCGTCATCACGTCTAAGTATTTGCTTTGTATAAGCAAATTCCAAGCCCCCTGCACGCGTGCGCCGTGCATTCCCGAATATACGGGACGGGTATTGTCGGCAAGACGAATGGCGCTTTCGATCGAAGATATCCAAAGTTCCGTTTCCTTTTCGCTGACCTGATAATCTAAACAATTACATTCGTTCCCCAATTCCCAAGCGATAATATTATCGTAGTGTTTGATCTCGCTTATCATATCCTTGATAAACGCGCGTTCCCAAAGAATCGCTTCGGGATCGGCAATAAGATTCATTCCGTTCAACGCCTCTGGTAAAAACAATCGACCGCTCATCCAACCCGTTATAAACGCCACGATCACCTTCACGTTATACTTTTTCGCCGTCTCCAACAGGAATTTAAAATTTTCCACCTGCCGTTCGGAAAGCCCGCTTTCGGGGAACTTTTCGTATAATAAGGGGCGTTCTTCCGTCCGAATCAAAAACGGACTGAGCTTATTATATTCCGTATTCGGTTTATGCGCCTTTTTAATCGGTTGAAAATCCTCCCAGTTGGGAAATATCCGAATACAATTAACGCCATAACCCGATAAAGCCTCTATATCCTTTTCTACAATCTGCGGGTCAAAGTGCCGCCACATCAGCGCGCCCGCGTTAGAAGCCCAATAATTACAACCAATTAAAAAATCTGTTTTCTTCATATCTACACCGTACATTAGAAATCTTTTTATTTGACAATCCAAAAATAAAATGTTATACTATTGATAAGAAAGGAGTATTGTATGATTACTTATAAAATGTCCGATCAAGTCGAAATTTCCTCGCGCTTTTGGCCGAACGTATTCCAAACGGTGCATTTGCATACCTTTTGGGAGATCCTTTTTCTTTGCAAAGGCTCTTTGATAAACAGCCTCGACGGAAAAGAAAAGGAAATTCACACTTATGATATCGCGCTCATCAAACCCGAAAACGTTCACCGTTTAAAACCCGTTCTGCTCGACGAATGCGAATATTATAACATTACCGTCAAAGACGAGTACCTGCAACAAGCCTGCCGCTGTATTTATGACGGTCTTTACGAGGAATTGCACGCAAGCAACGATTTATACGCGACCCTATCGCCGAACCTGCACAATAAGCTTTTAAAGCTTTTGAAAACCGCCAACAATTCGTTTTCCAAAGCACAAGCGGATAAATGGCATAAGATCGCATTTTCTTTCCTTTTGCCCGAATTTATTTCCTTAAAGGACTCTCAATCCCTTTCTGCCGTTTCGCAGACGCTTGAGATTATGTCCCATCCGAAAAATATGAACCTGACGATCAAGGAGATCGCTCGTCAAATCGGATACACGCCCGAACATTTGACTCGGCTGTTTCAAAAAGCCAGTATCGGCACTCCTCATCAGGTTTTTATTTCCTTGAAAATGAAGCACGCGGCGATCTTATTGCAGGAAACGGAAATGTCTATTATGGATATTTCCTATGCGGTCGGTATTTTTAGCTTACCGTATTTCTATCAGACCTTTAAAAAATATCACGGAAAAACCCCTTCCGCTATGCGAAACCGTAAAAAATAATACCCTCTTGACTTTTACCGCTATGCACCTCAAAAGCAAAAAGCTTTTGCAGGTGCATATTTTTACGGTAAAAATACTTTTAAATATTCACGTTATCGTCCTTACAAACGATCTGAGTTGCGGGAACGCCGTCTTTCCAACCGTCAACGCGCTCTACGCTTCCCCATTCCGTCGCCGTACCTGAAAAATGCAACTCGGATAAAACCGTACAGCCGCTAAACGCTCCGTGACCTATCCTCGTGACCGTGTCAGGCAATACGATAGAGGTCAACGAACTACATTCGCCGAACGCGCCGTCGCCGATCGTCGCTACGCCTGACCCAAGCTCCACGCTTGCCAACTTCCCGCACCCGTAAAAGGTAAAGTTTTCGATCTCCTTTACGCCATCGGGAATAACGATCGAGCGAAGCTCGACGCATTGATAGAAAGCGTTATTTCCAATTTCTTTCAGTATGCCGTCCGCATCGAAATCGACGCTTTGCAACTTCGAACAACCGTGAAACGCGTGATCTCCGAGCTTTTTCACGCTCGCGGGAATACGTATACTCGCCAGAGAAGTACAATTTCTAAATGCGTCGTACTCGACCGTTTCCAAGACGCTCCCGTCTGCAAAAAGACATTCTTTCAATCTCTCGCAACCGTAAAACGCGCCGTTGAAGATCGTCTTTACGCTTGCGCCAAGCGTTATCTTCTCCAGATATTTGCAATTTCTAAACGAGCTCTCGCCTATAAATTCGCCGCCCAAAACGGTTACCTCTTTAAGCGACTGAGGCACTTTATCTTGGTTATACCATCCCGAATAAGCGCCGAATACGTATCCGAAATGCGTGTTGACCGTTTCGGTGGACGAAGCGCCCACGAAAGGAAGAGTCAGCTTTTCCAACCCCACGCAAGCCTCAAAAGCCGCTTCGCCGATCGTTTGCACCGAAGTCGGTAAAATAATTTCCCTTATTTCCTCTAATCCGTAAAAAGCGCGTTCGTTTACCGCAGTAACGCCGTTGGGAACGGTCAAAACGGTTTTCTCGCCAACGTATCCAAGCAACCGCTTTTCCGAACCGTCAACGTACAGGACGAACCCGTCCTCCGTTTGCAGCTTGCTCTCCTCTGCACCCGTATACACGTTTCTCGCATAATACGCCAAATATCCGTTATCCGTCCCGCCCTTCGTCAAAGCGATCGCTTCGGAATCGTTACGTACCTCTGCCAACGTATAACAGTTAAAGAACGCGTAAGTATCGATAGTCTGCACGGTGGACGGAACGGCTATCTCCGTCAAATGATAGCAATTATAGAATGCCGATCCTCCGATCGACTCCAAGCCTTGCGGCAGGGAAACCGCGGTCAAGCGATAACAACCGTAAAACGCGTCGTCGCCGATCCTTTTAACCGAATCGGGCAGACTGACCTCTTGCAGTCTTTCGCATTGATAAAAAGCGTATCTGCCAAGTTCCGTCAATTCCGCTCCGTCTGCAAAGCCGACGGTTATAAGCTTTGAACAGCCCGCTACGCCGTAAAAGCCGACGTTTTTCACCGTTGCGGGAATACGTAAAGAAAGGATCTCCTTTGCGTATAACCCGTACGCGCCTATCTCGGTAATGCCGTCGGGTACCGTCACGTTCGCGCTTTCCCCAACGTAATCCACCAACGCGCGCGTTGCGCCGTCGGTATAGACGGTAAACCCGTCGCCGTCGGTTGTAAGCTTGCTTGCGCCCGAATCGCCCGTGTATACGTTTTTCGCATAATAGCCGACCCAACCGTTTTCAATGCTACCCGCCGTAATGCTAAGCGCGGTTTCGTCGTATACTTCAATCAACCGAACGCAACCGTGAAACGCCAAATGCCCGATAGAACGGACGGAGAAGGGAATACTTACTCTTACGATTCCTTTATTATCGGTAAATGCGCCTTCCGCGATCTCCGTCACGGGATATCCCTCGTAAACGGACGGAATACTCAAAGCAGCGTCCTTACATACCCCGATACCCGCTACGGCGTATTCGTCCTTACCGTCGATTTTTACAAACGCTAAGCCTTCGCTCGATTTTTTATCCCCGCATACTCCGCATACGTTTCCTTTCCACGTATGCCCCGTCGCGGGCGTTTGCACGTCGGTAATTTCCGTCGTACAACCCTCGTCGGAAAAGTTTTTAAGGCACGTCGAGCAAGACCAATACTCCACGTTTCCAAACGTATCACACCCCGCCTCTACCGCTTGATGATAGACGAGCGTATGCCCGTTCACAGGCGTTTGCACGTCGGCGATCTCCGTCGTACAACCCTCGTCGGAAAAGTTTTTAAGGCACGTCGAGCAAGACCAATACTCCACGTTTCCAAACGTATCGCAACCCGCCTCTACCGCTTGGTGATAGGTCGCGGAATGTCCGCCCGTCACGGCACGCCGTTCCGTTTCCTCACAGCCGCTACACGCGCGAGTTTCCTCGCCCGCTTCCATACAGGTCGGAGCGGTCGTTTGCGCCCACTCTCCCCACGTATGCTCGTGCTGCGGTTTTTGCGAGGAGCTGCCTTGACAGTCCTTACAGCCCGCGCAGTCGCAGCCACTAAGCGCGCCGATCAAAAAAACGGATAAACTCGCCAACGTCGCCAATAAAATTTTTTTTGCTCTTTTCATAAAAGCCTCCGCATCCTATGCGTTTTTAAATGCGGGGGACGCTTTTTATCGCGCCCCCGCGCTTTTACACCGTAGATCAATTCGCGCCCTTCCAGCTAACCGATTCAACCGAGCCGTCCGCTCCCGTCGTCACCGTCCAATACTCCGCAGACAAAGCGGTATAATCGTTAGCCGTATCCGCCAGCATATCTTCCACCTTATTATAACGATCGACGCCGCTGAAAACGCCTACCCACCAATGGTTCGTGCCCATTATCGAAGTATCGCTACTAGTCGTAAACGCATTGCCGTTTAAGGTATAAGTAGTCGTTTCACCGTCAACGGTAATAACGCCGCCGAGCAACTCGAAGCGCAATTTATCCGTTTCCGTCGTTTCGTTTGTGCCGATCGCAACCTGCGTACCATTCGAAACGCTTCCCAACGCTCTAACGCACAAAGCCGAGTTGGAAATTACGTATACGTTCGTTCCTGCAACAGAACCTCGATGATTGTTTACACCGGTGTCAGTCGATGCAAATAAGCCGTACGTCATCGTTCTCGCCGCTCGATTTGCAAAATCGTACTCGAACACGCAGTTTTTAAGCGTATTCGTCCCTAAACCGCTAATCGCCAACAACGCCAAATTCGCCGTCGCGTCGCCCGTTATCTCTTTTGCCTTTACGTAAACGTTTTCCATCGTTCCGTTCACCATTTGCGCCGCAAACAACGCGCTGTCCTCGTTGGCTACGTCGCCCGCCGCAATCGTAACGTCTACAAAGCCCACGTTTTTGATCGTACCGCCGATAACCAACCCGAATAAACCGTGATTTTGTACGGTAAGATTGCTGATCGTATGCCCGTTTCCGTCAAACGTACCCGTCAAACCGCCGTGCGTGGAAACAGCGCCTCTCGCATAGTTAGCGCCGTAGCTGCCGTTCGCAGTGACGATTTCCAGCTTGGAATAATCGCCCGATTTCACGGCGTCCGTCAAGACACCACCGTTCGTGACCTTGTGCGTATAGCCCGTAGCGTCAATATCCTGCGTCAGTACGTAGTAGCCCGCAAATTCCGTCGTGCCCTCCGTCGCATACGAACTGTTTGCAGCAGCAGTATCAGTTTGCGCCGAATTCTTTACCAACTCGATATTCGTCATTGTAAAGACCGCTAAATCCTCTTTCGTTGAGATCAGCTTGGTCGCGGGAATGACGGACACGCCGTAGGGAAGCTCCTTACCGTCTATTCCCACCGTTAATTCGACCTTCGTTCCGTGCGTGGAAATATCCTCGAAGCCTTTGATCGCACCGTTTTCTACGGTAAGCTCTTGTCCGTTATAGGTAGCCGAAGTGATGACCGCGTTTTCGTTTCCGAACATCTTCGTCTTATCTTCGGAAGTAAACGTACCCGTCGTACCGTCCATATAATACGTACCCTCTACCGTGTGCGCAAGCGATTTGCCCGTCGATCTAAACGCGATCTTACCCTCGCCTGTCTCCCAAAGCTCGGAATCGAACGCGTCGTACGTGTTGCCCGCGTTTTCCATTTCCGTCGCCGTATCGTAGCGGTACATACCTTCTATTCTTCTGATATGCGAGCCACCCGACCACGTATTGAAGATATATTTATTAGCCGTCGGAGTCCAAGTAGCTCCGTTTCTCGTCAACGAGCCGTCTTCGCCGACCGTACCGCCGATCAACTCGAACGCCGCTTTTTCGATAGCGTTGCTGTCGGCTGTTGCGTCGTTTTCTGCGATAGATACGCTGGTATTGATCCCATAGTTATTTCCCGCACGCGTGACGGAAATCGCCACGTTCGAGCGTACGTATACGTCGCTACAAGTAAAAGTCGTATCAGCATACGACATCGTTTGAGAGGTTGTCGAACCGAATAAGCCGTACGCCCAATAGTTGGACGCGACCGTCGTTACGTCTGCGCCATCTGTTCCGTAAATATTAAAATCAAACACGCAGTTGTTCATCGTGAGGCTGCCAGCCGTCGTCATTGCCAACGCCGCCTTCGATCCACTGATCGTATCGTCTGCCATCTGTAAGTATACGTTTTCAACCGTCGCGTCTACCATTTGCTCGGCAAAAATAACGCGATGCTCGTACGTAGCCAATGCAGCTCCAAGCTGAGCGTTGACCAAGCCGAGATTTTTCACCGTACCGCCGATAATGATCCCGAACAAGCCGTGATCCGCTACGGTGAGATTGCTGATCGTATAGCCGTTGCCGTCGAACGTACCCGTCAAACCGCCACACTTGGACGGCACGTAATTTTGCACTGCCCAGGCACTCATACTAGACATCGAAAGCCGATTCAACTTGGAACGCGTAACCCCGTTTGCGTTGGTCTGGTCCGCATACATAGTCGCATCACCCTTCGTTCTGTCCGTTACTTTGTGGGTATAGTCCGTAGCGTCGATATTCTTCGTGAGCACGTAATAGCCGTCGAACTCCGTCGTGCCTTCCGTCGCGTAGGGCATATTATTCTCGTCCGTACCCAGCTCGATATTCGTCATCGTAAAATACGACAGATCGCTCGCCTCGTCAATGACCTTGGTCGCCGCGATCAAGGGCTGGGTATACACCTTGCCGTCAGCCGTGAACACGTCGAGCATATACGTCTTTTCCTTTTTCAAGCCCGAAGCGCCCGTAACCGTCAAGCCGTCGCCGACCGTGAGTTCGACGGGCTGTGCGTCGATATACGCCTGATACGTTTCCGTAGAGGTGAATCCGAGCGGATTCGTAAGGGACGCGGATTCGTCAACGTCGCTATAATAGCCCGTATTTTCCTCTGCCGTCTGCGTGATCGTACCGCAATAGGCGCTTACGTCCTCTATGTCCACCGTTTCGTCGTGAACCTCCGCCAACGCGACGGCGCGCATAGAACGGGTCGTATGTGCATATTCATCCACATACCTATAATCATCGCCGATCTTGATGTATGCGCGTGCGGTCAGCTCCACGGCGGAAGCCGCGAGCAGCTCCTCTTCCGTAAACGAGCTTTCGGGATATACGATGGACGCATAATAAGTAAATTCATCGTTCTCATCCCATTCCGGTGCGGTCGCCTCACAAGGCACGTATACCACCTCGCTGTCTGAGTCTTTCGTAAAATCCTCGACTCCGGTAAGGTTAGAAGCCGCCGTAACGATCGCGCCGAATTGTACGGTTTGACCTTCTGCTATTTGGAGCGAATCCCAATAGGTTTTGTTGAAGCTTGCCTGCCAACGAATACCCGTTTCGTCGTCTGCCGTTTGCGCGAGGCGCACCGACGCGCCTTTTGCCATTTCAAACTTTGCGACGTTCTCAGCCGTCGCCGTGTGCGAGGAAAGCAGTCCAACGCCGCAAGCCGACGCGATAACTCCTACGCATAAGCATCCTACAATTGCTTTTCTTTGTTTCGTCATTTTTGCTTCCTCCTTACTCCGGCAACCAATCTCTATTAAAGTTTGCCATCCCGTCCACCTCGCTGGGAACAGACGTTCTTACAATATCCTCGTGGAAAGCTATCATTTCCACCAAGGGAGCCAAATAGTTCTTTTTGTTCATCGTGTGTCCTCCTTGTATTTTGTTATTTTTTTACACATAGAACATTGTTTTCGTTTTTGATTGACAGAAAAGCGTCAGCCGACTTTTACCGTGATCTCGTTATCCGTATCGTAATACATATCCAATTCGGGAGAATAGTAGCAGGTATGAAGCGTACCGTCTTGCTCGAACGTATACAGACAAATCAAATCGTAGTTAGACGGGAATCCGTTGATCATTGCCGAGCTGTCCGCCAACACTTCAAAGATCACGTTGCCTTGTTCTGCCTCGTCGGCTCTGTAATAGATACAAGCGCCTTGCGAGTGACCGCTCGTGACCAACATAATATTCGAGTGTTTTTTCACGAGCTTTTCTCTGATCTCCACGCCGTCGTTGACCGTGTTATACACCTCCATTCCGTATTGATTGTGCGCGTCGCTCGGCAGATATTTCGCTTGCCCGATCTCGTCCTCGGCGGGCTTGTCGGCACGATGCGAGAAATACGCGTGGTTTGCCACGATAACTTTATGGTTCGGGTGCGCGGAAATGACTGCGTCCGCCCATTCCAACACCTCGTCGCGAGGTCCGTATTCCATATAGAGTACCATATATTCCACGCCGTTTTCCGTATAGAAATAATAGGAATTATCCAAGCGATCCTGTTCGAAAGTACCGCCGAAATCCGCTTGCGCCATACGTTCTTCGACGCTGAAATATTCGCGGAAGGCATAAGCGTCGCGGATATCCGAACCTCTGCCGTCCTGATACACGGGATAGTCGTGATTGCCGAGCGAGAACCAGTACGGCAATACGCCGTCCAAATGTTCGAAGGCTGCGCGAACGGTCGCCCATTCGTACCTCGACGCGTTTTGCGTTGCGTCGCCGATGTCGATTGCGAGCATCATATTCAGCGCTTCCGCGTTTTCGGCGATCCAACGGAGTATGCCGTCGATGTATTCGGGATTAGTAACGTGCAGGTTCTGTATGTCGGGAATATGCGCGATCGTAAACGCTCCTTCGGGAACGACGAAGTCTTTTTTATACCAACCCTCAGAGGTCAAGACCATACCGTTACCCTGTACGGAATCGGCAAATTCCAAATTATCCTGCGCGTCCAAACGCCACGAAGCAAGCAAGCCTTCTTCCGTGCCTTGCGGATAGAAATTCATCTGCTCCGCAATTTGCGCTTGCGTGCGTACCGTAGACCAAAGATTTACGCAGCTCACGCCGCCGACGAAGTATTTCGCTTCGTTTTCCGCGCCGATGGTATATACGCCCGAAACAACCGTTTCGCTTACCGTCGCCAAATACGTTTCAAACAGTATTCCGTTCTTATACAAACGCGTTTGATCGGTTTCCGCATCTACGGTGATCGCCAAATGCGTCCATTCGTGCGCCGGAATGGTTAAGCCTTCCGTCGTAAACAAAGCGACTCCTCCATACGTAAACGCAAGCTGTCCGTTTTCCTTCCTCGTAAGGCGTACGTTCCCACCGGCAAATAAAGTTTCTTCCTCGTCGGGCGTTTCGTTTTTCGGTTTTATCCACAGTTCAAAGGTGGCGGGTACGCCGTTTAACGATTCTTGACTGACAAGATGATCCTGACCCGTAAATTCGTGATAGTTTCTGTTTAATCCGTCTTGATACGCGGCAAAATTGTCCGCATCTACGGAATTTGCGAACTGGTCGCCGCTCTTTTTCTTCAACGACCACAACGCAAGCAAGCCTTCTGCTTTTTCTTCGCAAGCGTTTAACACGTGCGCCGAGATCTCCGCTTCGCTACGTGCCACCGACCACAGACACACTTCGCGAATATTGCCGCGGAACTGATTTTCTCCGCTATATTCGCAACCGATGGAAACGGCGCGGAGATAGTTGCCTTCCACCGCTCCCGAAGCGACTTTCGTCGCTTTTGCCTCGCCGTCCACGTACAAGCGCACTTGCGTTCCGTCGTGAACCGCCGCCACGTGCGCCCAGCTTCCTCTGTACAAATTTACGCCGTCCGTTTGATAGGTTACGCCGTTATATACGTAGACCAATTCACCCGTAGGGCTCACGTATAAGCCGTTATATGCGTCTTCAGCCGCCGACTTATCGGAAAGGATCGCCATCGTTTTTCCTGCTTGCGATTTCTCCAAACGGATCTTCGCTTCTACCGTCTTCGCGCGGGGCAATACCGTTTGCGTTACCGCTCTCTCTTTGCCCTGCACCTCCCAAGAGTCCACGTAGCCGTCGCCGTTATAAGCTAACGCCTGTTCTTGACTCGTACAGAAAGCAATATACGCCACGTACGCCGTTCGATCGACCGTGATATGACGGCCCAACGTCAAGCGGAAACTCGTAAGCAAGCCGCTGAATTCGTGCCCCGAGCTACTCGTAAACGCCATTTTGGTAGCAGGCGTATTATCTTCGAGATTATAGAACCAACCGCCGTTGTTCATATCAATGATCACCGTCGTCCAATCCCCTTCCGATGCAGAGTTGCCCATACGGAATTGGCGGGAAGGCGTTTCACTCGTTTCGTCATTCCAGAAATACAGCTGCGCCGTACCGACGCCCGTACTGCTATCGTCTTTATATCCGTAACGCTGTACTTTGATTTTGACAAACGGATAATCTTGAAGATAGAAACTGTTTGCAGCCTCGATATTTTTAATATTAAAACCAAAGCTGTCCTCTATTCCCGCGACGGAATCCACGCGCAAGACGCCGTTCTCACTCGTAAGCGTTGCGCTGCCTTGCCCCGAAAGCGTTTGCACGAATTCTTCGTCAAACGTCCAAACTACGGGCGAAGTCGGTTTCGCCGCAACGCTCAGGCTATACGTAACGACCTTGTACTCGCGACTATAAATAGGACCGTAGCCCAGTATAGCCTCTACCGTAGCACAGCCGTTCGTTTCCGCAGTCGCTTCTATAAAGGTCGAGATTTCCAAGCTCTCTAAGCTTATCTCGTCAGAAATTTTATTCAATAAGATCTCTTCGGCTCTTACCGTTAACGCAGAGACGTCCCGTCCGTCGGCGTAAGCAACGTCGAAACTTTGATCGTTCAAGGCGTCGACCGCATTTTGCAACGCTTGAGAAATTCGTACGGTTTGCGTTGAAAACTCGTCCGCTTCCGTTTCCGTATGGAAAAATCCGATAGAAGTTAAGTACAGAGCACCGTCGGTCGTTACGGAAAGTTCAAACGAGCGCAACCAGTCTTGCATTGCAGGGTATTCCCCGTTCTGTAAAACGCCGTTGACGTACAGTGTTCCGTTTTTCAGATCCAAAGCCAAAAGGATATCGCCCGCCGAAAGCGCAGGCAAGGACCAAACGCCGTCGCTTCCGTTGAAGACAATCGTTCCTTCTAAAATTTCTTTCTCGGCTTCAAGGAATATACGCACGTAAGGACGGCCGTCCGTCGAGAACGCACCCTTGCCCCAAGGTTGATAAGAGAAACCGAAAGCTTGCCCTGCTCCCTTCAATTGCAGACGGTTATCCGCAGTTAACTCGGCAGAAGCGTTATAAAAGTCAAATTCGTTGATAAATTCGGTATTGTTGAAATTCCATACCAATTTATCCTGCGCGTCCGCACCGTTAATCGTTAAAGCAAACGATCCCAAAGAAACGGAAAGATTATATTCGGGGTTGCTTAAAAATACTTCGCATTCATAACTCCCCGCAGCGCCGTTCAAGGTAGGAGCGGCGTAGGAAATAGTGTTCACGCTCACTTTGAGCATACCGTTGTTCTTACCCGTTTCCGAAAGGGCAATACTTTCACAATCTTTAAGAAGGTCCTCTAGAAGCAAACGAGCTTGTTCTTTCGCTTTACTTTCGGTGTTGCCTTGATAATAATCCACCTCAGCGCTTCTACCCGTTTCCTCTAAGGCAATCGTAGCGTTGGACTCAGCTATATCCGCCCACCCTTCGTAAGCATTTGCCGCCTCTAAAGTGGGGAAGAACGCGATGTATTCGATATAGGTTACTCTTTCGTGGAAACGTAACGCCCCCAAATTAAAGCGAAGCTTATACGCTGTTCCGTCCAAATTATCCGTACTCGAAGCCGCGTACGTCATTGTCGTCCGCAAACCCGTTTCCAAATTGGTATGATACAACGCCGTTTCCTTTTTATTGTTTACGGCAAGGTTCAAGACCGTAGTATACCACGTATCTTCTTCGATCCCGAGACTGAATTGTCTTGATCCGCCGCTCACGGTG
This sequence comes from Clostridia bacterium, assembly GCA_017471945.1. Classification (GTDB taxonomy): domain Bacteria; phylum Bacillota; class Clostridia; order Christensenellales; family Borkfalkiaceae; genus Scatosoma. Next base: position 28,444 of record JAFURH010000037.1, on the reverse strand, counting down.
TCGGTGTAAAAATAGAATGAGCAGTACGTCGGCTCAAAACGCTTATATTTGATCTTCATATACGGATAATCCTGCAAAACGAAATTATCCGCAGCGTTGGGCATTTCTACGTAAAATTCAAATCCCGTACCGACCTCCGGCGTCAGATTAGTGGCTTTCATTACGCCGTTTTCCAATTCGAGTTGAGTCGCGCTAGTCGTAGGTATATATAATTTATCAATAAATTCTTGATTGTTGAACGTCCATAAAATCGGATCGTCGAACGCCCTGCCGATAACGAATTCTACGCCTTCCAGATCTTTCCATTTTCCTCCGCTGATTAAACGCAAGTCTACTAAAAGACTACCTTCGTTTTCATAGTCGGGTTCTTGATAATCAACGTTTAAAATCTCCGCGCCGCAACCGTTTAAAAAGGTAATTTGCGTAAGCACGCTTTGTTCGGCCGATTTCTGCTTAGCTCCCTGCGCGTAGGAAAGTCTGATATTACTATTTTCGATCTTTTCCGCCGTTTCCTCCAAACGGTCGTCCGCGGCGCCGACGTATTGTTCCGCTTGCTCTATCGTTTTGAATACGCCGATGTATTCGATCAAAGTATCCCTATCGAGATTTGCCTTTCGACCGAAGTTGAATCGGAATTTCGTCAACGTACCGCTGAACTCTCCCGAACCGCCGGTAAAGACCGCCGTTGACGAAGTATTATCGGTAAGATTTTTAAGATAAACGGCTATTTCACCGTTCGGCGCTTGGCGAAAGTCTAAAATAACTTCCATCCAATCGCCGTCATCCGCCGCCGTACCGCCCGAAAACGCGCGATAACGATGATCGTCCGAGCCCGTTTTTCCGTCTACCCACCAATATATTTGCATAACGGCGTCTTCTGCGTTCTTTCTTTGATAACGCATCTTCACGATGGGATATTCGCCCAACGCAACCTCGCCCCAAACGTCGGACGACGCCTCTAAGCAATATCCGTCCGCTTGCTCACTTTTACTCGGCTTTAATCTTGCGTACCCGTTTTCAAGCGCTACGGTCGAGTTCCACGCGGAGAGTTTGGAAACGAATTTTTCGTTATCCATCGCCCAAACGATAGGATCGGGCAATTTTCCGATCGTCCAATCCAACTGCATACTGTTTTCATCGCTCAAAGCCTCGTCGCCAAGCTTAACGGTACAGGCAAGTCTACCGTCCGTCGTGTCCGTCGGCGCGATATAAGTCACGCCCGACAACGTGCACGTAGCGTCGGTGTATTGCGCCACGTAAGCACGCACGGCTTGTTCCGCTTTCTCTTGCGTTACGCCGTCGTCGTATTTCATCGAGGCTTCGCCCGACGCCTTCATAATATTCAGCGCGCCCTCAATCTTATATTCTTCTACGGTGTAAGGATAAGCGATCGCCTCTTCTTGAGTATGGAACACGCCCACGTATTCCAAATCAACGGTTCTCGGTCCGTTAATATAACGGGAAAGATCCAAACGGAACAATTCCGCCGTACCCGACCAAGGATTGGTATCGGCGTGAGTAAACGTACCGTCGGAAATAAGTACGCCGTTTTCATCGTACCGTTTTAAAGTTCCTTCGTTAATGGAAATTACCGCCGTTTCCCAACCTGCCGCTTCGCCGTCTGCTTGACGGTTCAATTTCAGCTTCTTATACCCTTGCGCAATACCGTTATTGAAATAAAGAAGAGTATATTCTTTCCCGTCTTGGCTTTGGGAAATGCCTTCGCGACGATAAGATATTTTTATATACGGATAAAAATCCAACGAGAATTTACCCGTAAAATCCTGCACGTTGTTGAAAATAATATTATCAGCCGTGCCGTAGACGCTCATATATTTTTTACCGTCCGATGCGCTCTCGTCAATAAACGTTTTCGTACCGTCGTATACGATCGCTTTATCGACCTGTGTTTGCGAATCAAACTTTGCAATAATCGGTCCCGGCATCTCGTCGATTATCCAAGTCAACGTTGCGCTATTGGTTTCCGTCTCTTCGTCATCGCCTAATTTCACTTTACAAGTAATACTACCCGCCTCTTGGGTCGGCGCGACGTAGTTGAACTCGGAAAGAGTGATTGTCGCCGTCGAATAGGTTTTAACGTACGCGCGCACCGCTTTTTCCGCTTCCGCTTGCGTGTCCCCGTCGTAATACGCGATGGAACGGTCCACGTCTATGTTCATTTTGGCAAGCGCCCCGACCACCGCATTTTCTTCTACCGTTAAGGGATAGGCCTCCGCTTCTTCTGCCGTATTGAAAAACGCTACGTATTCCAAATCCATCGTCCTTTCAAGGGGATTGGCGTCCCATCTCGAAAAAATAAATCGGAATTTTTCAACTACGCCACTCCAAGCCGAACCGTTATTCCTTGCGGAATTTTGATCAATAAACAATCCGTTTTCGTCGTAATCAGTCAGTCTTGACGCATATTGCGCAGAATCGTCGATCGAAAGGATCGACGTCACCCATTCTTCCTGTCCTACCTCCGATTTATGAAGTTTAAACCTTTTATATCCGTCATAATTCGCCGTTGCGTCCGTCCAAAAAAAGAGTTGCGTATATTCATCGACGCTCGTAACGCCCGTTCTGCGATAAGAAAGCTTTATGTACTTATAATCGTCAAGAGAGAACTCGCCCGTAAAATCGGTTAAATTATTTATTTCAAGCTGATCACTAGATCCGGTAAAACTTACGTATTTTTTACCGTTCGAAGCGCTTTCATCGACAAACGTTTTGGTAACGTTAGTCGCCTTAATTTCCCCAACTTGTTCCTGCGTATCGAATCTGACCACAATAGGTTCTATATTCTGCGCCTCCGTCGTAAACAAGCCGCTTATGCTCATAAAACCGAACGATATGAAAAGTATCATAAAACAAACTATTACAAATTTGACAATTTGCATTGTTTTTGATGCGCTTGTCGCAAAGTCCTTCGCTTTATACATTCTTAATCCCTCCAAAGTTATATGCAATAAATGCTTTAAAAGGTATATTACATAAAATCTATATTGCCGTAAAAAAACGTTTCAGCCTTTTTTATTATAACATAAGGTAGCTTCACCGTCAATATTTATATTTGATATGTTTATAACACTTTCTTGATATTCAAAACGGTAAAAAATTCCATACGCTCTTCGCTTAAAACAACTTTGATACCGTTTCGGGCGTTAAAATTCCTATGATCACGATGCCCAAAAGTCCTATCAGCAGCCCAATCCAATTTTTTAAAGCGAGTTTTTCTTGAAACGCCGCCCAACCGACCAAAGCGACTAAACCGAGACTGAGAGCGCTGGAAACGGGAAAAAGAATCACCGAATCCACGGTTTTACCCATCTGCGTTACCAACAGGTTAATCACGAATAGCGCAAACGCTAACAACGCCCCGCACAGCAATAACCTTTTCGGCAATCCGAAAAACGTTTTTTCTTTCTTTTTTTCGTTCTTTTCTTCACGCGATCGGTTTTTTATTCCGTAGAACGCTACGAAAACAAACATAATCAAAGAATTTAGTAAAAAAGTCAAAAACGAGAAAAGCGAAACGTTTCCGTTTGACACTTTTACGCTGAAATATTTTTGTAAGATCATAACCAATCCGTTTACGAGCAAATTGATAAGTAGCATTAAATAGGTTCGTAAATCAATCTTTGACGTCTTATTTTTGTCTTTTGCCGTCAGCAAATACGCACCGATCAAGAACAGCAAAAGCCCTGCGGCTTGAAACCAACTCATCGGTTCGTTAAACATAAAGATTCCGCACACGCAGGAAATGACCAAGCCGCCTAACCCGAACATTGTACAAACCGTTAAGGGCGCACCCTTTACCTCTTCAATACCTGTAAACAGATCGATTGCAAATAAAATCGCGGATAAAAACGAACAAACAAACGTCGCCCAATTCAATCCGTAAAATCCGACGAACTTAAGCGAAATCAATGCGAATAACGCCGCCACGAGCTGATAATAAGCGCCGTAGCAAAAAAAGCTTTCCCGGCTGTACGTATCGGTTCGCCGTCTTTCCGCAAAGCTTTTGTATGACGCGCATCATTGCAATCACGCCAAAAGGCCGTATGCATCAAATATTCCTCGTCAAAATCACACGGATTACAAACGGAAATTCCTTTTATCATAAACTCTCTCATCTTCTTACTTCCTTGATTTCGCGGCGTTAATCCGATAAACGAGCTATGCCGCATAATCATATTTTCATTTTTATTATACTACGAATAATCAAATTCGTCAATATTTATATTTGATATGTTTATAACACTTTCTTGATATCCTACCTCAGCCCTTTTTTTTGTAAAATAATCGTTTTTTATTTATTTTTCAAGGTTTTAGCTGAATTTATCCGTTTTTTGGTTTTATAGAAAAAATAAACAATATCTTTAAAAAAATATTTTTTAAAAACCTTCTCTCTCTTTGAATATAATCAAATTTGTGATATAATGCAAGAAAATAAAATAAGCCGTTTGTGAACGTGGTTTCGTTCACAAACGGCTTATTTATATTACGTTTTATTTCGTTTAGCAACCTTTTCGGAAATCGAGAACTTCCCAGTCAGCGGGAGGATCACCCAAATCAGGAACATCCATCACTACCCCGCCTTGAAGCGCGGATTGATGTGCCACAAGACCAGGCAAATTATATCTTGCTACCGCCCAAATATTCGTAGGCGAAAGCTTACCCGTTTCATACGCACGGCAGAAATCGTCAATCAAGAAATGGTGCGTACCGTTGTGCTTGTTGGGAATACCCTCAAATTCTTTCGGCAATCTTTCCGTAGGTTGGATAGGCGACGTTTCGTCGAAGCCACCGCTATCCGCAATATTTTGGATTGCTTCGTCGTAATTCGTTTTCATCAAATTATAAATAGAGGTTGGTTGCAATCTATCCGACACATCTTTCATAATAACCTTACCAGCCCGTGCGGGATCCCACACCGCTTGGTGATGATGCGCGACGGAAAACTCGTAGCCCCCTTCCGAGCCGTAGTATTGCGTGATATACGTTTCGGGCGACATCCAGCCAATACATCTGTTTTCGCTGATACGTACCACGCCGCCGTTGGAAAGCTCCATCAGCATACTTTCGCAAGCGAAAGGATTGTTATAATTGTTTTGTCCCTCTTGTCCGTAAATATCCGTTCTGGGGCTGCCTGCATAGCCGAGCGCCGTCACCTTTTTCGCATATACACCAGGCATAGTGCTGAGCACCATAGACGTCGAGTGCGTGGGATAGAAGAAAGGAGGAACGCCCGCAAAACGTTTCCAATCTTCTCCGCCCGAACTTTTAAAGCTGTTTTCCATATTGCGAATATCGTGATTATACTGTGCTTCCGCGTATACGAATTTTCCAAAAGTACCTTTTTTGAATTCTTCACGACAATAAATGGCAGGGGCGCGATAGAATCCCGTTTCCCCCATAGAATAGGTCAATCGGGTTTTTCTTACGAGTTTTTCAATTTCGATAATTTCGTCTACGGAAACTGCACAAGGCACCGCCGAATATACGTGCTTGCCCGCCTTTAAAGCGTCGATAACCATTTGCCCGTGCTTAAAGCGTTGGGTGAAGATCGCCACCGCATTGATATCCTTAGACTGCAAGGCGTATTCAAAGCTCTCGCAACGCTCTACGCCGAAACGGTTTGCGAATTCTTCTTCTCTGTCCTTTTTCAAATCGCAAACGTAAACCTTTTCGGTAACGGGATGCGCCTTGAAAAGGGGTACGAAAAACTGCGAAAATCTTCCGCAACCCACTACAACTATTTTTAACTTTTCTTTATTCATCTTTCTTCTCCTTTCCGAAATTTTCAAATTGCTCGGTACTTAATTTCCAATCTTCTTTTTCTCTAAAAGGTCTATTAAATGACTTCGTCAACAAGCCTTTTTCTTCCAAATGGATATAGCAAGCTCTGTCGCAAGCCCTACCGCAAATCGAGGTACGGTAGAAATGCTTTGCAGGGGGATAGAAGAAAATATTATCCAAAATTTCTTTCGCGCCTTCTTCGTCGAACTCTAACGTACCGTTGATAATGCCCATTTTCTTTGCGTGTTCAAATGCCGCAAACGCTTCGGGGGGCATAAACGGGTTCTTACTGCCGTTTGCGCCGTTATAATACACCGCGCAACGCCAGCTGTCCGTTTTTCCGTTTTCATCAATCGCGCAACCGGGACACGCTTTGATACATTCGTTGCAACCGTCGCAAAGCTTTGTTTGCGCAAGGGGCGTAGCCTCTAATTCCATATCCGTCAAAATAAAACAATAACGAATAAACGGACCGTATTCGGGCGTTAATAAACTTCCTATCTTGCTCTTTTCACCAAGTCCGCATTGTACCGCGCAGTTCAAGAAATCCAACTGATTTTCTGCTTTTACGCCGTGATATACGTCGGTGTAGTCCACTTCGGGGTTGGTCGTGCCCTCTTCGTTCAAAATGAGCGGGCTTTTGCGTTGAGGCAGAGCAATATACCCCTCTTCCTCAATCAAATTCGCCACACGAAGAAGAGCCATCGGCATTACCGTTTCTTCCAAGTTTTCCACGCCCATCGTGGTATATTGATAATAAGTAGTGCCTTCTTCCACACCGCGATAAATTCCGCGCAAAATACGGAAGCCTAACCCGATTACCGTTTTCGTATTCGGATAAATTTTAAATACAGGGTCGTTTTTATCAAAGCGACTTGCAGGTGCGAAACCCACGATATCTGCGTCGCATTTTTTTGCAAGTTCTATAATTTGGTTTCTCATATTTTTCCTTGCTCCTTTAAATGTTTATAGCACACCGTTTCACACGATTTCCCGCAAAGGCAAGCCACGTAGCCAAAATGCGTTTTCGGCAAGAAATTAAGCTCGGGATAAATCGCTTGCGCTTCTTCCGCGCTGAATTTCTTTTCGCCGTTGATAATCGCCTCGCGCTCGGGATGGTCTTTGAGCGTTTCTTCCGTCATAAACGGGTTAGATTTATGCGCCCCGCGATAATATACGCTACATTGCCAACTGTCCACGCCGTTTTCGTCAATCGCTTTTCCGGGACAAGCTTGCAAACACTTACCGCATTTATCGCAAAGCTCTTCCGCGAACGGTTTATCGCATTCAAGGGGCATATCCGTGATGATAAACACCCAACGCATAAACGTGCCGTATTTAGGAGAAATGACTTTGCCGTGCAAGCCTACGCTACCTAAGCCGCAAACTACCGCCGCTTTATTATAGTCGATAATCACGTCCGGAACGGGTTTGCCTTCCGCTACGGGCGAAGCGAACTCTAATTCGTAAATACGGGAAACTTCGGGGTTGGTGCTTTTATCCCCTTTCACCTTAAAGCCAGGCACAAATCTTTGCAAGCAAGCGTCGTAGCCTGCGTCTTCGATCATTGCGCCCATCTTTAAAAGGAAGATTTCCGCAAAGCTTTCGTCGGTGTATTTCACCGCGAGATTGGTATAATTGAAATATTGTCTTTGTTCTTCCATTGCCATATAAAGTCCTTTGGGAACGGGAAGCCCGAAGCCAATTACGCAAGTCGCATTGGGCAAAATCGACAAAGGATTACGTTGCGGATCGTCGCCGATAAAATATTTAATATCGCCGATACCGCATACGCCCGCGCCAAGCTCTTTAGCTTTTTCTTTTATCATTGCAGCCGTTATCATTCTTGTTTCTCCTCTATTGTAATTTTTATTTTTTATATTTTTATAAAGAATATCGCAATTGCGGCAATCAATACGCCGACAATTTGCATTATATTTAAGCGTTCCTTAAATATAATCCACCCCGAAAGCAATCCTATGGCAATCGTTGCCACCGAAACGATCGGGAACAGCGCCATCGCGCTCTCGCTACCCGCCAAATATAAAACAAGGTAATTATACACACCGTTCGCCACACCCGCAATCACGCCGTAAACGGTGCATTTTATCCCTCGTTCTTTTCCTCTCTCTTTAATGATATGCCGATTTTTAAACATCAAAAAGATAAATGCTACCGAGCCGACAAGCATACCTACGCACATAAATTCATAACGGTACATTCCGGGATAACTCGTTTGGTGCAAAGTTTTGAGGGTGGCGTGAAGTCCGTCGCAAACGATCGTACCGAGTACGTATATCCACCAACCTTTTTTGAATTTCGGTTCGTTATCACCTTTTTTCACGTCCTCGTGATAAGAAGACGTTCCGTGATGAGAAGTCGCGTGCTTTTTCTTGTTCATCATAACAATCGATACGGCGACCAAGACGAACCCGACGATATCGAAAAGTCCTATCTTTTCCTCTAAAAACACCGCGCCGTATACGCACGGGATTACAAGGGAAAACGCAACGAGCGACGAGGTAATTCCCAAAGGTCCTCGCTGCATAGCGCGAAACCCGCAAAAACAAGACCCAAAGAACAAAATTCCATATGCCGCGCCGTAAAGACAAGTTGGATAATGCATTTGAAATCCGCTGACGAGCGCAAGAATTCCAAACAACAAGAACGCGCTAAACGCTCTCATAAAATTGAACAACGACGCGCTTCCGTTTATCTTTCCGTTTTGCTTGGTCAAAATCGACCTTACACCAGCGCATAAAATCGTCACGCCGTAGATCAGAAACATATACTTACCTCACTATCCTACCATTCGGCTTTCCGTATTGTCCTTACTCGTATTGCTGTTTTCCACAACAATCAACAGCGCGTCCTCGCTCACCTGCAAGTGATGCCATGTGTTTTTCTTTACGATATATAATTTTTCTTTTTCCAACGCCGTTTCCCTTAACGGCTCGGCGCCGTCGGCAGTAAAAAGCGTCGCTTTGCCTTTGACGAGCAGAAACGCTTCGTCCGTTTGTGTGTGCCGTTTAACAGCCTTTAATTCGCCGTACTGCTCGGCGCATGTGATAAACGCAACCTTCCAGCCCTCAAAGTTATGTACCGTATCAAAGCCGTTGCCGTTTTTCGGGTTTTCCTTGATTTCTATCATCTATCCATCTTCCACGCTTTCATTTCGTGGCGCAACGGGTTTTCGAACCTGCCTTCCATACACCCGCCTTTCTTTTCGAGCATACTCACGCAAGCGCGGATACAGCCGCCACATTTCGCCATATTATAGCCCACCCAGCTCGGGAAATATTTTTCAAGCGCGGTGTAAACTTTCATAACTTCCTTTTTGTTGGCAACGTCCGTCACGCCCTCTAACAAATCGAGCATACCGTTTTCGTTTTTGTCGAATACTTCTTTGGGTACGAAAGGATTATAATATCTGCCGCCGTGCGTGTAGAACGCATAACAACGCCACATATCGATATCCCCCCATTCGCACTTCTTGCCCGCTAAATCAACCGTAATCGTCTTGCCCGATTTAATTGCGGGAATACAGCCGCCGGGACATTCTCTTACGCAAGCTCCGCATCTTCTGCAAAGGGGTTTACCCGAATACATTTCGTCGTATTCAAGCTCCGCGTCCGTGAAAATAAACGCCACACGCTGCAAAGGTCCAAATTCGGGGGTTAAGAGCATTTTACTCCAACCGATTTCGCCAAGACCGCAAGCGACCGCCGCTAAACGGAATTGAAATTGCAAATCGGGGGGTTGCTTACCCTCTTCCACCGCACGGGTATATTGAACGCTTCTATGATGCGCCGTTTTGCCTTTCGCGTGTTTACTGATTTCGATTTGTTCTTCGGGGGAAAGAGTATTTCCGGGCGAACCGTCCATATCCGATACTGCGCCTCGCGCACCCGTATTACGATACACGAACGCTTCGTAGCCTTCGTCCTCTATCACCTTTCCTACGTGATACAAAACCGCAGGCGCGTGAATTTCGTTGATACCGCCGTACGCCATAGACGGGTACTGATAAAATTGCGTACCTTCTTCAATGCCTCTTTGTACTCCGCGCGGAATACGAAACGCCATTGCGATACAGCTCTTTGCCTGCGGGAACAAGAACTGTGGATTCATCACGTCAGGCGCACCGTTAAATCGGGACATAGGTCCGATACCGCAAAGGTCTGCACCTGCTTCAAAAGCTGCTTGTTTAATCATTTTGCTGGTAAGCATAGTTCTCCTCCAATTTCACGAACGCGTTTTCTCCGTTCGCGTATATAAGTTTTCCGTTTTCTATTTTTCTTTCGATTTTGCCGTTTTCAAGTACGTAAGGATAAATCGTACCTGCGTGGTTTGGCTCTAATAAGCTCGCCGTGTTGCCAACGAATTTTTTCCGTTCAATATAGGCTCTTAATACTCTCGACGGATTTTCATGCACACGCGTAGCCAACTTCATAGCAGGCACAAGCCCTTCGTACAGCTCCGTATCTTCGGGACGGATATAATTCGTGCCGTCCAAAAGCACGTGCCTATTCTTTTCTTGCGACAAATACGCTTTGCATACGCCCGTGAATTGATACCCGTTATCCATTTTTGACGCGCCGTCTTCGTGCGCCACCAAATTATCATGAAAAGTATGCGCCGAACAGTCGTTTAAGCAGCCGCTGTTGGCAAGCAAATACATCTGTTTGCCGTTTTCGTCGCACCATTTCCGCAGGCTTTTTAAGGCGTTAAAATCGCGGTTTAATTCCCGTTTCACATAGAAACTATCAAATACGTCCGCTACGTATTCCATTCCAAGAATACTGCCGATTCCCATGTTCACGGAAGAGCGCACGTCTATTTCAGGGAAATTTTGTTTGATAAATTTTGCTATCAAAGGCGAAGTCGTCGTGAGGGAAGAAAGAGAAAAATTTCCTCCCACGTACTCCACCGTTTCACCGATTTCCGAAAAAAACGAACGCGCTTGCGCCTTATCGCCGTAGCAATTCGCGTTGAAGAGAAGATTAAATTTCAATCCCTCTTTATACAAAATCTTCAAATCTTCGATTTGTTTTTGCTGCGCTTCCCACTGCGTAAGCCCTTCGCTACGGGTTTGGTCGTTTCGTCCGCTCGGCGTTTTGCCCCAAGAAAAATAGACCTCGTGAATTCCTTGCTTTAAGGCAATAATTCCTTCCACCAAACGATTATCCGATTTTACGCCATAGCCAACCGAAAAAAGCATACGATCTCCTTTCCTCTTTTTGTATTATTATAAAGAAATCAAAAGAAAAAATATATTATTCAACAAACAAAAAAACATAATAAAACAAATATTTACTTGCGCAAATTATCCTGTTGTGTTATAATAAACACATAAGGAGAGTTTTATGGAAATTGTACAAGTAAATCCTTTTATTCGATACGCGCGCACGCACGAAGCTTATTATCCAAAAAAAGAAAACAGTGTTTGTTATGACTGTCGTTTATTTTATATCGTACAAGGCGACGGCTTATTTTTTGCAAACGGTCAAAGTTTTTCCTTTTCCAAAGGAGCTTTACTCTTTTTGCCTCCCAAAACACACTATCATTTTCGCTTTTCCGACGAAAAAGCCGTTAAAATTCACGTTTTGAACTTTGATTTGACGGACGAATTTCACAAACAATCTCACTCGTTAGGCACGGCAACGGAAAGCACCTTTAAAAAAGAAATTTTCCCAAACTATCCGCTACCGCAAGAATTTTCCCAAATACTGATAGAAAAAAACGGTATACATTGTCAAGGATACGTGTCAACCTGTATTCAACTCTTTTTACACAAAGTTTCCTATTACAAACATTCCGCATCTGCCTATTTAAAACTTGCTCTTTTAGAACTTCTGCGTGAATATCCCAGCGAAAAACCCGATTATAAACTCATCCAAAGCGTTCAGGAATTTATTCGAAATAACTACCAAAACGCAGAATTGGACAACAGCACGATTGCCGAGCAGTTCAATTATCATTCCTATCATCTTAATCGTTTAATGAAAATACACACAAAACAAACTTTACACGAATATCTCACACAATATCGCCTGCATATGGCAAAAAACTATTTAACTACCACTATGTTAAACGTGACGGCAATCGCAGAAAAAACGGGTTTTTCCTCTTATACCTATTTTATCAAAGTCTTTCGAGAACGCACAGGACTTTCCCCTTTACAGTATCGTAAAACGCATAAAAATTTCGGGTTTTAAAACGTCGATTATAAGAATTTTAAATAACTTGAGAGCATTAAACGACGTCTTGACTTTTGTGAGCGCGCCTGCGGTGCTTAGATTTTAGTATTGCCGAAAAAATTTATACTTTTGCTTTGTTATTTTATTCGTTTGGGTGCAAATCTTGGGGGTTGGAAGGCTGAAACCTAAAGAAATAAAAGCATCTTAGTCTTTTTAAAGGGCTTCGAGTTCATAGAAAAGCAAGAAAAAAGGACTTGGACGAGCCAAATCCTTATGTAAAAAGTAAGATGAACAGACGCAAATTCGGTGGTTTATTTTGTAATATAATTTAGGGCAAAATTGGGGCAATATACTCAAAATCTCTTAATTTTAAAGGCGTTCAGCGATTTCCGAAGTAGGTTCGATCCCCGTCGCCTCGACCAAAACCCCGTGAAAATCGTTTGATTTTCACGGGGTTTTTGCTTGTTTTTTGAATTTTCCTTTGGTTACTGCATATCAAATTTTGAAATAAATCCTCTTTTTCTCGGTATTTAGTTCAATTGAGGCGTACGGCTCAACAACCCTTCCGTTCAATTTTAAAAATCGCTACAAGCCTTTATTTAAAGGATTATAGCGATTCTTTAACACTTCGTTAGCTTTATTTTTCTATTTTGACGATCTTACCCGTCTTGCGGCTTTCCTCCGCTGCGTATACGATCAAATGCCCGTTAATGGAATCCTCGATCTTCGTGACCGACACAGACTCTCCTTCGCCCGCAAAGAAACGCACTGCGTCTTGCATCAAAGCGTAGTCTCCGCCGCCGTGCCCGCCTTTATTGACGATGTTTTGCGATACGTCGATAATTTCTTTCGTCGGTTCGTATAAACCTTCGCTCCATTGAAAGCGGAGAACTTCAAATTTATTTTCACCCCAAAAGCCTTTGATCTCCCCTTCCGTGCCTACGATATGGATAAATCTATCCTCTTTCGAGCAACCGCCGATCATCGTCAAGCTCGCAATCGAACCGTTTGCAAATTCCACGCTGACGTTTTGACGGTCTACGATATCTCCACCCGAATTATACGCGCACTTACCGTAAGTATCGTGTTTTAAAAATTCCACTTTTTCTTCGTAGGTGATACTGTCAAGCGGCTTGCCTATTCTTTGCCACGTTTGATACGACATCCAATCGCACTCCAAATTCGTTTTCTGCGACGAATATATACAGGTTTTCACGTGCGGACAGTTATAGCAATATTCCGTCGCATCCGCAGGCGCGTTCTCTTTTATGAAATGCGAACGCGAACCGAAGCTCGAAACTTTTTCGGGTACAGTTTCTCCGTTCAACCAACACATAAGGTCGGTATCGTGACAGCACTTTGCGAGCAACAATCCCGAACCACACTCCTGCTCGCTATGCCATTTTCCACGAACGAACGAATTCAAGAAATGATATTTCCCAACGTGCTCGTGCATTTCCATACTCATTACTTTACCGATCTTGCCTTCGTTGATGACTTTTTTTATCGCGCGATAAAACGGAGTATACCGCAACACGTGACAAACGAGAATTTTTACCCCTTTTTCTTTTGCCGCGCGTTCGATCTCCAAAAGCTCTGCTTTTTTTGCGGTGAGCGGCTTTTCTAAAATCAAGTTATAGCCCGCGTTGATGAGTTTCATTGCCGTTTCGTAATGAATTTCGTCCATCGTTGCGTTTACGACGAAATCACACTCGATTTTTTTCGCAACGAATTCTTCAATGCTGGAAAATCTGTTTTCCTCTTTTACGCCGTATTTTTCCGCTGCTTCGTCAAGCGTAAATTTCAACGGATCGACCACCGCGACGATTTCAAGTTCTTTACCCTCCGTATACAACGCGTAATTGCAATAAATTTTACCTCTTTTTCCCGCGCCTACGAGCGCCGCTTTCAATGTTTTCATTGTTTTTACTCCTTTAATAAATCGTTTACCGTTTTTTATTTTTGCATTGCCCTCATTATTTATAGTCGGGCAAATATTCTTTCGTGTTTTCGATCATAGTATCAAACAGCATTCTTGCGTCAGACAAAGAACAGCGCACTTGCGGACTACCCGCAAACACGTTGAACGCCTTTTCCAAGCTCCTTTCCGCGATCGCTTCGTCAAGCGCTTCCTGTTCTCCGACGATATGCGCGATCATTGCGTATAACTGCTTGGGAATCGGCCCTGCAAACACGGGCTTTACTTCGTCCGTTCTGAATATCGCGTTGGTTTCTACGACTGCGCCCAAAGGCAAATTCGGAATCTGCCCCACGTTCGGAATATTGACGTTCGTGATCATTTCGTGCAAGCCGAGTAGCGCACGCATTTGATTCACCCCGTCCTCTCCCGAAGGCTCTAATACGGCGTTCTTTTTTCCCGTTCTTAAATCCTCGCTCTTTTGCAAACGAGTTTTTAAATCTTCACGACGCCACAAAACGTCCGTGATCGCAAACATCCAATCGTCTACCGTTTCTCTATCCTTTAAATACCAATTCCCGGGGCAGAACTCCGCCAAATGCCGATCTCCCGCAGCCGCGATCACGCCGTAGCGTTTAAACAAGTCCATTTTGACTCGTTCCGCTCTCTTCCAAAATTTGTTCGCCCAATTGTCTTGCAATTCCTCGTTATAACCGCTTTCGTAATATTTATTCACGAATTTTGCATACACCTCGAACAAATCGATGTCGTGATACTTCGCTTCCGTCAACCACGTGAAATGATTGATACCAATCGGATTTACCTTAATTTCTTCTCTCGTTACCCCTTTGATACCTAAAATATCCTCCAAAGCGGTCGCCAACAGCCTTTGCGTTGCAAACACCTCGTGACAGCACCCGAACGCCTTGATTTGAGGAAACGCCCGATACAGCGTTTTCACGCACATCGTCATCGGGTTGGTATAGTTAATTACCCACGCGTTGGGGCAATTATCCCGTACGGCAAACGCGATTTCTTCCATCATAGGCGCGGTTCTGAGCGCGCGCACGATCCCACCTGCGCCGACCGTATCGCCCACCGATTGATAGATTCCGTATTTTTCGGGTTCGTGTACGTCCGATTGCATTTCGTCGAACGTACCGGGCATAATGGAGATCACGACGAAATCCGCGCCTTTAAGCGCGTCGGAAAGCGTATCGAAAACCTCGTAGCTCCATTTACTTACCGCGCCTTCCGCGCCGTTGAATTTTTCACCGACGATCTTATTGTGTTCCGCCGCTTTCTTATCAATGTCGTATAAACGTACCGTTCCGCTCATATCTTCACAGCTTACGAGATCGCTCATCAACATCCACGCCCAACCGCGCGAGCCGCCGCCCACGTACGCAATTTTAACTTCTTTTGCTTTACCGTTTTCAATAATCATTTTTATTTACTCCTTCTTTTCTAAAAACGAGGCGAACGCGGAACATCGCGTCCGCCTCTGCTTTTATCGTTTATTCTTCGGCGGGCTCACTTGCAACGGGCGCGCTCTTCCACGTCGGTCCGTTACCGCTGAAATCCCAATACGAGGCGTTAAACCCGCTCGTGGATTTATCGCTATCAGCAGAGAAATCTGCAAACGTATCGTATCTTCTCACGTTTTTATAAACGTAAATCCCGTCGTTCGCGCTTTCCGTTTTGCCTTCGTTTTCGGCGTAGTATCTATACGCATATACGCCTTCGGGATTTTCAGCCGTAGGCTCTGCCGTACGCCATTCGATCAAATTCACTATCGGCGAAATTACGTATACTTCTTGCATAGTATCCGTTCTCTTAGTTATGGCGTTCGTCCCGTTTCGCGTTTCGTCCGTTTCCGAATCGTACATAAACAACGTGCCTTTGTCTTGCGATTTTATCGACGCGTCCACTAACGGATCATATTCTACGATTACGTTACGATACGAAACGTGTTCATTCGACTGATAGAACGCAATAGCACCGTAAAGGCTACTGCGCATAGCATTGACGTCGTTGGGATCGATATGAATATACACGTTATCCAAAAGCGTTTTCGCTTCGGATTCGCCTTTGATCCTATACGCTAAGCCAACGCCGCCGATCCCCGTCGAGAATCCTTTTACACCCGTTACGTCTACGTTCGCTACGCCGAGATTTCTGACGATCGCGCCTTCGCCGATCCGTCCGAACAAGCCGCAATACGTCGCTTTTAAATTGCTGATCGTATAGCCGTTCCCTTCAAAGATACCGTAGAACCCACCGTCGCTGTCGATTTCCTTTCTTTCCGTGGTATCGTAGACGCCCTTATGCCAGAAGGTCGCGCCTTCCAAATCAATATTGTTTTTCAATACATAATACCCGTCTAAACGGTAATCGGCGGTAACGATATCCAGCACGGCGAGATCTTCCGCCGTTTCAATGATCTTGGAATATGCTTTTACTTTCGTCAACCGATACGTGAAGTTTTCCGTTTCCAAAAGAAGCTCTACGAAGCCCACGCCCGACTTATCCGCCAAAATCGAAACCTTAACGTCCAAAACGCGACCGTCTTGCGTTACGGAAAGCTCCCGATCTCCTTGCTTCGCGGACAAAATCTCAATATCCGTCAAGCCCAGCGCCTCGTACGGCAACACGCCGTCGAGTGCCGAAAATTCGAACTCCGTGTCGATCGTAATAATTTCGGGCACGATGTGGAAATTGATCCTTTCCTCAAAAGTTTCTCCCGCAAAGGTATATTCCAACGTTACGTACGCTTCTTTTACTTCGGTCGTTTCTTTGATCGTTACGCGACCGTTTTCATCTATCGTCAAAACGTTCTCGTCGGAAGAACGATAGCCGACAAACGTTCCGCCCTGCGGCATCACGCTTTCGATCTGCTTTTCGTTTCCGTGCTTCAAATACGCGTCGATCGGCGTTGCGCCGTCTATTCTTTCGCCGTCTACGCTGACGTCTGCCGCCAACGCGCGGAAAGTGGGAACTCCGTTGACCATTTTCCATACCGACGAATCGAATTTCTTCCAACGCGCTGCTACGTCGTCCGCAAATTGCTCGCTCGTTTGATAGCTATATACCGTACTCAACTGCGCGTAGCCCGTCACGTTCTTTTTTCCCGTCGTCAATTCCCCTGCGGGCGTTTGATTCGCCGCATAAACGACGTATTGATTTTTTCCCATCGGTGTGGAAGCGTTTTCCCACCTGAGGGAAACGGGGCTTCCCGAAATCATATTTACGTTTTGAAAATTTGCGGGCATATCCGTCACGTATCCCGCAATAAAACGATATGAGCAATACGCGAGCGTGCCGCCCTGCCATTTCAAACCGCCGTCTTTTACGTACAAATCCGATTCCGCGACGGGATAAGACAGCACGACATTTTCCGTCAACGTGCGCATACATTCGTCGTCCATTACCGTATACAGCCCGTGCAAGCGGACGGATTCGGGATTCACCTCGATATAAATATCGTGCACCCTGTTTCCGTCGTTTTTGGTTTCGCCCTGACAAGCCAACGCGAAAATCGGCGCGCCGTTCGCGGTGACGTTTACGAGCGCAAAATTCTTGATCTCGAACGGATCTTCCGCCGTTCCTCTAAGATACCCGAACAAACCGCCGTTTAACAGTTCCTGTTGTTTCAAGTTAAGGTTATAATCGGTAGCCTTTTTGGAAAGATCGGCTTGCGTGCTCGTTCCCAAAGTCAGGTTTCTGATCACGTGCCCTTGCCCGTCGAATACCCCGCCGAAACCGTAGGGCTCGACTTTTTCAAGGCTCAACGCCGTCATTCCCGAATACCCGATCGAGGCGCTTTGATAATCGGGCAGTTGATGCGCGATCGTATGCCCTGCCATATCCACGTCGTTCATTAAAATATAATATCCCGTTTTCACAACGCCCGCTTCCGCGGCAAGCGAATCGAAATCCTTCGCTTCCGTCAACACCTTCGTATAGCCTTTTATTTTCACGCTATAACGAACCGTTTCCGTTCCGATCAAAAGCTCCGTTTCGGTGATACTCGTTTGACGGGTCGGCACGCCGAGAATTTTCCCGTCTTTGACCGTCAACGGCTCGCCCGTTTTAAGATACGCGTCGTAGATCGCGCCGTCCTCTTGCGATAACACCAGATCGCCCACGAGTTTTTTAACGTATCCTTCGCTTTGTTGAACGTTCACGAGTCCGTCCACAGCCGAAAATAACGAGAGGTTTTCCGAATACTCCGCGATCGGGCGTTCCACCTTCACTGCAACGGTTCTTTCGTATTTCTCGCCATCCACGACACAGGAAAGTTTAATTTTCGCGTTCCCGAATTTCTTTGCGCTGAACGTTTGCGCGGACGAATCGTATTCCACGTAATCCTCTCCGTCCAGAAGCTCCACGTTCACTTTTATATCCGTCGCCGTTGCCCCGTTTTTCCAACAAGTCGCAACGAACGCCGTTTCCGTCGGATAGTTTTCTCCTGCAAAGCGATCTAACGTGTAGATAGTAAACGCATCTTCGTTGGTTTGATTTACGTACAAACGGATCTCGTCTTTAACGGTGATCGTTACAACGCAAGACAACGCCTCTTTGGATATTTCGTCGTTAAAGTTTCTCCAACTCGCCGTTAAAGTCACTTGCGTCGTTCCCTTCTTTTTCGGCTTAAAAACGCCGTCCTCCACGCTGCCGACCGTTTCGTCCGCAACCGTATACTCCACGTTCAAATCGTCGTAAAGAATCCCGTTAAATTTCACCTTCGCCCGCAAATTACATTCGTCCGTTAAGGAGATAAGCGCATTCGTCTTTTCTCCGCCCAATTCGTTCTCGAAATAGAGCACGGGGATCATACCGTTTGCGGAAACGCTGACGGTGCAATCGGCAGAATGCGTTCCTTTGCCAAAAGAAACGGTAGTCGTTCCCTCGCCGATACCCGTCACGAACCCAAGCTCGTCAACCACCGCAATTTCTTCATTGGCAGAAGAAAAAGTATACCCGTCAAGCGTTCCGTCGTAAACGGGAAACAAAGCCGTTTCCGTTCTTTCGCCAACGATCAGCGACAAAGACGTTTTATTTAAGGATAGCTCGTTTTTATTTTCGTCGCTCGGTTTTTCCGCCGCGCCCTCGCAACTGCAACCGCACAAAACGAACAGCATAACGACGGACGAAATCGCCAACAATAATTTTCTAAAAATTCTTTTCATCGTTTTTTCTCCTATCCCTTACAGTCTGGCTTCGATATAGTCAAGCAACGTAGGCTCGCCTTCCCCACCGCTCATCAAAGGATATTTCGCAACGACGTCGCGAAACCGAAGCTTAAACGCCAACGCCTCAGCCGACGTGATCGGCAACGCCGCTTCTTTATCGAAATACAAACTGATCATCGCAAAGGCGACGGATATCCATTCCATTTCAATATGTTTTAAATAAGATTCGCACAAATTAGGGTCTATTTTTTCGTATTTTTCTTTGATCAACGCCGAAGCTTCGTCAAATTGGTTCGCCCATTTTTCCAACACTCTATACGACCAAAATTTAGAAGACGTATAATCCGTCGTACCGCTGGAATTTTTATAGAATTCTCTCACCGTATTCATCTGCGAGGAATACATACGCATATCCGTAAAAATCCCCTGCACGATCGGCGCAGCTTCCGCATACATTGCGTTAAAATAATTATCTATCAACGGTCCTATATCCTGATTGCAATTCCAAAGCAATTTCGCGTCGATATACGTTTTCAACGACGAAAATCCCGTGCAAAGACCGTAGCCGCCCGTTCCTTGCGTATAACAATAGCGCGTATCGAACGCCGCCATAACCGTATACGCGTCGCGGTTATACCAACTGAAACTGTCGAAAAAGTAGGTAAACGCCGTATGCTTTAAAGCATAGTGCCACAACATCATACCGCCCGTGGCGATATCCGACCAAATCTGAAATCTCGTCAAGATTTCTTTATTGATATCCGCATAGATATCCTGATGATAATCCCAAGCCGATTCCGCATACCAAACGCCTACGTTATCGCGCATTTCCCATCTTTTATCCGTCACTTCGTATTTTTTCGTTTCTTCGTTATAAACAGTGGTAGGCGGTATGCAAGATTTGCCGTAGGCAAAGAAGCACAAAACGATATCTCTTTTATACGGCGCGCTGCTTTCTACCGTGATTCCTTGCGTTTCCAAAAACGCTTTTACGTTGGTATAATCGTCGCACGGGGTTTCGTCCATCCACGCGTCTACGATCTCCATAATGCGGTTACATAAAATGATCGACGCCGCCGTATCCGTTCCCCCGCTCGCCTCTTTTACTTCCTTGCAAGCTTCGCATTTACAATACGCTTGATTATCGTTCATCGTAAGCGTGACGAATTCGTAATCGGGATATTTTTCAGCCGGATAGAAAATCAAAGAATTGATGAGCTTCGCCGCTCCAACCAACGCCATTTCTTCAAATTTCTCCTGATCGCCTCTTGCAAGATAGCAAAGCTGATCGCCCGCCGTCGAAAACCATTCGGGGTACTCTGTTTGGTATTGCTCTCTGGGATACCAAATCGTACAATTATGCTGTCTGCTCAAAGCCGCGTTTTTATTGTTAAACTCTTTAAAAATCGGCATTACGTTGGAATTGAGATTATCTCTGTATCGCCAACGGTATGCGAGCATTCGCGAGTCGTAATCGACGTTCGTGGGATCGTTAATCCCGAAATCGTTGGAGCTGTAACATCTTACCGGCACGTCGGGAATATCCGTCACGTTAAAATTCTTCAATTTTAAATCTTTCACGTCCTCGTCGATCACGAAGCAATCTTTATAATACGTTTCGAGATTAAAATAAATCTCCATAAAGGTATAAACCGCGTGAACGATCCCGTCCGCTCTGCCGCCTAACAAAAACACCGTGTTATCTTGCGTGATAATCCGAACGCCGTCGGCGGTAAGCGCGGTTTGATCGTAGGAAAGCCCTGAAGTTTCAAACAAAGTGGTTTCCCCGAGCGAAATATATTTATTCGTGGGGCTATGAGTCAAGCCCTCGTCCGTCGTCGATTTGATCTCGATGCCCGTCGCTTTTTCAAAGAAATATTTGAATTCCGTTTCCGCCGTCATCAGCTTTTCGCTGTATTCCGCAGGCTTCACCAAAACGTACTCCGTTCTTCCGTCCTTCACGAAATCGATTTCCGTATCGGTCGCGGTCAACTCGTGCGTGCCCGTAAACGAGAGCTTTTCCACGAGTGCGTTCGTATTTTGCGTCTCGGAAGAGCAAGACGCAAACAGCGTCGTACCTGCCAAGATTATGCAAAGTAAGCTTCTTAATAATCCTTTCTTTTTCATCTCTCTTCCTCCTTACGAAACCAAAATCCGATAATACGCATTACTGAAATTATCGTCGGGGTCACACGCGTTGACGTACAACCTGTAATAGCCTTTTCCGCGCACGGTCACTTTTTTCACACCTTTTTCAAACGGATATACAACGCCGTCCGTTTCGCACAAGAGCGCCACGGTAACCGTCAATTCCTCCAAAGGCGAATCGTCAACGATCGTGTATTTCGGCAAAGAAATAGACTCGCCAAGCTTGATCTTTAACAACGTATCTTCCGTGTAGCCTTTATCAAAGGTGATCACGGGGGCTTGATTGCGGTAAACGTTGATATTATAATTGAGTTCCAACGCTTTATTGTTGTTATCTTTTCCCGCGTAAGAAACCTTGTAAGTGCCCACCTGCGTTAATTTGATCACGTAATCACGCGTAGCGTTGGCAGGCTTGCGTTTACTGAGCTTCACGCCGTCTACGCTCTCCACGTCGTTGCCGTCGGGATCTATGACGGAAACCGTGATATTTTTATCTAATACGGAAGAAAGAACGTCGATAATTTCCGCCGCGTAAATAGTGATTTCCGAATTCAAAAGTTTGTTCCCGTTGTTTTTGTGAACGGTAATTGTCGGCGCGGATTTATCCTCGTGCACGGTGTTTTTCACCACGTTGTTGCCGACCTGTTTCACGACGATCGAAGAAACGGCCGTGCAATTCTCGAAGATCACGTCCAAATAGCATTTATCCGAAATAAAATCGTAGATATAAAGTCCCGAGCCTTCGGGATGTCTTAATACGCTATTGGCAAAATCGTAGTAAATGGTTTTGCTTACCGTTGAAGCAAAGGGATCTTTCAGCACGGTTTTTTCCCCGCCGTCAACGCTGAAATGAACGTTTTCGCCTTCCTTTTCATACGCGATCACCGTTTGGTTTTCGGGATCGTAGTAATCGGTCAATACGATCTTCATAGCCGAGAAATTATCCCTGCCTTCGGGAATGGAGAAGGTTAAACGGAAATTGGAAGCGGAAAGAGGCGAAATAAAGGATAACGTTTGCGTTCCCCTGCTATTCACCGTATCAAACCGCATATCGGCTTGTTCCGTATCGCTGATCACAAAATCTCCTGCGAAATATTTATACAGCCAAATGCCTTCGTATTCCTTACCCTTTTCCGTATACGTTCCCGTAACGTCCACGATAGGAACGCCCGCCGTTTGATAAACGTCTATGCCGTTATAGCTATAACGGAAAATCGCCGTACCCGTTCCCGTGATCTTCAACGCTTTCGTATCTTCTACCTTCGTAAACGTTATCCCGTTATCGAACGAAACGGAAACGTCCGTAGTCAAAGGCGTCGGGTCTTTTTCCGTGAAGCTGTAAATGGGATAATCTTCGAGCGAATAGGTTTCGCCGTAAATAAACCATTTGGGCATAATCGGTTGATCGATCATCACGAGCGCCTCCGAAGCAACCGAATTTACCGCGTATTCGTACTCGTAGGAATAAAACTTGTCGGAATATTCGTAAGTAATTGTATATTCGCCGATATGTAAAGGCGTAAACGACATAGAGGCCAAATCGATCTCTTGCGTTTCCCCTTCGTAAGTCGCGAAAATTTTCAACTTCGTTTCCCCGTTATACCCGCTCAACGAGTACGCGGGCAACACCGCCGCTTCTCCGGCAGAAATACTTTTTAGTTTCTCCGTCTTAAACGAAATGGATTTTCCGTTTTCGGCGTTGAACGCCGTTACGTTTAGCGTCTTCTTCGCTATATTACCGCTTGCGTCCTCCGCCGAATATTCGATCGTGTACGTAGCCAAGGCGTTAGGCGTAAATCCGCCGTCCGATACCAATACTTCCATTTGATTGGGCTCGCCGTAATTTTTGTATACTTTGGTTTTCACCGTATCGATCAAGCTGACGTCGAACGCCTGTGCGGCGGGAATGGGAAATCTCTCCCCTGCGGCGCAATAGATCGTTTCGCGAGAAGTTATTTCCTCGTCCAATACGATCACGGGCGCTTTCGTATCCTGCATATCCGCTTCTTTGAGCGCTTCGCCTCTGGCGTGTCCGATGCTGACGATCTCGACGCGCGCGGGCTTAGAGGAATAATAATCCCCGCATTTCACCGAAAGATAAACCTCTCCCGTCGTGAAACCTTCGAATAAATTATCCGCGTAAATGCCTTCGTTGTTCAGTTCGTTTACGAGCTTAGGGGCGGCTTGATTATTCTTTGCTCCCCATCTTTGCGTTTCGTAATCCAGCGACCAACCGTAGCCGGAGCTTTCAGGGCGCGGATACCCTAATTCCAACCAAGTTCCGCTCGTAGTCGTTTCCAACCAAGCGCAATAACGCTCTCCGTCTACCCACGCTTCCCTCTTATTTTTATTCGTCACGACGGCTTCGTCTTTCGGTCCGTCCAAACCGACCTCTTCTTGATTGCTCGATCCAACGCGGAAATACGGTATCCCCTTATCGACGTTGAACATCATATGTAATTTCACGTATACGTTAGGATCGTAACAATCGGTCAAAATGACGTCGCAATAGGCTGCAACGGGTTCGTTGATATACGTACTGCCGTTCAGTTGTCCGTAATCTTCCCCCAAAAGCGGGTTGATACGGATCACTTCGTCCAACGTGGTATCCGACAGATCCAACGGCGTATTCCAAGTGAACGTATCCCCCGAAGCGAGCGAGATCGCCAGCCCCTTTTCCACCTGTTTTTTATCCTGATACACTTTGGTTTCCAATTCCTTTTTGTATTCCGCGGTAGAATCCGTCGAAGACAACGTCCAATTTTTTTGCTTTACGTCAAATTCTTTCTCCGCGCGTACCGTACCGTTTTCCGTCGTTGCCGAATAGCGCGCGATATACCGTCCCACGTCCGTTAAAGGGATTTGCGAGCCCGAATGCGCCGTGCCGTCGGGAAAGATCAAAATTCCGTTATAAAACGTCGTTTGTTCGCCGTTATAAGCGCCCGAAACGCTTTTGGGCATTACGAGCGTCGTTCCCAAACCGTAGGAATCCTTGATCTCTTCGCTCCCGATCTCAACGGCTTTTACTTCCGCAAAAGTCGGGCTGCTCACCGCCGTGCCCACTCCGACCGCAAAAACGCAGCACAGCAGACAAGCAAGGGCAACTTTTTTGATCGCTTTTTTCATATACAATCTCCTTTTTATCTATTCTTCGGAAAGAATACTTACGCTTATCCTTCCAATTCTTTCGTCAATTTTTCCAAATTGACGAGTTTTTCCAATAATCCGTTTTGTGTGTAGAAATAATGATTCGAGGCTTCGTAGCCTATTTTGGAATCCCGCTTGGCGCAATCCAATAAGCGTAGCGTATTCTCTTTTTCTCTATCTATCACTAACAACAGTTCTTTTCGATTCTTTTCCTTCTCGCGCTTTAAATACGCGTATTTGGTGTGATTGACGTCACTTACGAAATGTGCGTAAGCCGTTTTTGCGTATAACGCGAGCTCTTGCACTTTCTCGGGCGGCGAGTCTATACTATCAAAAAGCGAAACGCTTCTTTCCCACTCCGTCAACAATTTTTGCATTTGCGAAATATAAATTTCATAACCGTAAGGTCCGATCCAAGCTTCGTAATTATCGGATGAATTGGAAATCATCGTCGAGCGTTGGTCGGTTTTTTCCAACGTCCACAAATTCGCACAACCGAGATTTTTGGGTGAATAATACAAAGCGGAAATATCAAACGGATATTCTTGAAAGCCTTTACAAAAGCTCTCCACCGCACGGCGCACTTCGTCGGCGTGCTTTCCGTAATAGGTACGATACCATTCTTCTAAACTATCCCCTGCGGACAAATGCGCGACCATATCCAACGCAGGAGAAGGATATCCGCCGAGCGTCCACGACGCCATATAGTCGTTTACGCCTAAACTTTTTAAATTTTCCACGTGCTTTGCCACGAGATCGAATACGGGCAAATACGGCACGCAGGAACATTCCCAGCTGTTGCTTGCCTGAATTTTCGCCGCCGTTTTTCTGCCTATGGATTTTGCGTATAACAGCCATTCCGCCGAAGCTTCGCTCGGTCCAACGTTGGAGATGGAATAATCTACGACGCGGTTTTTTACGCCGCCTTTTTCGAAAGTGAGGTCAGACTCGCTGACCGCCATCACGATAATTTCTTTATCGAGCAAACGAATACCGTTTTTTACCTGTTCCTTCGACCAACCGACTCGCTCCGACCAACACCAAAGCATCGCCAGAAGCTCCGCGCCCGTTCCGCTGTCCCGAAGCGCTTTCATCAACACGTTATTGACCGCCGCCGCAGACTCTTCGGGAGGAAGCGCAGCACAATGCGGACAATTGTTGCCGCGTTTGGAATGGCAATGCGTGAAATTCTCGCTCATTGTAATAGAAATGATCCCGCCTAAATTTCCGCAATCGCGCACCAAATCCAAAACGGCCCCGTAAAGATATTCCTGCGTTTCTTTTTGCATAAAGCAAAAGCTCGTATACCCGTTGGACGTATGCCCTTTGAGGTGCGGAAAGGCTTCCGTTTCCTCGCTCCGCAAGGCTCTCGGTTCGTTCAGATATAAATAGATTTTTATCCCGTGCTCCGCCGCTCTTTTGATAAGCGCTTTGAGATTTTGGCGACGAATTTCATAGCCTTCCGACAAAGACGGTTTAAACGGATACGGCGACAAAGCGGATAATACCGCGTGTATAAATATGCCGTTGACGCCCTGTTGACGGTACGAACGCAATTGCACGTCGGACAAATATTCCTTGCTATCCGACATAAACGGATCGCCGCAAGAAACAGTATAGCCGTGCACGATCCGCTTGCCCGCTAAATCAAACGTTCCCGAAAAATCCTTTTCCGATTTAAAAAAACCGAAATACGAATATTCTTTTTGATAACGCCGTTTTACGGTCTGCGCGATCTGCTCCGTTTCCTGCTTTTGGCTTTCGCTTAAAGGAAAATACGTTATTCGCTCGCAATCTGCTTTACCGCCTAACTTCACGCTTAAAAAATCTTCTTCCTGTAAAACGAAATCCAAGCGTTTTTCCGTGAAATCAAGCAGTTGAAGCAATTGATCGTAAGGCAATAAAAGCCAGTTGTTCCGTATCACGGTGATATACGCTTCTTGAAGAAACTTCTCCGCGATCCCCGTATCCGATAAGCCCAAACGCTTTGCTTCCAAAACGACCGTACTCTCGTCCGTTTTCAAAATTTCGGCTATATTCCGCGTAGGCACGAAGCCGTAATTGCGGAAAATCACCGTCTGCCACTTGGTAGGGAAATTCCCCTCGGGCAAATTCATTTTTTTCGGTTGAGGAAACATTCCTGCACCCCTATTTTTTATAACTATTCTTTCACGCCGCCTGCGGAAATATTCCCCATCAGCTTCTCTTTAAAGATAACGAAGATTACGAGTAGCGGCAACGCCAACGTCATACACGAAGTCAATTGCACGGGAATTGCCCCTAATTGCGCTTTGATAATCGGCTTTAAGCCTTGCGCGTTGCCCACGTGTCCGCTGCGAGCAAAATACCACACGCCGTAAGCGAGCGTCGGATGCGTCGGCATATACAAAACGGTCGTGTTATAATCGTTCCAAAGAGTGACAAAATTCAAAAGCGCAACCGTCGTGATCGTCTTTATAGAAAGCGGCAAAATGATACTGACAAGCACCTGCCATTGCGACGCGCCGTCGATTTCCGCCGCCTCCGAATACGCGCCCGAAAAGCCTTGATAAAACGCCCAAAACACGAAGAAATACGTACCCGTAAAGGTCAAGCGAAGTACCCAACTCCCAAACCAAGTATCAAAAATACCCAAGTTCCTCAATAAGGTAATCGTAGACGGCGTGCTTCCGACAATCGGCATCGTCATAGCGAATAAGTTTACTGCGTATAATATTCCGCCTATTTTAAACTTATATTCCACGCATACGTAGGCGCAAACCGCAGGAATAAAGGCGTTTAAGCACGCGTTTACGACCGTATATAATATGGTATTAAGCAGCATTCCGCCGATACCGACATATTCCACGTCTGGCACGACGTCCCCAAAGGCAGTCGTATACGCCTGTCCTCCAACTTTTACGTTCAGATATTGTAAAACCAAACCGTAGTTGCTGAGCTTTAACTGCTCGGCGCTATAATCAGGATCGGGAAGCCCCAACTTATTGCGCAAGAAGTCCGTTCTGGATTTCAACGACGTTAAAAAGCCGAAGCCTAACGTGAAAAAAATCGACAATGCGTAAATAGCTAAAAGAGTGAACAAAATAATCATTAAAATACTGATTTTTCTTTTTTTCTTTGTTTGCATAGTGTTTCTCCTTTTAATCCACGCTCGGACCTTTTTTCTCCATCAACCGTTTAACGCCTAACGTCAACGGAAGCACGACCGCCGTGAACATAATACCGAGTGCAGACAGTTCGCCGTAGGACATTTCTCTTGACGAGCCGAACAAGCTACCGCCTAACGTGCGAACGTATAAGAAATAGCCTATAACCGACATATTCTCATCCCCGACAGCGTTTTGTTCGAAGAAGGT
Source organism: Clostridia bacterium (assembly GCA_017471945.1). Taxonomy (GTDB): domain Bacteria; phylum Bacillota; class Clostridia; order Christensenellales; family Borkfalkiaceae; genus Scatosoma. Next base: position 678 of record JAFURH010000037.1, on the reverse strand, counting down.
ATACAGCTCGCGTTGGTTAGTAAATACGCCCGATAAGCCGATTACGACGAAGGTGACTATCGTGGGATAGATCATAGGCAAAATAATATGGAAAAATTCTTGCCAACGGTTTACTCCGTCAAGCTCCGCCGATTCAATAATCGATTCGTTGATTCCGTTCATACTTCCTAAGTATAAAAGGAAATGTCCGCCTAACCCGATCCAAAAATTATAAAAAAGAATCGCCCAAAAGTTCGCCGTCGGTCGGGTGGGGCTTAATAGCCCCGCCGTATCGAATAATTCCATCCACATATCCGTCACGATAAAGCGATAAATCGAAACGAATACGACGGAGGAAAGGATATGGGGTAAATACAAGATCACCTTGAAAAAGCCCGCGCCTGCCCCCTTTTTATAGATGTAATAAGAAAGCAACCACGAAAGAGGCATAGAGATCAATAACCCCACGAAATAATGGATCAAGGAATTGGTAAATAAATACCCCCTATCGCTTATCACGTGAAACGCTTCGACGAAATTGTCAAATCCCGCAAACGTAATATTATAGCCCGTCGCTCCACTTTTCCGCTCGTAGGTTTGGAACGCCAATAAAATGGAATTTAAGTTTACGTACACGTAAAAGAGAATAAACTGCAATATGGGAACGGCAAGGATCAACGAACAAAACAACAATCTTTT